>NZ_JACJNU010000044.1:0-183032 GCF_014849525.1 Microcoleus sp. FACHB-SPT15 | reverse complement strand
AATGCGCCTCATCTGTCAATGTCAGTCAGGGTTTGCTCACTCTTAGATACACTAAATTTATCTCTTCTTTTCTTGTTTCGCTATATATTTAGCATACTAAGTACTGAAGAACCAAATATTCTTATTTCAATAAAACCTATCGCCGCAAACAATCATTTTTTTACTATTACTTCTATTCAAAAGATAAAGGGAAGAGATTTATTTTCACCTCATCCCTCTTCCTTGAACCATTCGGCGCAAAAAGCAACTTGAATGCAAATTAGCTTAGACTTAGCATATAGACCAAGTTTCTACATCAAAAAATTCAAGCCGCTCAAATTTTAGATTAGCTTCCTTCTTGAGTAGGGCAATCGCTTCCTGTGTACGTGGACCAATTTGACCATCTATTGCACCCGTGTAGAATCCTTTGCCTTTCAAGTACTTTTGAATAGCTTTTGAGCGATTTCGTATCTCTAAAAGCACTTGTTCACACCAAGCCTGATCTATCGCTTTTCTCAACTCATCTTGTTGATGTTTAATGAATTGTTCATCGAGTAACCCTAATTCATGTGCCAAAATATGGTCAATTTCATCGAGTAAAAACTCAAGTAACGGCTCAGACTGAGCTTTGTGCAGTATTTCCTCTAAGCGATCGGCTTCTGATTCTGTAAGTGTTGGACGGGATGCCAATGTCCAATAGTCGTGAATAATGTTTCTATATTCCAGAGAGTGCTCAACCATTATCTCCATATCGTTCATATTTCCTTCGCTTGGCGTTCCCATGATCTTTGTTGTCACCTCTCGACTCAGCTAAGCCCACTGGTTGGATAGTTGCCAGCAGGTAGTGCTAATCGACTCATCCAATAATCAAGCTGACACCTAGATAGAGTAAAAACTACAACTATCTAGAGTTTCAGTGTATGAAACCTTTGCTATACAAAAGTTTCAGCGCTTTTAGAAATACATTCTTGAACAAGTCTAATGATTAGTGATGAAGTGCCACCACTCGTGACATCTTTTTCTTAAAGATTCCATAAAGAGTGAAGCTCATACACTACAGATAGCGTAAGACCATCAGGTTATTTTTGAGGCAACGTTCATCAGGGCTTGAATATTCTCAATTAAGAGAGCTTATTAAGTTTTAGCCTCAGCCGACTTAAGTAGAATGTCATTAACTTAAGCGAAAAGTAATCGTTCGTAGAAAAACCCTGCTTGGGGGGCTTTCTCCCCCAACCCCAGAGGGGACATTCAGCAAGTGCCAAGTCTATCTCTATCAAGCTTGTAGGCTACTAAGAAGAAACTGGCACTATGGAGGTGTCACATTGAGCATCGATGTTTCACTAGTTTCTGAGGGTGATTTATGGAATAACTTATGACGAACTCAGAGGCAATCAAGTCTACGCCCCCACCGGAAGATTTACCAGAAGACTCGTTAGATACAGCAATCAAGGAGATATTAGGTAAGGGCAATCCTCATTCCTATTCTACAATCACGACAATCAAGAGATTTCTTTTGCAATTTCATCTGGCTTCTCGATTTGAAGCCTATGACATCCTTAACGAAGCCTATATACGCGGGAGAGAATATATTCGTTCTGGAGGAGTTATTAGTAACCCTCACTCATGGCTAAAAGGAACCTGTTTCAACATCATTCGAGAAATAAGCCGGAAACAGAATAAAGAACAGCTCCTCGCTCCTGAGTTTGTGGAATTTGTCCCGGCATTGAGAGCCATAGAAGACTATTTAGTCGCCGAGCGAGATATGGACAGCAACCTTAGAATACTATTCAAGTCCCTTGAAACCCTTAAAAAATCTGACCCAGGCGGTTTCAAGCTTGTATATTTACAAGGGATTGAAGGTTTGTCTTGGAAGGAGATTCGCGATCGCTTAATTCAAGAAGGCGAGAAAGCTCAAAGCGAGCTAGTCTTACGACAAAAAGGATGTCGGGCAAAGAAGAACCTCCGAAAAATTTATCATTCAATGGTGTAAAGCGCGGCTAGGGTTTGCAGGCTGACTTTTTTAACCAATTGTCTGTAAGAAACTCAACCCTGGAGGAGTGAAGATTAGTACATGGGGAATAGGGATTGGGAAGTTGGTGAGAGACTTCCATTCAATGTTCGTGTGCGAAGCTCAGCGTTTGTAGTGGTGTTCCCGTCGTTAGCATGGCAGACATCTAGGCTCTAGGATTTTCTCCATACGAGTGAACAGAGCATGAATTTCAGCGACGATGGGCAGCAATTCTTTCTATGGCTGACTCGGTTTATTGTCTTTAGTGTTAACTCAGCAGAATAGCGTAGGCACTTAATTTTATATTCGGCAATTTTGCGGAAGTTTTACAGCCGCGATCGCATTATCTTTAAGCTACGAGTGTTAAACGCCCTCGGATAATTATGTATTTGTGATAAATGAACAATTTTCCTAGTTTATCACAATAACTAACCCGAAATAAGTGGGTGCTAATCAACATCACGAGAAAAAGTCTGTTAAGAATAAGTATCTTTCTTACTCTTTTGTTACGATAAGTTAAGGTATTTTACAAAAACAGACCTTCGGTTATAGCTACTTATTCCTTACTTAATTCCTAACGATAGAGACCTGATGACTTTTTTCAATCCCGTAGAGCCAATTATCCGCCGCAAGCAGGAAGCACTGGACTTTCAAGATCGTCAAGGGCTGTTGAGCCTTGAAATGAAAATTGGACAGAAGACCGTAATTTCCGTGTTTTATACACGGATTGACCAGGTTTTTGTACTTTGGGGTTTGATTTGTGCCGCGATCTTTGTAACAGCTCAATTCGCTCCAATTAGCTGGGTTATCCAAGCTGGATTGTGGTCAGTTCTCACCTTACTGGGAACAGTCGGTATGGTGGTGTTAACTCACTTTTGGGTAAAGGTAGAACGCCTCAGGTGGGTACTTTGCTGCTGGGTTGCCCTCATGCTTTCTGGTGTTGCCTTAACAGACCTTAGTATTTTTCTAAGCTGGGGACAAATCTTGATGAATCTGTGTCCAATGTGGTTAGGGTTGAGTGCTATTGGCTACATCTGTACAGGAATTGGGATGCGATCGCGTGCTTTTACCTTCGCTAGCCTTGTTCACCTTCTAGGTATTGCTGTTCTCCCTTATCTAGGTAGCTGGCAGTTTCTTTCCACCGGAATTGTAATAGCAGCAAGCTTGTTGGTATTTTCTGGTGTTCAGTGGGATATGCGTCCCCCAGTTCAATATGAGTTCTTAACTCCTGAACAAAAGCGGTTTAATGAACAACAGTATCGTCTGCGTCAGGTTCCAATGTATGTCAAAGCCTAAGTAGAAAAACCTAAGTACAAAGGCTTAAGTACAACGGTTCATTAGGATATTCAACAGAGCAATGTTACGCCACCTTTCATTGCTCTGTTTTTCTCATAAAAAGCTTTATAACTTTTAAAAATTAAACACTTAATTTCATGGCATGATTCTTTTTGTCAGTGGAGCGGGCTTGTTTCTATCGAATGACAACCAGTTATTATTCTTTCTGCCTGTAGAATGAGCTGATTAACTTGGTGAGTTATTCGTCTACTAGACGAATAGCACTTGTACCGGACGGGAGTTATACCGCAGTGACCCATAGCTGTACATCGAAGGAGAGCGATGTCAGATGTACAGACGGTGCAAATAAAAAAAAACAGAAGACTGACTAAAGCGGTGTGAAGTTTTTATCGCTTCCTTCACCTTGTTACTACCAACGGGGGACTAAACTCCCCATCAGAGCGGTCAGAGGTAGTAGACGCTATTGAAGTCTGTCTGGATATGTCATTTTTGAATTCCTTAACATCCTAACTCTTTTTGAGTTAGGGTTTTAGGCTTTGTAAATGTACCTAAGAAATCGGGTATCAATTGAAAAACCTTAGTTCAGAGGATATAGCAGAAAATAGATAAATACTAAGTATAAGTAAAAGTCAGTGAAAACTTATTTTCTCCCCACTGACTTGTTAAGCTTTAACCTATGAGAAGAAAACCGCCAGTAGTCAGTTGCAGCCGAGAATGAACTGCTTATACCTGACGGTTTTGCTCTACACTTCTTTCATCGACTATTTACCAATCTGCTCTTTTCGCTTCCTGGAATGGCTCACCGCTAAAGGGTTGTACCCCAATAATTGGATAAGCATCATCATTCGGGCTAAAAATTCTGCCTACTGCTTCAGAAATATACTGAGCCATGCTTTCAAAGACTTTGTAGATACTCATAAAACTACTCTCCTGATAAGTTCGAGTGAGCTTCTAAATCTAGACGAATGCAATTCTATTCGGCTGTACTTTAATTATGAGTAAATCTAGATAGTTTGCGGTGAATTGCAATATTTGTTTGATTATGTTTGCAATACTTCTTTAGGAATTGAGTCAAGACTAAGATTATTCTTCAAACTAATCAAGTATTTTAAACCTACTTTATCTTCTACAAAGATTTTAGTATCGAGCAAGTGTCTAGGCATATTACATCGCGAACTGGTATCAAACCTCATGAGTCAGCGAACAATTGACTTTGCTAACGCGATCGCACACCAAGCAAGTAAGTTATCACAATCTCCTCTCCCTACATCGGATTTCCCTAAGAGTACCCTTCATACAAAAGCCGATACCAAGTTCTGCTACTCTTGTCCTAAGCGTCACGTCTTTTTAGGTAAAATTACTATTAAGAACTTTATACAATATGTGAAAGTAGGCATAAATTCTTAATGAGTTGACCAACTATCTTTTATTCTGGTCTATCCAGCTAGAGCCGATGATTCTGGAGTAGTTATAGATCAAGTTGACGACATAACCCTTTTTCTCTCACTCCTTACCTAGAGGGAGACTCAGGAGAAAGTGTTTTTAGTAGTTAGTTGAGAGAAGTTAATTTTGGTGTTTACTACTATAATTTAGGACAATAAACCCCAACCCTAACTGGGCAATGAAAACTCTTCCCGATAGAGACTACCTGCACTTGGACAATCCTGCCCTAACAATGAAACTTGAAGACCAGGAACTATCACTAGGTGCCGAAGACTATAGCCTCTTGACTGACCTTTACCAGCTAACGATGGCGGCGTGTTACGCAGGTGAGGGCTTGGCACAACAACCAGCCTCTTTTGAACTATTTGTGCGCCATTTACCCAATAACTTTGGCTACCTGATTGCGATGGGGCTGGCACAGGTACTCGATTACCTAGAAAAGTTTCGCTTTACTCCAGCAGGGATAGAGGCTTTGCAAGCGACAGGAATTTTTGAGGATGCGCCAGCACAATTCTGGGAAATCCTCGCGAATGGGCGGTTTACTGGCGACCTTTGGGCAGTGCCAGAAGGAACGGCAATTTTTGCCAATGAGCCATTTCTGCGGGTAGAGGCTCCACTTTGGCAAGCGCAGTTAGTAGAAACTTATCTTTTAAATACGATCAACTACCAAACGTTGGTGGCGACACGGGCGGCGCGGATGCGGGATGTGGCAGGAGATAAGGCTACGTTACTGGAGTTTGGTACGAGGCGGGCATTTAGTCCTCAAGCCTCGCTTTGGGCAGCACGGGCATCAATGGCGGCGGGATTGGATGCAACATCAAATGTACTAGCAGCGCTGAAGTTGGGGCGTAAACCGACTGGGACAATGGCTCATGCTTTGGTAATGGCGATCGCAGCCGTATCTGGAAGTGAGCAAGATGCCTTTACTGCCTTCTATCGCTATTTTCCCAATTCTCCTCTGTTAATTGATACCTACGATACTCTCAGAGCGGCAGAGGGTTTGGCAAAACGGGTAAATGCTGGAGAAATCCAAGTGACAGGTGTGCGTTTGGATTCAGGGGATTTAGTAGCGCTGTCTCAAAAAGTGCGATCGCTCCTCCCGGATGCCATCATCTTCGCTAGTGGTGATTTGGATGAGTATGAAATTGCCAGACTCAAAAGTGCTGGGGCTTGCATTGATGGCTACGGATTGGGAACACGGCTAGTTACTGGAACACCTGTGAATGGCATCTACAAGCTTGTCGAAATTGATGGCATCCCCACGATGAAGCAGGCAAGTAATAAAGCCACGTATCCTGGACGCAAACAAATCTATCGCCAAACAATTGAAGGGAAATTCACTAAAGATCGATTGAGCTTAGCCTCTGAATCACCCTTGGATTCGGAACACCCCCTACTACAACTTGTGATGAAACAAGGTCAACGCCTACAGCTACCGGAAGCCTTGGAAAACATCAAAAAACGCACAGCAGCAACTGTAGCAAGTCTTTCCGACTCAACCCGCCAACTTAATGACCCAACCCCACTCCCGGTAGAAATTTCTGAAGCATTACAGCAGCTAAAGCAAGCTACACAGCAAAGACACAAACTCGAAGCCTCCTCAAAACGTTGAAGGCTAGAACTTTCAGCCTTCAATTCCACTAACAACAAACAACAACCAACAACTAACATGGTTAACATTGCGTTATTTGGTACCAGCGCTGATCCACCAACTTCAGCTCATCAAGCCATTCTCAACTGGTTATCCTATCACTATGACCATGTAGCAGTTTGGGCATCGGACAATCCGTTTAAAACTCACCAGACACCGTTAGAACATCGGTCAACAATGTTACGGTTACTGATTGAGGACATTTCACCGCCTCGACGGAACATAAGTCTCTACCAAGCCCTCAGTAGCCCCAGAACCTTGGAAACGGTTGAAAAAGCTCGTCAGCATTGGGGAACACAAGTAGACTTCACGTTAGTAATTGGTGCTGACTTGGTGAGTCAAATGCCACGCTGGTATCAAATTGAGAAATTGTTACATCAACTGAAGTTGCTGGTAGTGCCACGTCCAGGCTATGAAATAGACGAGGGAGGTATAGAAGAGTTGAGGAAGTTAGGAGCAGAAGTTGCGATCGCTGATCTTCAAGCACCAGCAGTTTCTTCTACAGCGTATCGTGAGAAGGGTGATCCAGAAGTTTTGACACCTCCCGTTGAGGACTACATCCACAAAGAGCAATTGTACGCATGCCAGGACGCGGCACCAAGCAGGTAAAAAAGCAAGCACTAGCCGACTTTAAAGTTGGAGTTGATAACGTAATCTTTTCCGTCGATACCCAGCAAAACCGACTGCTGGTGCTGTTGGTGATGCGTCAGGATGAACCGTTCTTTAGTCAGTGGAGTCTGCCAGGGACATTAGTCCGCAACGGTGAATCTTTAGAAGATGCCGCGCATCGGATTCTTGCAGAAAAAATCCGGGTGAACAACTTATACCTGGAGCAACTGTACACCTTTGGCGGACCATGTCGTGACCCACGAGAATCGCCTACCAGTTTTGGTGTGCGTTATTTATCTGTCAGTTACTTTGCGTTGGTACGGTTCGAGGAAGCAGAACTGATTGCCGATGGTGTTAGTGGTATTGCTTGGTATCCAATTGAGCAGTTACCAAAGCTTGCCTTCGACCATAATCAAATTCTGGAATATGGTTATCGGCGTCTCCGCAACAAGTTGGAATATAGCCCTGTTGCCTTCGACGTACTACCAGAACTCTTCACCCTCAGCGATCTCTATCAGCTTTACACTACTGTTTTAGGAGAAAACTTCTCAGACTATTCCAACTTCCGGACTCGTCTATTGAAGCTCGGTTTCCTATCTGATACAGGGCTTAAGGTATCACGAGGCGCAGGACGCCCTGCCAGTTTGTACCGTTTTGATGCCGAGGCATTTGCTCCCTTAAAGGATAAGCCACTCGTATTTATTTAACAAACTCGTTTATCTGAGATTGGGAATTGGGAATTGGGCAGCGATTAATGCGTTCGCTCCTCAAGATATTCTCACCTGGTTTCGCCACTGCGGTTACTATATTCCCTGCAACTGAGAACCGCTATAAACGAGCGGCGAAGACAATCAAACAATCACATCGTCCTAGAACCAGGAAGCACCTACCAAAATCAGGGCCTCCCCTGATGCGTCTTATTAATTACGGGCACAACTATCGCACCCAAATCTGGCAGGCGATCGCGTGTTCCATTCTCAATAAAATCTTTGACTTAGCACCCCCCGCTTTAATTGGTGCAGCGGTGGATGTAGTAATCAAGAAAGAGGATTCACTCATTGCACAATGGGGAGTCAAAGATGTCTTTGGGCAACTCCTAATCCTCACTGTCCTTAGCATCATCATTTGGGGGCTAGAGTCCGTTTTTGAATATGCTTATGCAACACTATGGCGTAATTTATCGCAATTAATTGAACACGACTTACGCTTGGATGCCTATGAGCATTTGCAATCTCTAGAACTTGCTTACTTTGAGGACAGGAGTACTGGGGGGTTAATGTCGATTTTGAGTGATGACATTAATCAATTGGAGCGCTTCTTGGATGTGGGAGCGAATGACATCATTCAAGTAACGACGACTTCTATCGTTATTGGCACTGCGTTTGCAATTCTTGCTCCTAGTGTTGCTTGGATGACTATTTTGCCAATCCCCTTTATTCTCTGGGGTTCAGTTGCCTTTCAGCGTCGCCTTGCGCCCCGTTATGCAGAGGTTAGGGAAAAGGTGAGTTTGATTAATGGGCAGTTAGCGAATAATCTTACAGGCATCACGACGATTAAAAGCTTTACAGCCGAAGAATATGAAATCGGGCGGATTGAACGAGAAAGTCAAGCCTATCGACAAAGTAACAGACGTGCGATCGCACTTTCGGCAGCATTCATCCCCTTAATCCGGATGATCATCTTGTTCGGCTTTTCAGGAATTCTGCTTTATGGCGGGATGGATGTTGTTGCTGGGAGGATGGCAGTAGGAACTTATAGTGTGTTGGTGTTCCTGACACAGCGCTTACTTTGGCCGTTGACGCGCTTGGGAGAAACGCTTGATCAGTATCAACGGGCAATGGCTTCGACTACACGGGTGATGAATCTGTTGGATACTCCGATAGAAATGCATCCAGGCGACATTTCGTTACCAGTTGAGCAGGTGCGGGGTGAGTTGGTGCTGAATAATGTTACCTTTACTTACCGCGATCGCCATCCAGTTATTCAAAATCTTTCGCTTCACATTCCAGCAGGTAAAACCATTGCAATTGTTGGTTCTACAGGTTCCGGTAAGAGTACGTTGGTGAAACTACTGTTGCGGTTGTATGAAGTGCAATCGGGAACAATCACCCTTGATGGCATTGAATTGCAAAAGTTGCAGTTGAGGGATTTGCGTCGAGCAATTGGGCTAGTGAGTCAGGATGTGTTTTTATTTCATGGGACAGTACGGGAGAACATCGCCTATGGGACGTTTGATGCTACTCCAGCCGAGGTAATAGCGGCGGCTGAAATTGCCGAAGCTCATGACTTTATCAGCAAACTACCTCAAGGCTATGACACACTGGTTGGGGAACGGGGGCAGAAATTATCGGGAGGACAACAGCAGCGGATTGCGATCGCACGCGCTATTCTAAAGAATCCCCCAGTTCTGATTCTTGATGAAGCAACCTCTGCTGTCGATAACGAGACAGAAGCGGCTATTCAGCGATCGCTAGAGAAGATTACCGCAAACCGGACGACAATTGCGATCGCGCATCGTCTTTCCACCGTCCGCAATGCTGATTGTATCTACGTTATGGAACACGGGAAATTAGTAGAGCAAGGGCGACATGAAGAACTGCTGGAACACCAAGGGATTTATTCGAGTCTCTGGCGTGTGCAGTCGGGTATAAAATGAAATGCGCCTGACCATCACATAACGCAAATCATGACATTCTTTGGTAGTCCCCAACCGGAAACACCAGAAACCAAATGGCGACAGCAACTCAATCAATTCGCCAAAGACAATCAACAAGAACTGGCTGCACTCGCTTGGGGGCTATTTCTGGAACGGGGAGAAAGCGATGAGACGTTAGGAATTGACCTTAACCCGACACCGCATTTCGTCTATTGTCCTAAAACAGCTATAGAAGAATTAAATCGTAAAGCCAACAACCAGCTTCAGGAAATTTTGGGCGTTGTGGATGCTCATCAACCTGAAAAGGAAGTTCTGATTATTGGTATTGGTAACGAGCAACTCAAGCTGATTCAGTTTGAACCCGAACCCCCACCTCCTGCTTGCTTTGAGCAAGTTGCTAAGGATGTCGATACATTACTAGAACAGTTACAGCAGCGCCTAACTCAGCAACTAGAGAGTTGAACAATTAACTTATAGCAAAAGGCAGAGGGCATCAGGTAGAGGGCAGAAGAAATAAGGATTTTCATTCATTCGTTGTGAGCCACAGCGCATGGTGTCTATCTTGAAAATAGACTTTCAAGATAGGTCGATTTGTCTTTTCTCAGAACAAGATGGGTAAATGTCAGGAAGCCTCCTACATGGGTATGTAAGAAAGCGATCGCAATCTACTCCAGTTACATTGAAAAACTTTCGGAATTTAACCTGAGCCAGTTGTAGTTCACCCTAAAGACACTAGAGGTAAAGGGTTGTGACTACAGTTCTAGTGGTAGAGGATGACCAGACCCAACAGTTGATAATCTCCAAACACCTGACAAAGATTGGGCTAAATTTGATTTTTGCTGAAGATGGCATTGAAGCCTTGTCCCTAGCAGAAATTCATTCTCCTGAACTGGTGATTCTGGATATTATCATGCCTCGAATGAACGGCTACGAAGTCTGTCGGCGTCTCAAGTCGAAGAACACAACTCCTAAGCCTGCTGTACTGATGTATTCCAATAAGACAGAAGAATGTGACTTCTATTGGGGAAGCAAGCAAGGCGCTGATGCTTATGTTTCCAAGCTTTGTCATCCTCAAGAACTCATCAATACTGTTAAATATTTGTTAAGAGAATAGTAATAAGCGGTAGCGGCATTCTAAGTTGCTTGATGAAGGTAAGCCCTTCTTTGTTTACCGTTGACCGTTAATTGTTGAGTGTTAGCTAACTGGGATTAGGGTTAAATAACTAGAATGCGATCGCCAATCAGAGTAAGGATTTGAACAGCCCAGCTCAAGATAGTCGAAATCAGCAGTGGGTAGTCAGTGCAGCACAAGCCAAGCAACGTATTGAGCAAGGAGCAACTATTCTTGATGCTCGCACTTACTTGGAATGGCTGATGTGTCATGTCCTGGAGGCAGTTCATGTCAATTGGAAGCACTTTTCCCAACAGCAATCACCTGATAAGGGCAAACTACTTGAGAACCTAGAAATTCTGGAACAAAAGCTTCGTAACCTTGGTATTAGCAATACTAGACCAGTCGTTGTCATTGGTAATCCGACTCACCCTTGGTATTTTGGTGAGGAGGGACGAATCGTTTGGATGTTACGCACCCTCGGACATCCATCAGCCGCCTTTGTGGATGGAGGCTATACAGCTCTTACCCAAGCTGGTGTTCCTACTACATTAGGCTTGAACCAACCCATTGCTGGAGACTTTGTTGTTAAGGCAACTGCCTTGTGGTCAATCCATCGTGATGAACTTCAAGCTCATCTTTCTGTTCAAAGTGCCTCTAAGAAGTTGATTGTAATTGATACACGTTCACTCCGTGAATTTGCTGGAGCTACTCCCTATGGTGAACAACGTAGAGGACATATACCTGGCGCTGTCCAGTTCTACTTTAAAGACTTAATAGATACTAAAGGATACTTACTTCCCCGTAATCAGATTATTGATAAACTCAACCACTTTGAGATAAAGCTTGATACTCCAATTGCTACTTACTGTACAGGTGGAGTCCGCTCAGCATTCTTTACTGCTGTATTAGCTGATTTAGGTTTTACTAATGTCAAAAATTATCCAGGTTCTATGTGGGAATGGTCAGCCGCAGCACCATCCAGTTGTCCTTTAGAGTGAACATCTATCCTGCTGATAAAGCCTAAGTCAAAATTGCATCAGTCTATACAAACTCACAGAAAGCGACGAGAAGACCTTTATTTTCCTGTCAATTCCCAATTCCCAATTCCCGAAAACCCAATTCCCAATTCCCGAAAACCCAGAACATTACCTCAAGTAATCGGTGTCTCCCATGCAGCATTCCATGTCATCGGCCCTAACAATCCATCAGGCTTTAGCCCTTTTTCCTGTTGGAATTTGATCAGGACTTCGTGACAACGTTCTGTGAAACTGCCATCGTCTCCTTTTCCCGTTGAGCCAGTATCACCAAAATTCCAGCCTCTGGAAATCATTCGCAACTGCCATGTCAAAACATCATTACCACTCATCAGAGGACTTGTTAACGTAATATAACGTCCTGGCCATACAGGGTATCCAAGCTCAGGTTGAGGGCGAGATGTATCTGTATATAGGGGTCTACCAAAGCCTAAGATATTCTTGATAGAACGCTTACGGCGCATGACCTGTCCGCCATTGGAGTTGTTATTACTGCCTGTGTTCCCTTCAATACAGGTCACATTCGCCTTATCATGAACAACCTCAACGATACCAACATGGTCAGTCGTTCCGTCATCATCCCAATCGAAGAAGGCAAGGTCACCAACTTGCGGTGCTTTAAAGAATTGACCTTGCTCTTTAAACCATTTGACACCAGACGGACAATATGAGAAGCCTTTTGGTGTAGTGATTTCTAATGGCAACTGAGCATCGTAGAAGCAGTATGAGACAAAAATGGCACACCACGGTACATCATTCATTCCATACCAGGCACCGAATTTGTTACGGTTGCTGTTAGGCGGCGACTCGGTGTAACCAATCTCTCGTGCTGCTCTTCCCAGTACATCTACAGCCGTCGTCATTGTTCTCCTCTAGGGCTGATTCCGGTAGATTTTTTCCTAGTGTCTCACAAACGACAAGTCCTCCTACTGATACGGACTCAAGTATTGAGGTGGTTATGCTTTCTGATAAGTTTCGTCGCCAGTTGCGTCAAGAAGCAGAACAATGGCGAACCGAGGGAATAATTGATGATTCTGTGTATGAACAATTATGCGATCGCTATCAATTTAATGACCTTGAAACCTCTGCCCGTAGCCGATTCATCGTGATTTTGCTGGGGCTAGGTAGTGTCCTGTTGGGCTTAGCGATTATCACTTTCGTCGCGGCGAACTGGCAAGCGTGGTCACGGGGGGTAAAGGTGACATTGCTCCTGAGTGGCTTTATTGGTGTCAATACAGCGGGTTTCTACCTCTGGCGGCATCCAACTGAGCGATGGCAACGCCGTTTTGGACAGGGATTATTACTCTTAGGGGCGCTGATTTTAGGGGCAAATATGGCTCTGATGTCTCAGATGTTTCATCAGAGTGGGCTACTTTATCAGTTGTATCTGGTTTGGGGATTCGGCGTTTTGACAATGGCGTACAGCCTACGGCTAACGATGTTGGGAATTTTGGCAATTCTTTTAATTGCACTTGGGTATGTGCAGGGACAGCCAGAATTTGTTGCAATTGGTGAGTTTCCCTGGCTACGGTTTGTAGTGCAACATATGCCAGTGTTAGCCGCTTTAATGTTTATCCCATTGGCTTACTGGTGCCGTTCTCGCTGGATTTTTCGCCTTGGTGCGATCGCAACTATATATTTTCTAGAAGCGAATTTAATCCGATTGAATCTATTAGGTTCTCCACCTTGGACAGCTGCAGTTGCCTGTGCGCTACCACCTGCACTTTTATGGGGATACAGGGATTCTCTATGGGGCCAGTGTTCACCGAAGGCTCAATCATTCGACAGTACAGCCCGTAGTCTTGCTATCACCTTCCTCAGCCTTCTGTTCTTTCTCGCATCGTTCTATGGATTATGGAGTACCTCATTGGTGCCTTCAGCCAATGACACTTCACTAACCCTTCCTCCTCCAGTCGATATACTGCTCTTAGCGGGTTGGACAGTTTGGGAATGGGTACAACTATTGCGTCGAGTCGATTTAACCAACCTTCTTGTCGCGAGTATGATTACCGTCAGTGCTTTAATTCCCTTTTGGCATCTGAGTAGCGGTAGGCTTGCAATTATAGCTACGCTAATCTTCAACTTGCTCTCATTCCTGCTCTCCACTGGTTTAATCCGTGAAGGATTAGCACAGAGTCAGCGCCGCTTTTTCTGGGGAGGTATGGTACTGCTAACCCTACAAATTTTTAGCCGGATGCTGGAGTACAACACCGACTTACTCTTCAAATCATTAGTCCTGTTCCTCTGCGGACTTGGTGTCATTGCTGCTGGACTATGGTTTGAGCGTTACCGAACCAGGCATTCACAAGTAGATGGGTGAAAATAAATAGTGCTAGTGCAGCGCGGCAGAAATAACCCACCACTGAAAAAAGGTTAAAAACCTTACTGTACAAACTTTCTTACCTTCTGCATTCTGCCTCCTTACTTCTGCCTTCTTGCACTAGTGCAGCGCGGCGGAAATAACTATCCAGTTAGACATTGGCTAAATAGTCCACCTCGAAATCAATCCGAAGTCCCAACTCGAATGACCTTAAATTCTGAATCTCCTAAGCCCACACCTAGATGGCGATTTTGGGTACCTATCGTCTTTCAAACAGCATTGATTCTCGCTGTTCCAGCCAAAGCCGTTTACACCCAGCTAACTGGTAAAACCGTTATCCTCCAGACTGTACCAGTAGACCCTTACGAACTGTTGCGAGGCTACTCCCAGACACTAAGATATGATATTTCCCGCCAAAACAGCTTAAGCAAGCTCCCAGGTTGGGAGGAATTGCCCAAGCAACAGCCTAACGGAAATAACTTTGCTTTGATTGAACCGGGTACTCGTTTTTATGTAATTTTGGCAGCACCAACCAAGCCAACCCTAGGTAAACTCCCACAAGCTTGGAAACCTGTCGCAGTTAGTACCCAGCGCCCCTCCCAACTACCAGCAAATCAGGTTGCCCTTAAAGGGCTGGCTGAAAAAGGTTTTATTCAGTATGGGCTGGAAACTTACTACATCCCTGAAGACCAGCGACAGCAGATTAACGCTGACTTAGGGGCAACCCGGCAAGCCAACTCAACACAGTCTCCACCGACGGCACCCCAAACCAACCCAACTCAGTCATCACAGACACCACCAGTTGTTATGGAAATCAAGGTGAATGCTCAAGGTGATGCTGTGCCAGTAAGCCTTTGGGCGCGGGTTGGCGAAGCCTCAGACCAGAAGATTCGTAACTATCGGTTTTAGTAAATACACCCCCACTCCTTGCGCTGACTCCACAAAAGGCGATCGCGTTCATCCCTTTAGAGAAACCTTCTTCAAAGGATAGTTTGTTTGCAAGCAACTCGTAGGGTGGGAAATGTCCACCTTACGTTTAATTTTGTCTACCTACTTAATATTTGTTTGTCTTCTGTGTTACTAACTTTTATCCTAAATTTTAGATAAACAAATAGCAGTTTTTTCTACCTTCTAAAGTATGTTTATTAAAAGATTAAAAACCTCTCTTAAGACATAGCCGATTGCAATATTTAGGTTAATTTCAGTACAGAATTATTCAGAACAATTGCTTATCTTGGTGGCAAAGGAAGTTGATGCTTAAGCAAATTAGGAGAGCTAATGCTATGCAACTACAAGAAAAACCCCAACTCCAACCCAAGATTGACTCAATTTTTCCGGACGAATCTAGTATTCCAACAGAATTCCAGCTACCCGACCCGATACATCAAACTGAATATCTGATCGATGGCTTGTTACGACAGTGGGAGGGGTCAAGGCAAGAAGTCTCGTCATCAATTTATGTGAAAACGGCAGATGGGTTTTCCCAAAAAGTGATTGGCAGCGTTCCAATGTTGTCAGAAAAAGAAGCCCTCGAAGCGCTTGATGCTGCCGTAGTAGCCTATAACAACGGCAGAGGACATTGGCCGACAATGTCTGTCAGTGGCAGGATTGAGCATATTCAAGACTTCGCCTATCGGATGAAGGAGAAGAAGCAGGAAGTTGTCAATCTCTTGATGTGGGAAATTGGCAAGTCCTATCCAGATTCCGAGAAAGAATTTGACCGCACGATTGCTTATATCGAAGACACGATTGATGCCCTCAAGAACCTGGATCGAACCAATTCTCGGTTTGTACTCGAACAGGGAATCATTGGTCAAATCCGCCGTGCGCCTCTGGGGGTAACGCTTTGTTTAGGCCCAACAAATTATCCGTTGAATGAAACCTTTACTACACTGATTCCTGCCCTGATTATGGGCAATACAGTGATCTTAAAACCACCAAGGTTAGGAGTTTTGCTCAATCGTCCACTGCTAGAAGCGTTCCGAGACGCATTTCCTCCAGGTGTGGTCAATGTCATTTATGGAAAGGGTCGGGACATCACTCCTCCCCTAATGGCTTCTGGAAAGGTTGATGCATTGGCATTTATTGGCTCAAGTAAAGCAGCCAGTTCCCTGAAAAAACTGCATCCTAAGCCGCATCGCTTGCGGAGTGTCCTAGGTTTAGAGGCGAAAAATCCAGGTATTGTTCTGCCTTACGCTGATTTGGACTTGGCGGTTAAAGAATGCATTTTGGGAACGCTTTCTTATAATGGACAGCGTTGTACGGCTTTGAAAATACTATTTGTCCATTCTCAAATTATCGATGTCTTTCTTGAGCGTTTTTGTGATGCGATCGCTAATCTGAAATTTGGTATGCCTTGGGAAAAAGGTGTCACGCTTACGCCGCTACCAGATATAGAGAAGCCGAAGTATCTCACCGAACTTGTTGAAGATGCTAAACGCTACGGCGCGAAGGTTGTCAATGAAGCAGGCGGCACTGTCAACAAAACCTTCTTCTATCCGGCTGTCCTGTATCCTGTTACTTCACAAATGCGGGTGTATCACGAAGAGCAATTTGGTCCTGTAATCCCCATAGTTCCCTTCGATGATATTGAAGTTCCAATTCAATATATGGTTGAGTCTGATTATGGGCAGCAGGTCAGCATTTTTGGAAATAATGCCAATACAATCTCCAAACTTGTTGACCCATTAGTTAATCAAGTCTCCCGTGTAAACCTGAATAGCCAATGCCAGCGTGGTCCTGATACCTTTCCCTTTACCGCAAGAAAAGACTCTGCTGAAGGTACACTTTCTGTTACTGATGCATTGTATGCCTTTTCTCTCCCTACTTTAGTAGCGGCGAAACAGACAGACATTAATAAAGGAATGCTGACCCAAATTGTCAGAGAACATAAATCAAACTTTCTCTCAACTGATTTCATTCTTTAGACAGCAAAAAACAATATAGCAGTTAGCCCTCAGCTATCAGCCATCAGCTTTTTTTTTCCTGTCAAGTAGCACTTGTTTCGCAGCCTTTAGCAATACCTCATTTAGCTGAGAAACACTATAAAATCCCCTCCTGAGAAAAGTCAGCAGGAGGGGAGCATGATATAGCAAAAGGCAGAAGAGAGAGGGCAGAAGGCATTCGATTTGACTACTTACGTGTTCGCACGTTTGCGACGACGAATCCCCATCAAACCAAGTGCGCCTACACTTGCTAACGCCCCTAACGTACCCGGTTCAGGGACAGACTCAACGCGGCTAGCTGAAGCGGAAACCGTGAAGTCGTTATAGTCCGAGTCGCCTGTGTAGGAGTCATTTATAGCAATCAATACCGTTGAATCAGCAGCAGAGTCATTCGTAAAACGAAACGGCAGTTGGTTATTGTATTGTGTGCCTGAGAAGACTGTAGTGGCAGCATTGGCAGCTAAACCCAAGAAGTAGTTTACCCCCGCCTCAAACGTGTAGCTGACTTCACAAGAAACAACCGATACCCCACAAGTTCCCTGCCAGTCATTCTCGCTACCGTTGTCGCTAGCTTGAACTTCAGAAATTAGTGTTTGAAGAGAATTCTTTGAGGCATCGTAAACGCCAAAATTAGAGAGATATTCCCCCTGAGATTGCAGGAACGTGAACGTGACTTTAGTATTGTCGCTAAAGGAAAAACCTCCTGTAGAGTTAAGGTCAGAAGACCCTGCTAAGGATGCTGCTTGGGCTGGAACACATAGACCAACAAGTGTCGCAGCCGCTGCCGCTACACTCAGGCTATGAATCAGTTTTGATTGCATTTGAGTTCGGTTCTTACGGCAAAAGTGATGCATTGTTTCACCCATCCAGGTTGCAGCGGCGCTAAAAATAATTGAACTGAGAAGACAGCTTTGAATTCAGCGCTTGTGAAGCAAAGAATTGTAGCTAAATTAACATTGTCGTGTCTATCTATTTTAGGAATCTTGTTCAACTCTTCATCTATCTCAGAGCTGAAGTGTGGTTCTGTGTTGTAGCAGTTTTAGATCCTTGCTGGAGTAGATGCACCCAATTGGAGGGCGTAGAGATTAGCGTAGACACCGCTTTGAGCAATTAACTGCGCGTGAGTTCCTTGCTCTACAATTTGACCTTGCTGGATCACTAAAACCTGATCAGCTTGAGTAACGGTGCTGAGGCGGTGAGCAATGACAAAGCTAGTACGACCTTCCAGCAAACGTGCGATCGCATTTTGTACCAGTGCTTCCGTGCGTGTATCAATACTACTTGTCGCCTCATCCAGAATTAAAATCTGGGGATTTACAAGGACAGCACGAGCAATACTAATCAACTGCCGCTGACCTTGACTCAGGTTAGCCCCTCGCTCACCGAGAAGGGTACAGTAGCCTTGGGGTAGAGACGTAATGAACTCATGAACATTAGCAACTTGAGCAGCCGCTTCAATTTCTGCGTGTGTTGCCTGAGGACAACCAAACGCAATATTTTCCGCAACCGTGCCACTAAATAAAATATTGTCTTGCAGAACAATCCCAATCTGCCGCCGCAGACTTGCCTGTGTCACACTCCGAACATCAATACCATCGACTTTGACAACACCACCCGTCACATCATAGAAGCGCAAAATCAAGTTGATAATCGTACTCTTCCCAGCGCCTGTTGGCCCTACCAACGCAATCATCTGCCCTGGTAGGGCATGGAGATTCACACCTTTGAGAACTAATTGCTCTGGGTTATAGCCAAAAGTGACATCCTCAAAACAAACCTCGCCCCGGAGTGGGGGCATCTCCCCAGCATCAGGTGCATCGTTGAGTTGTGAAGGCTCATCTAATAGTAAGAAAATGCGTTCCACTCCAGCCATTGCCGCCTGCGCTTGCGTGTAAAACTGGCTGAGGAATTGAATGGGTCGGAAAAACTGCTGCACATAGAGTAAAAAGGCAGTCACCGTCCCTACTGTCGCGGCTCCTGTAACAGCGAGATAGCCCCCATACGCCAACACAGCAGCGGTTGCCAAGGTATTGAGGAAGTCGATTGAGGGTAAAAAGGCAGCAGTGATTGCCACGGCATGGACATTGGCATCACGGTTGGCAGCATTTAGACTCGCGAACTCTTCTATATTGAGTTGCACCCGATTGAACGCCTGCGCTTCACGGACACTACCAATGTCTTCTTCTAGCTTGGTAGAAAGTTCACCAATCGTCTGACGAGTCACCCGAAATCTTGCTCTTGCCCAACGTGCAAACAAGCCTGTGGTGAAAATCATTAACGGCACAACCAAGTTACTCAATAAACCCAGCCGTAGGTTCATCAGGAGCATCGCGATGATAATCCCAACCAAGCTGAACAGACTGCCCAACGCTTGAGAAATCGTTTGTCCAAAAACCTGATTCACCACACTCACATCGTTGAGTAGACGACTCATCAAGTCTCCTGCTTCGCTGCGGTCAAAGAAGCTGATGGGAAGGCTTTGGATTTTCGTAAAAATATCTTGACGCAGTTGGGCAAGCAGATGCTGCATGAGCCAACCGACTCGGTAAATCTGACTCCGGAACGCTTGGAGACCAATGAGGTACACAATCACCAGTAAACTCAACATCAGCAGCAACCCCCGCAGGTTGCCTTGAGCAATGAGATTGTCAATCGACCAACCGATTAAGAAAGGCCCAATCGCTTGAGTAGATGCACCAAGTACCACTGAACCAAATGCGAGTGGAAGCTCTTTACGATAGGGTTTCAGGTACTGCAACAACCGTCGTAGTGTCGGGAGTTGCTTACTCACCTTCTTTTCGGGTGTAACAACGGAGCCAGTACCAGTCATGTTCGTTTGGGGTAAGGTAGCAGAGTGAACTACCCACACTAAATCGAAGCGATTATAGTGTGGGCTTCTAACATCGTAGGGGAATGCCTCAGAACGGACTTGCGTCCCAACTTTGGTCTTACTTCCCCTCCGTTAGCAGAGACGGCTGTTCCATCCGTCTGTAGCATTCTGATGCCTTCTGCTCTAATATTCGTTGCAGCATTACCATCGCGGTCATGACGAGTACCGCAATTAGGGCAAGTCCACTCCCTAATAGCAAGTGGCAACTCATCAACCTGGTAATAGCAGTTAGAGCAGAGCTTGGAACTAGGGAGCCATCGGTCAACCTCTACCAACTTGCCGCCTTTTTTCTCTAGCTTGTAAGCCAGGAAATTAACAAAGGTTCCCCATCCAACGTCAGATATTGCTTTAGCTAAATTGTGATTGCGTACCATGCCCTTGACATGAAGACTCTCTACTACGACAACTTGACTATCATTGACGAGCTTTCGTGAAAGCTTATGTAGGAAATCCTGACGGGATTTAGTTACCCGTTCGTACACTTTAGCTACAGTCTTTTTAGCTTTGTTCCTTGAATGACTTCCCTTTTGTTTTTTAGCTAGCTTTTGTTGCTTGCACTTGAGATTTTTTTCATGCTTGGCAAGGTGTCTAGGGTTGTTATACTTAGAGACTTTGCCGCCATCACTTGTAATGGCAAAATGAGTCAATCCTAAGTCAATCCCAATTACTTTGCCATCAGTTGAAACTTCTGGGTTGTCACCTTCAGACTCCGTCAATATTGAGGCAAAGTATTTACCAGATGGGTCTAAACTGACTGTTACGGTTTTGATTGTTCCTTCTATGTTCCTGTGCAGTTTGGCTTTAATTTTGCCAACTTTGCCAGGAAGCTGAACAAATCCATCAAGTACTTTGACATTTTGAGGATACTGAATCGATTGCTTGCCATGCTTTGACTTGTAACGCGGAAATCTAGCACGACCCGCAAAAAAGTTCTTGTATGCGGTGGTTAGATTTAGCGTCGTTGCTTGCAAAACTTGGCTGTAGCATTCAGACAACCATATAGTCTCTTCGGATTTCTTGAGTTTTGGCAAAAAGGAGTTAAGTGCTGACTGACCAAGGCTTTTACCCGTTTCTTTATAAGTCTCAATTGACTTATTTAGCGCGTAGTTCCACCACCATCTAGCACATCCAAAGTGCTGAGACAGTAGGACTTGTTGCTCTGTTGTTGGATAAAGTCGAACCTTGACCGCTTGCAAGAGCATCTTAATACCTCGTTACTGCATTATACATATTTCAGTAAAGTAATCAGGAAAATTTGGAAATTTCCGTTCCTCCAATTTCCCGCCTTTCATCCCGCCGCTAAACCATCGGCGGCACTCGCTGCGCTCAATATGTCCGCCTTGGTTATAGCGGGGGACTTCCCGGCGAATTAGTTAACGGGCACAGAAGCCATCAAGTCATAGTTTAGTCGGGTGTGTCTGTAAAGTCTAAAAATCGGCTAATGAACAGGTCTCTCGTTATAACCTGTTCTTCATTTGAAGGTGCATGAAGCCGCATAATTGTTTCAAGCATATTTTAGGTCAGTTTTTTGCGACTATTGACCTGTATTGGCTGTTACCTTTGGTAAGAATGGAAAACGATATTGTTCTTTTTCTTGTTAGTGTTGGTGTACTTGCCCTCTATCTCATCTTCTCTGCACTGACTGAGATGGGTACGAAACTCCCTTGGAAGAAATAGCAGCAAAAGAGAAATGATAATCTATTGAATTACCAATAACATCTCTGTCAATTACTTTTAGTTCTATAGAAATATTGATAAATTTCCTGAAATCCTAAATTTGCATAAAGCTTCAGAGCGGCTTCATTGCTTGCAACTACCTGTAGATAGGCTTTTGTTGCACCTTTGTTTTTAGCCCAACTTAAAATATTTAATATCAATTCTCTTCCGTATCCTTTTCTTCGCTTATCTTTAGCTGTAATAATTTCAAAAAGTCCAATATATTGATTTTCTAAGACTCCTAAGCCGCAAGCTACAACTTGATTGTCTTTGATTAATATAGAAAAGCATTTTTCGGAAGCGATATTATGCAAGATGCTTTTGAGTGGTTCCTGTTCTTCTAGAGGGATTTCTCGTAAGTAAGCAAAGTTTGCCAACCACTCTTGGGAAAACTCTGTCCAAAATCTGATTGCACTTGTAGGTTGAGGTTGAAAGACTTCTAAATCCTTGACTTGAACATAGCTAATATCCTTCTTCTCAAATCCCGATGCTTCTAAGATTTCATCCAAATTTTCAGGATGTGCAAGTGGTGTTATCCGAAAAATCGTGGCAAGATTTTTACTCAAATAAACTTCCCGACATCTTTTGATTTTCTCCTGAACATTTTCAGTACTTCTATAAACAGGATTAACTGAATTGGCTCGTTTAGTATGTCCATTGGCAAATCGCAAAATCCAACCATCGTAGAGGATTTGTTGTAAGGATGGCCAAGCGTTCAGAGATATCTCTTCAATTGTCCTGATCAACTCATAAGAAGTTCTGTCCATCACTAATAGAATTGGTTTCACAACTATGGCAGTTAGCGTTCAGCTATCAGCCATCAGCGTAATTGGCTTTAACTCAAGCATCAAGAGGATTAATGCCAAGCATTGCTAATAATCTAGAGCTAAAATGTGTTGATTGTGGGATGAAATCGTCAATCCAAGCTGTTCGTTGCTGAGCTAACTGGTTAGCTTGCCAGACTCTACCACTTGTCACATCTAAGCAGGTTAACCAACCTTTCCCATAAACCCTGGTATCAATGCAGATGGCGTGACCAAGATTAATCGGCAAACCACTTTTTTGGCTTGTATGTCCACACACCATCGTTTTGCCGGAAACGTGGGGATCTGGATGACGAAACTTTTTCCAGAAGAGCATAGAAGCGGGTTGCTCTGCCAGAGCTAGATTAGCATGAGCGTTAGCATGGACGAAAAAGTGTGTATTTGTCTCGTACCAGTCTAGGCAGACATTCTCAAGAAAGTCCCAGTGATTGTCAGGTATATCCGACAATTTACCGACTTTGCCAGATTTGGAATAAGACGCTAGGGTAGCCTCACCACCACGTTCTAACCAGTGTGACTTTTTCAGGCGGTGGTTGCGTACTTGTAACATCATCACTTCGTGATTGCCACGTAGAGCAATTAACTGCTCATTTTCGTGTAGTGTGATCAATCGTTTGATAACACCTTTTGAATCTGGGCCTTTGTCTACATAGTCACCGAGTGTGACGATTTTATCGTTTGGTTGGGGTTTCACAGCGGCAATGAGCGTATCAAATGCGATCGCACAGCCATGTATGTCCCCAATGGCAAGAATACGCATGGTGAACTGGAATCAGGTAAGTCCTAATACCTATAGTAGAAAAGATATAGGTTATTACTTACTCATTTAAGCTATATCAGTCGGGATATTTTCGGCAAGAATAATAAGATTCTCACTCCTGTGGTGTTAAGGAGGAGTTCTATCTGCCCTCGCTGTAGGGCTTCCCAGCTCATTTTCCTTAACATGCGTCAGTAGCGCGCCATACACTACTACAGCAGAACCAATCAAACCCGATTAAACATACAGATTCGCTACATAGTTCCCATAACCGTTATAGGGAAGCGTTGGGCGTTTCTCCCATTTCAATCCTGGTCCTTTGCTAATAAATTTTTCAGTCGCTTGTGACCAGCGAGGATGAGGCTTATTGGGATTAACATTCGCCTCAAAATCATACTCGTGGGAATCTATCGTATTCCAAAAGGTTGGTGGCTGAGTGTCGAGAAACTCAATTTTTGCGATCGCTTTTGCTCCCTTGAAACCATACTTCCATGGCAACACAGCTCGAATTGGCGCACCGTGCTGCTTTGGTAGCATATGCCCGTAGTTACCAATTGCAAAAAACGCGAGGTCATTTGCCATTTCCTCAAGGCGTAGACCTTCTGTATAAGGCCAAGGCAACTTTTTGCCCAATGACCATAAGGGACCCACTGTAATTTCCTTATCGTAGTAGGACGTAAAACTCACAAATTTAGCTTGATCAGTTGGCTCAACGGCTGCAATCAGCGACTTCATTGGAAACCCAATCCAGGGAATAACCATTGACCAAGCTTCAACACAACGAAACCGATAAAGACGTTCTTCTATGGGAAAGGTTTTCTGCAAATCGTCTAAATCATAGGTGCGGGGATTTTTCACTAAACCCGTCACCTCAACTTTCCAGTCTTCAGTCGGTAACGCTTGAGCCGCTTGCCAGATCGACTTACCACTGCCAAATTCGTAGTAGTTGTTATATTGTCCTGCCAGAATCGCATCGGTCGTCGGTCGGTCAACCGCAGAGAAAGTGGAATTAGGTTCAGCGGCTAGACTAGCCGTATCCAGGCTATCGGCTAATTTGCTATTGACTTGCTCACCCTGCTTACAGCCGACAATAGGCATAATCGTTGCTCCTACACTAGCGCCAAGCAGGGTTTTGAGAAAGCGACGGCGATTGAAGTATACGGATTCTGGAGTTGCTTCTTGTTCTGGGATCTCCCAGGATTTGGGTACACGAATAATTGTCATTGGATACTAAACTTGCAAACGGCTGTCTTTGCTAACCGTATCAATTATTTGAACAGCAGAGTGATGCCGTTAGCTTCAGTGAACTCAAATCTTGCAGCAAATCGTCCCAGTTCCTCATCTCCCCATCACGAATAAGGTCAGATTGCTATCGTAAAGTATAAGACACCCTCCATTGTCTCTATAGCCATCTATATAGCGCGTGACTATGTTGCCAGTTATTTACTCAGATGAGTTTCTCAAGCACGACACTGGTCGCTTTCACCCTGAACGGTCAGAACGCCTGACAGCCGTTGTTAAGGCTCTAAAAGCTGTGCCTTGGGCTGACAAAATTGAGTGGCAGTTGCCGACCCCTTTGGAAACTCGTCCAGTGATGCCTCTATTGGAACAAGTTCATACTCGGCGCTACATCGAAACCGTTCGCGAAATTGCGACAGGAGGGGGTGGAATGCTGGATGCGGATACACCCATTTCTGCCAACAGTTACGACATTGCTCTACTGGCAGTGAGTGCTTGGTTAGATGGCGTTGATGAAGTTCTCTCAATTAATAACCCGGCTTTTGTGCTAGCACGTCCACCAGGACATCATGCTGAGCGTAATACGGGAATGGGATTTTGCCTATTTTCTAATGCTGCGATCGCAGCTTACTATGCTCTGGAAAAACCAGGTATCCAACGAGTTGCCATTCTGGATTGGGATGTCCATCACGGGAACGGTACACAAGAAATTGTCGAGAGCGATGCCCGAATTGCTTATTGTTCACTGCATCAGTCTCCTTGCTATCCCGGTACTGGTTCATCGAGTGAGCAAGGTGCCTACAATAATGTACTGAATTTGCCCATGCCAACGGGCAGCACACTGGCGGACTATCAACCCGTATTTGAACAGAAAGTCATGCCGTTTTTGAAAGATTTTCAGCCAGATTTACTCATTGTCAGTGCAGGGTATGATGCCAATGCCGCTGATCCTTTGGCAGGAATTGCACTACAGCCTGAAGATTATGGGCTATTTACTAAGTACTGTCTGCAATTAACTCGTCGTATTGTTTTTGGTCTAGAAGGTGGCTACCATCTCGCAGCACTTGCTTTGTCAGTTGCCGCGACGATTGAAAGTTGTTTGGCTTAAGCATACAAATTAATGGCTTACCATACACTTCCTGAAATAGGCGCACAGCCGTGTGCCCTACAGATGTGTGTTTTATGTTACTGAAATAGGCACTGATGTAGTTCTCTTCCCTTTGTCTTTACAAAGTCTTTATGAATCCTTAATAAATCTACACATAGGAACCATGCTTACCAGTTTCCCTACAAGTCACGCTAGCAAAAGGTTGCTATTTCGTACTTTTACGGCGTTCTCAGGTCAAGCTACTGATGCTCCACACTAGTAGTAGTTTGTGTCAAAAAGCTGTTTAGCATCAGTCTAAGGAAATATTCTTCTCTATCTTTGGGTATACTTGGCAAAACTATGCGTCTCTACTGGAGGGCATAGGCAAGCACCCTTTAGACAGGAAATGCAATAGCCAAGCATGAATCTCTTAGACTTAGATCAAGAAATTGGCAAGATGGCAAGAGCGATAATGGCTCGAAACAGTCTGATTGTGGAAGCCCTTATCGCTCATTTGAGAACGGAATTAACGCCTGAATGTGTAGCTGGTGTGTTGATTATAAGTATTGAGCGTGTCGTCTGGTTTGACACAGAGGCAATTGTTTGGGCGGTAGAAAATCTGATTCCTGCGGACATTATGCAGGAAATTCGCCGAATCACTTCATTCACAATCTATAAGCAGCTAGTGGCAAAGGGATTTGTGCCAGGTCAGGATTTGAGTGTGGATGCTGATGGTAACTTGCTCTTGAAAAAGAAAGTGAGAACTATCGCGTGAGTGATAGTTAAGCAAGTGAGGACTACGTGAGCGATCGCTTTTTACTTGTTGCCAATGATCTGAAGTTGGTGCCATGCGATCGCTTCAGCAAAGTCATACGACCTTATAAGTTTTTTTCTGAGAACATAACGCCTGAGGATTAACTGAAGTTACAAGCTAATCCGTATATTTCTTAACTCTGTGTATTAAGGCGATCGCTCTCTGGGAGCTATCGAAAGTAATATTTATCTTCAATGAGTTCAGCTTAGGCTATCTTCACTGATTTTTCATCAACTCTTTACGCTAAAGCTAAATAATTACTTTAACAACTAGTTTTCGTCATTTATGATGAAATCAGGTTTATACAAAACCAAAGAGAAAACGATAGTGAGCTTCTTTGATGGAAGGCTCGGCTTTTCTCCCACTAGATAGTTACAAATCTGCATTGCAACACCTCATGAGATAGTAGGTGGGCGCGTTTTCCAATCTAGATAGCTGACTAACCCTATCCTGGTTCAGCATTGCTTGGGAAGAAAACCGTGTGCATCCCTCAAAGGCTTACAGATATTAGTTCTATCCCTTGTAAATAGATAAATAACAATTAACATAACTGCCTGGTTATGTGATTTTCCATGACAGAACAAGCTCTTGCCCGTAGACCAATAACTCAATCCACTGACATCCTGGCTCAATTGCAGAGTGGTCAACTGCTTAGGGTTAGTGGTTGTCGTGGCAACGCTATTATTATTTGCCATCGTCACCATGCAGAGTTAGCCGGCCCCGGTGCTGCTGTTGGTGGTGTTTTTGACCTCAATTGTAGTCGAGTAATTCCAGTCGGAAATATCTCGTTAGTCTATCCTGAATCTCGGAGTGAGCGGCACAAAGCCTATACTTTGCGTCAACGGTGGATGCTTTTTACTCTCCATTCGATGGAAAGTTACGTGCCGTTGCAGCGGGCAACGAACTTCTTGTGCTTACTGTACAAGTATTTTGACCCGCAAATAGTTGAGCAACTACCTGATGAGATTCTTGCTCAGTTAGTGGGAGTGCTACCAAAAACCATCAGTATGGTACGTCAAGCCCATAACTTTCAACCAGACAGTGTGCCACAAGCCTCACAACGCTCAAGGGTTTAACCAACAAAGGGCTACTGAGTAAGGGGGAGTCAAGAATTACTCTTTCCCCCTTCTCTTGCGCGTATCAGGTTTTTAGATCAACTTGACCGCCCTCAGCCCAAAGTATAGGGCTACAGCTACGCCTGTGGCGCCACCAAGGATTACGAAGTAAGCGATTACTCCAGACATTTACGTTTCTCCACAAAAACTCATATGAGTCTATTGAAACATCTGGTGGGATAGAATACTGCCCACGGTTGTTGGGAAAAAGGGTTTTTGTAATGAAGTCTGTAATTCGTGTGGATGTACCAGAGCAGTCTTACGATATTGCCTTTGTGACAGGCGGATTGGATGATTTGGGGGTTTGGATGAGCCGCCTGAAGCTGGGTAAGAAAGTTTTAGTCGTGTCTAATCCGGTCATTTTCAAAAAATATGGGGAAAAAGCGATCGCAGCGTTAAAGTTAGTGGGATATGAAGTGGAAAGCTGCATCCTTCCAGCAGGTGAGCGCTACAAAACCCTCAAGACATTACAAAAAATCTACGATATTGCCCTGCAACAGCGCTTAGAACGCTCCTCCACAATGGTTGCCTTGGGAGGTGGAGTCATTGGTGATATGACTGGTTTTGCTGCTGCTACCTGGTTGCGGGGGATTAACGTTGTACAGGTGCCGACATCACTTTTAGCAATGGTTGATTCCTCCGTCGGGGGTAAGACTGGTGTCAATCATCCCCAAGGAAAAAACTTGATTGGTGCATTTTATCAACCACGATTTGTTTTAATTGACCCCTCCGTCTTAAAAACCTTGCCGCCACGAGAATTTCGGGCAGGGATGGCGGAAGTGATTAAGTACGGCATTATTTGGGATGCTGAGCTATTCAACAAGTTGGAAGAAGCGAAGCGTCTCGACCAACTACGGTATGTGAGTGAGGAGTTGTTGGAAATTATTCTCTCTCACTCCTGCCAAGCGAAAGCCGATGTTGTCAGCAAGGATGAGAAAGAAGCGGGTTTAAGAGCGATTCTGAACTATGGTCACACAATTGGTCATGCGGTGGAAAGCTTGACTGGCTACAAGTTAGTTAATCATGGGGAAGCGGTTGCAATTGGGATGGTTGCAGCAGGTCAAATTGCGGTGCAACTCAAAATGTGGAAGCCAGAGGACACCCAGCGTCAAGATGCCCTAATTCAGAAAGCGGGATTACCGACTCAGTTACCCAGTGGACTGGATATTGAAGCAATCCTTGATACTCTGCAAACGGATAAAAAGGTCAAAGAGGGTAAGGTGCGATTTATCCTCCCTACCCAAATTGGCGCGGTAACGGTAACTGACCAAGTGCCAGCCGATGTGATTCGGCAAGTGCTTCGGCAAATGCAGCCGTCATGAATTTGCAGAAGATTGAGCTAGGGTAAATAGTCGGTCAGCCATTGACTCTATTCGCTGCTGGTAAGCTAGCTGAGAACGCCAAGATTCTGGTATTCCGCTTTCCCCATAGAATGCTCCTGCCAACTGTCCATAAACAGCGCCTGTTGTATCTGCATCATCGCCCAAGTTAACGGCAAGCAAACATCCTTCCCGAAACGAATGACTGTTATAAAAAGCCCATAATGCCGCTTCTAGAGATTTAACCACGTAGCCTGAACCCTGAATTTCTGGCGGTTGGCGGTGTTTGAATGACCCTAAGGTGATTTCGTCAATTTCCTTGACTAACGGGTTTTCTTCCCAGTATCCAGGAACAGGACTATATCGTTCTGAAAGCAATTCTTCGCGACTCACTCCATTGACAGCACCCACGATGAGCGCCCCTAGATAGCGGCAGGCATCGACAGCGACTGTTGCTTGGTGAGTTGTTCGCGAACTTTCTGCTGACTTCTCAATCGCTTCTAGAGGTTTTTTGGCATAAAACAACGGTACTGGTGCTAAGCGCATGATTGAGCCATTTCCAGCACTTCGGGGGTCAGTGGAACCACAATAGGGTTCCTGTGTCTTCTCAAATTGTCTCAGTCCATCTATCGTAGTGTTGCCAATGTCGAAACATCGACCTGTGCTGCTCAGGTAGCCTTCCCTCCACCAGCGCACGTACTTCTGTAATTGATGAACGGGATTAAAATCCTGTTGCTCAATGAGACTTTCAGCTAAGCACAGAGCCATTGAAGTATCATCTGTCCACTGCCCTGGCTGTAGCTGGAACGGTCCACCGCCAACCATATCCTCAATGGGTGTAAATGAACCGGGTGGCTTGAACTCTAGTGTGGTTCCCACTGCATCTCCCACCGCCAAGCCTAAAAGACTGCCACGGTAACGCTCAATTGTCTCCATTTTGGACTGACTCTTATCGCTGATAGCCTAATTTTGGCAGAATGTTTGAAGCGATCGCGTTAGCGGCACCACAAGATGCATCGATCCTTTCTTCAGTAACATTATTGCGATCGCAGATTTAGTTTTTTCGGTAGTTTCTCGAAGGAAACACCGACTGCCTCACAAAATATTTCCCACTGTTCACGAGTCATTGCAGGTTCAACACCTCCATTTTCCCAACGCCTCAGTGTAGATGTGGAAACGTCTAACCGTACTGATAACTGTTCCTGAGTTAAATTTGCTTGTTCACGCAGTCTTCTTAAGGGAGAATCATTCTCCATGTGGCTGTTGACTTGATTTTTTAGTTGACATGGTATGGTATATTAAAATAAACGATTGGATTAGTCGAGTAATTTAGTCTTTTAAGAAATACAACAAGGTAGTCACCCTAAAGTCTCCCTGTTCCCCAGTGTCTCATCAGAATTTGTTCTAAACTTAAACAACTTTATGACCTACAAAGAACGTATCAGTCCTTGGGTAATTGCGCGTCTTCTTCCCAACATGCAACGGACTGTCGTTAGTCGGTTCCGCAGTCGCTCAGATGCTGATGGTCACTTGCAGTTTTTGCGCCAACAGATGCCTAATGCCTCCTTTGAAGTAGTCTTTGATTGTCAGCCGGAAGTTGACGGTGAGCCGTTGTTCAGTAAATAGTAAAAACATTTATTCAGGTGCTTCCTTCGGATCGATTGGTTTCAGAAGGAAGCTTGATACCAAATCCGATTCTATAGCCCATCTTTGGGTTCTAGTCGTAGAGACGTTTCGCCGAAACGTCTCTACAAGGTTTTATGGGTTGCCGAAAAAGGGTTAGGGAAATCAATTACGCTCATCGGTATAAAAACGATAGAAGACGTAACCATCACGAAAAGGATGTTCATCACAGACATGATGGATGATTCCCCGCTCAATTAGGAGTTGCCCCAGTTGGATTGCTTCTTCCCGTGTACAAGTTTGTTTGTGCATTAACCAGTCAACTGCCTCTAAGCCGATGAAGCAGACAGGATAGAGATTTAAGCGTTCGCGACGGTCTTTAATCTCTACTCCCCCTGGTTCCCGCATCGCTACTACTAAGGCTTCAATGTCCACTGCTGCCAGTTTTTCCCTAATTTGAGCATCCGAAGACGGCTCAGATAGTTGTCCTGCCGATGTAACAACAGACGGATTTTGTGGGTGATGATTTAGCTTGCCGCCATTGGGAGAGAAAAGCTGTTGTTGTGGAGTTGTCGGTGCATTTTGCCGCAACCAGGCTGCCATGAACTCGTCTAGTTGAGGCGATCGCACATTTATGTCACGCTGCGGAAACGGGACTTCAATCCCATAACGGCGCAAACTTGCCTCAATGCGGTAGTAGAGGTCACTCTTGACACGAGCTTGTGTCTTAGGTTCACCAGTCCAAACTAAGAGGTCAAAGTTGATAGCGCTATCACCAAATCCTTGGAACCAAACCTGAGGTTGAGGTCTGACTAGTACCTCTGGGTGACTCCTTGCCGCTTCTAGTAATGCGGCTTGTACCTGCTCAACATTGGAACCGTAAGCTACTCCTACCGGAAGCCGTAGGCGGGAAACTGGGTCGCCGTGGCTCCAGTTGATAACCTCCGTCTCCAAAAAGCGGGAGTTGGGAACAATAATTGTCACCTGGTCAAGAGTACGAATCTGAGTGCTACGTGCCCCGATGCGCTCGACAGTTCCCATCAACTGACCAACATTCACAAAATCCCCTAGCTGAATCGGTCGCTCCAGGGTGATAATTAAGCCACTGATTAGGTTGTTGGTGATATTTTGTACACCGAAGCCAATGCCCACGCCGAGAACACTGGCAAGAATCGCGAGGGAACGGACATCTAGCCCCCAAATTTGTAGCAGCACAATTAGCCCCAGGAACGTGAGGATGTATTGTGTTAGAACCGCAACCACTTCCTGCACCCGCAGTTCCGCCCCAGTTCGGCTCAGGATGTAGAACCGGAATAGTCGGGTAATTCCACTAACCGCAAACCACAAGCCAACGGTAAAAGCCAGTAGAAGCAAAAGTTGGAGTGCAGAATAGTTGCTCTCACCCAAGCTGACAATCGGGGAAGTGAGGAAGTTGAATAGCTTATAGCGCCAGATCCGAGTTTTGGGAAAGATATCGGTAATGTAGAAGCCAACCGCTATCCACATACCTGCTTGCAAGCCTAAAAGCGCTAGTTGTAGAAATAATTTTGCTGACGGTTCCCACGGATGGAGAGGAGAAGCTGGATTACCGAGCCAGCGCGTCAGGCGGTGAGCTAGCAATCGCCATAAAAATCCTAATATGAAGTGAAGCGCGATCGCTCCTAGTAGCCCACCCAAACTGTAAAGCAGTGCTAGACGGTAATAGGCTGGGGTTCGCTCCAATCGTCCCTGCTGCAAAGCATCTTCAATCACGTTTCGCCAGATGTTCGCTTGACGAGCGAGGCTAGTACCAGGAATGACATCGCCCTCAGTGACGGTGACTAAATCTCGACCTTCCTGCGGCGGCACTCCGTTACTACTTGTAGATGAGCGAATGATGCTTCTCTGATTCTCCTGAACCACTTCAATTTTCAGGGGTTCACGAGAGCGCACCTCTTGTTCAAGATTGTTGTTAATAATCCCCGCCCGCTCAGCAGCAGAGAAGTTACCAGAATTTCTGACCTGAAACAATACCCGACCATCCAGCACCACAGGGGCTTCTGCTGCACTGCTAGAGGTTTGCGCCAAGCCAGGAAAGCCTAAAGTCAAAAGTAACGTCAGCGCCCCAAGCAATATCAACGTCCAGCGTCGCTTTGTTAGTAATGCTAAGCGCTCAATCGTTTTCCAACTTCTACGCCAGAACCATCGAGCCGCCAAATTGAGAACACCACTAGAGGCGGTGAAAGACGTTTGCTTGGAGGAAGGCATTGGTTAAGACATAGAGAAGGAATTAAGCGATCGCATATCCAGGAAAACAGGCAAGGAGAGCCGAGGCAGAAAGAAATTAATACTTAGTGAACCGGAATCTTAATTACGAACTCCGTTCCCTCCCCCAAAACTGAATTACAACTGAGACTACCACCATGAGTTTCTACCACAATTCGGCGGCTGATAGATAAGCCTAGCCCTGTACCTTTTCCAACAGCTTTTGTAGTAAAGAACTGATCGAACATTTTGGACTTGACTTCTTCTGACATCCCCTTACCATTATCTTTAATCTTAATCATGAGACTTTGATTATCTTGGCTCACTTCAGTTGTGATGGTGATAGTATTAGGATGAGCTTGAATTTTATCATACGTGCGATCTTGATTAAATTCTTCACAAGCATCAATTGCATTTGCCAATATATTCATAAACACCTGATTCAATTGCCCTGGATAGCATTTTATTATCGGAATTTCTCCATACTCTTTAATGACTTGAATCATTGGACGCTTGTCCTTCGCTTTCAGGCGATGCTGTAAAATCATCAATGTACTGTCAAGACATTGATGGATATTGGCTAACACTTTTGAGGCAGTATCAGCACGCGAAAACGTATTCAGTGAGGCACTAATACTAATGATGCGTTCTGTGCCGATTTTCATCGAGATGAGCATTTCAGGTAAATCTTCTAATAGCTCCTCTAAATCAATATCCTCAGCATTCTGCTCAATTTCTGAGCCTGGATTGGGGAATTTTTCTTGATAGAGTTTTAAGTGATTAATTAAATCTTTTACCGAGTCACTCGCTAGGTCAATATTACCTGAAATAAAGCCAACTGGATTATTAATTTCGTGACCCACGCCAGCGACAAACTGACCAAGGACAGCCATTTTCTCGCTTTGAATAAGTTGAAGTTGTGCTTGGTGTAACTGGTCAAGGTTTTCTCGAACTAATCTTACCGACTTGAGAGTTTTGTTGATAGTAGCTGCTAAATCTTCAAAATTTATCGGCTTAGTAAGGAAGTCAAAAGCGCCTGTATTCATCGCTGTTCTGATATTATTCATATCACCATAAGCCGATAGCACTACGGCTTTAAGAGTTGGGTCTACTTCACGAATTTCCTTGAGCAATGTAAGACCATCCATCTCTGGCATATTGATATCAGTCAACACCATTTCTATTTCTGGATCGTTTTGCAGCTTCTCTAAGGCTTCCTTACCATTACGGGCAAATATTAGCTGAATTTCTTTGGCACTAATATTCTTCCTCAACCGCTGTTTAATCAGGCGCTCTAACTCTAATTCATCATCTACAACTAAGATTTTGGCTGGGTTCATAACAATTTAAATTTAGAATGTCCCCTGTCAATTAATCGAGTAACTCAGATGGGGAGTTATTGCGGTATCCTCCAGAATATTTTCACCGCGCACAGTTTTACTTTTTGATATCTACAGGTATAGACCTATATTTGAGGAAAAAGTTTACCTTGAACCTGATGTTATGCTCTGTTGAGAAATAGTGAAGTTCGACTGGATGTGGTTTCTGTCATGAAGGCGACAACGGCTTGTTCATCAAGGGGTCGAGAGAAAAAGTAGCCTTGTGCATAATCACATCCTAGCGATCGCAAGATGTCTAGTTGAGCTTGTGTCTCCACCCCTTCAGCAATCACATCTAATTTTAGAGAGTGGGCTAGAGTGATAATTGTCTGGGTTATTTCTAAGTTTTTCGCCCGATGCTCTATGCCGTTGATAAATGAGCGGTCAATCTTTAACGTATCAATCGGTAAAGATTGTAGATATGCCAGAGAAGAGTAGCCAGTGCCAAAGTCATCAATAGAAAACTGGATTTCTCTTGCTTTTAGTTCCTCTAGTAGTGCCATAGCGGCTGAACACTTGTCCATCAAAATACTTTCAGTAATCTCCAGTTTCAAGCTCGACCCACTGCCTAAGGAAGCCTGTAGAATCTCATCAATCGACTGTAGTAGATTCGGGTTTTCTAGCTGCACTCCCGATAGATTTACACTCATGCTAAGAGGTAAAGAATTAGGAAATTGCTTTTGCAATTTACTTAACTGCTTGCAAGCTTCTGACAAAACCCATTCACCTAAAGGAATGATTAGTTTTGTTTCTTCTGCAAACGGAATAAACTTCGCTGGAGAAATTAGTCCTTTTTGAGGATGCTGCCACCTCACAAGTGCTTCAAAACTTACAACGTTCGAGGTAGCTAACGAGACAATGGGCTGATAGTTTAGATGAAATTGTTTGGCTTCAAGGCTTGATTGTAAATCAGCTTCTAGTTGTAGGCGCTCTAGGATGCGAGCCTGCATACTGGTATCAAATAGAGCTGTACTCACTGTTGCCCGTGTTTTGGCGTAATTCATCGCTGTATCCGCTGCCCTGAGAAAGTCCTCTGGTTGGTCAAAACCAATGGTGCTATGAACAATACCGATATAGCTATTTGAGGAGACTACAGACTCGTTAAGATGGAAAGGAGATTTTAGGGCTTGACGAAGTAAATCAGCTTTTTCTTGAGCCTCTTTAAATTCTTGGAGATTACTCAGCAAGACGGCAAATTCATCTGTCGCCACACGCGCGACTGTATCTGTTGGTTGTAGGCAGTTCTCGACGCGATGAGCCACTTCTACTAAAAGGCGATCGCTAAAGGCATGACCTAGACCCTCTTTAACGGCTTTGAAAGAGTCTACGCTTAAAAACAAAATAGCAAATAGATTATTCTGTTGTTCTGAATCAAGACACTGGCGAATCCGATTAAGTAATAAGTTTTGGTTGGGGAGTCCTGTAAGCTGGTCGTGAAAGGCTTGGTATCTTAGTTGCTCAAGAGCTTCTTGAAGCTGTTCTTGTTGTACTTTAGCTTTTTGGACAAAATCTAGGGTTTTGTCGATAGTAATCGCTAAATCTTGAAAATCTATTGGCTTAGTTATAAAATCAAAAGCTCCCCGATTCATCGCGATTCTGATGTTAGAAAGATCGCCATAAGCGGACACAACTACAGCCTTAAGATTCGGGTCAATTCCATGGATTTTACTGAGTAAGGTAAGACCATCCATCTCTGGCATATTGATGTCGGTCAAAACCACATCAATCGAGGGTTCAGTTCTCAATTTATCTAAAGCTTCAGTACCATTATGAGCAAATACAAAATCGAGTTCTTTAGCTAGGATCTTTTTTCTAAACCGCTGTTTTATCAGGCGCTCTAACTCTATTTCGTCATCAACAATTAAGATTTTGGCTGGTGTCATCTTAATTAAGAGGTAAAAACCATACAAGTTCATGTATCACTGCTGTTGCAGGCAAACTGTAAGCTCAATCACTTAAGGCATTTGAAAATCAAACAGAGAAAGCTCTCGGCAACGTGATGGTAAATTCGGTATAGACTCCAAGTTGGGTTTCCATCTTCAGCGTTCCCCCATGCTGTCCAACAATAATGTCATGCGTTAAAGATAAACCCAAACCTGTTCCTTCTCCTGTTGGCTTGGTAGTAAAGAAGGGATCGAAGATTTTCTCTCCTATCTCCGGTTGAATCCCGATACCATTATCACGTATGCGAATTTCTACGGCTTCCCCCAGATTGTATGTTTTGATCCACATCGTGGGAGTAAAGACTTCTCCTTCGTTACTCAGTTCTTGTGGGTAATTTTTTTGCTTAGCCTGAACAGCGTAGCAGGCATTATCGATCAGGTTGATGAAGGCACGGTTAAGGTCAGAGGACACCACCTCCAATTGGCAAATGCTAGAGTCATAGTCCTTGTGAATCGTCGCATTGAAGCGATTGTCGATCGCACGCCTACTGTGATACGCCAACTGCACGGCTTGCTCAAGCAGTGAGTTGAGTTCAGTCGGTTGGTGTTGACCGCTGTCTGTGCGTGCGTGCTGCATCATACTCTGAATGATGTTCTCCGCTCTTTGACCATGTTGGTGAATTGCTGCGGCATTGTCTCGAATATCTATTAACATCTGTTTGATGTAGTCCAGGGTGTCTGGATCGAGATGTTCGGCTTGGTTGTCAATTTCTTCTAGCAGTTCCTGGGTTAACTCTACTGAACCTTCGGCATAGTTGTTCACAAAGTTGAGCGGATTTCTAATTTCATGGGCAACGCCAGCGGTTAAAGCACCGAGTGAGGAAAGTTTTTCTTTAGCAATGATCTGCTTTTGAGCGGCTTCTAAGGCGGCGGTTCTCTGCTCGACTTTCTCTTCTAATGTTTGAGAATAGTCTTCAAGTTGCTGGTTGGCTTGCTCTAAATTGTGATTGAGTTGCGAGAGTTCATTGAGGAACCTCTCTCGCTCTGCTTCTGCCTGTTTACGTTCTGTGATGTCAGTAAATGTAACGATACCGTAAATGATGTTATTCTCTTGGTCATAGATGGGTGTTCCTGAAGCTTCTATGGGAATTGTCTTATCAGGATGGCGGATTTCCATATCATCTAGATTTACACTTTCCCCTTGCAAAGCTTTGAGTGCAGGAGTGCGATCGCTTGGGTATATCTGATCGGTTCCAGCAACATAGGTTTGATAAACCGCTGGTAGTTGATCAAGGTTAGGCGAATCAACGACCCCTTTACCAAGAATTTGTTGTCCTGCTTGATTGGTGTAGTAGGGTTGTCCTTGCTTATCAGCAACAAACACACCAACTGGCATAGCATTGAGAAATTGCCTCAGTCGGCTCTCGCTCTCGCGCACTTGGGCGTAAAGTTGGGCATTGATAATTGCGATCGCTGCCTGTGAGACTAAGGCTTTTAACACATCTACTCGCTCTTGCGTAAAAGCCCCTACTGTCAGAGTGTTTTCCAGGTAAATCACTCCTTGCGGCTTAGATTGGTAAAGAATCAGGAAACAAAGAAGTGATTTGGGTTTAAATTTCTGAATATAGGGATAGTTGTTAAAAGGTTCAGTAGCCGTTGCATCATTTAAAACAAGATTCTCTTGACTCCTGAAAACAGAGTTAATAATAAATAGAGGTACATCTTGAACTGTAGGGGGAATTGATTTTAAGACAGTTACGTCATCCTCTGCCGCCGTTCCAATCGCCTCGATGTAGAGTTGATCATCTTTGAGTAAGAGTAAGGCTGCTTTTTGAGCAGCAGCGTTTTCTAACAAAATTTTGATTAACTTACTCAACAAGTTTTCCAAGACGATTTCGCTGGTAATGGCTTGAGAAAACTTGATAAAAGTAGCCAAATCTAAGGAGGTACTAAAACTATTATTAGAGCTACTTTCCGTTGTAGTACGATTGATATCGAGTTTTGGGCTTTCTGGTCTGTGGCTGTGTGTCGCTAGAAAAGGATAGTTGGTTTCTAAGTCTTTAACTTTAACTGTAGCTCCCCAGCGAATATAGCAATAGTGAGCTTCGATTATGTAAGCTTGGGCAACCTTCTGGCGACCACAAGCGAGATAAAACTCTGCTGTTAGTTCATTGGCTAGTGCTTCTTCTTGAATGTATCCTTGTTCTCTGGCACCTTGAATAGCACGATCATAATAATCCATTGCTTTGAGAGTTTTTCCCAAAATCCGTGCTTTTTCAGCTTCTACCAAATCGTATTTATGCTGGAAGTTGCAGGGAGCATGAAACGCCCAGTTTTGCATGATTTTCTGATGCGATCGCACTTTCAGGAGAACTTGCGATCGCTCAGGTTCTGATAAGCTTGTCGCTTGAGCAAGTAGCGCCAGAGAATAGTAGAAGTTGTGTGTAGCGTTAATTAGCATCCCCGTCACACCTCCTTGATAATCTGACGCTAAAGAGGCATTGCTAACAGACTGAGGGTAATCTTTCAAGAAATAAAAGAGAATTGCATTGGCAAGATAGGCGGTAAACGTAAACATTTTATTTTTCGCAGCAAGCAAAGCTTGCAAAATTTCTGCATCCGTTACAATCTCGCCATGAAAACTGTACCGTTCTTCGGCTAACCCTTGTAGTTTTAATACGAGTCGTCGCCAAATATTCAGGTAATAACTCTGTAAGGTTTGTTTACGTTTCAGCATTGAATCAAAATGCTGCGTCTGCTTCCTGGCAACCGAATCTAGTGGTTTCCCTATAAAAAATAGGTGATCGCAGTAGTAAAAAGAATTATAGCCAGCCCATTCTATATCTCCGGTTTCTAGCCCACTTTGAATTCCTTCTAATAATTGGACTAAAGTGTCTTTAACAGGGTCTTTCCAGATGCTAGCATGAGCATAAAATAGACCATATATCTTTGCCTTTAATTCTTTTGCATCAAACTGTGATAACAGTTTTAAAGCCAATTGACCCGCTTGATAGCCAGCCTCAATATCCCGCAACCCACAGACAATTAAATCATAAAGTCCATACCCAAATGCAGCAAGTGCTGAACGACCATATTGGGTACAAAACTCAACCATAGTAAAAGCAACTTGCTTATTCAATCCAGGATCTAGTACATAAGTTGGGGCACATAAATTCATTAAAATTCGCATTGCTGCTAGTTGAGTTGGGTCTGTCATTGCTGGTAGAGTATCTAACTCCTGAGCATTTAGTTCCCTAGGGCGTTTCCTCACAAGTGATACATCCAACATATCTAGAACTTGCAACCCAATATCTAATGCCGCCTGCATCTGATGCTGTTGAATATGAAACTGCATCTGTATTTCATAAACTTTGACTTTATCAAGGAGAGTTTTCGCGTATTTCAAGCAAATTTCAGAAAGTACTTTTGCCCTCTCAAAGTTGGTGTTTAAGTATTCTGCTTCGACTACCTCCACATACAGAGAAAGCGTCAAATCATACTGAGCAGTCCAGCTATCAGCATTGGTCAACTCTAGCCCAAGATTTAAATACTTAACAGCGCCTTCATAAGCTGATGCGGCTTTCGCTTTACGACCTGCTATTAGATTTAATTGAATTAGCTTTTCTTTTTCTATCGGGTCAGTAATGAACTCAATTCCAATATTTAACTGGTTTACAATCTCAAAGATGTTTTCTTCAATCTCTGACTCTGGGGTAGCATTGAGTAGTAGTTGACCAATTTTTAAGTGAGTTTCTTTTTTCTGCAAGTCGGGAATCAGCAAATAGGTAGCTTGCTGCACTCGGTCATGTAAGAACTTGTAAGCCACCCTAGCAATTTTTGATTTGATTATCTCCTCGGTATCCCCTTTTTCATCAAACACTAAGGGGATTTTGTAAGCTTCGTTCAAAGGTAGGATTAACCCTGCTTGTAAAGCAGGATTGAGTTCACCTGCTGTAGTTGCTGAGGACTGTTCATTAACAATTGACAAAACCTCTAAGGTAAATTTGGCTCCGACACAAGCCGCTAATTTTAAGACTCTGACTGTTGCGTCTGGCAGTTTTTGAATCCTATCAGCTACCAATTCAACTACACTTTTATCAGTAATACCAATTGTCTGAATTTCCTCCAGATTCCACTGCCAACCTCCTTTTGTTCCCTTTTTCTCTCCGTCGTTAAGAGAAGGAAATTCAAATCTTAAGAGATTTTCTTGATAAAGTGCCTGAATTAATTGCGTTAAAAAGAAAGGATTTCCCCCTGTTATATTCCAGAGTAACGCGGCAAGAGGTTTCACTCCTTCTCTAGGAGAAGAGGAAAATATTTTTTTGCCTTCTGATTCTTGTCCTATTCCAGGAGAAGATTGAGAGTGAGGGCTAAAATTTTCGTTTGTAGAAGGAGATTTGGGAGTTAAGTCTTCATGCAAGGTATCAGCGACTAACTGCGTCACATCGCTTAAGTCTAATGGTTGTAGAACAATAGTATTAACGACTGTGCCAGCCTTCTGTATCTCTTCTACTGTCTGAATTAAAGGATGAGTGGCACTGACTTCATTATCCCGATAGGCACCAATAAATAGTAGATATTTACTGTCTGGATCAGTAACCAGTAGTTGCATTAATTTCAACGTAGCTAAGTCTGCCCATTGTAAGTCATCTAAAAAGATAACTAAGGGATGCTCTTTTTGAGTAAAGACTTGGATAAATTCTTTGAATACCCGGTTAAATCGGTTTTGTGATTCCGTTGAGCCAAGTTGAGTAACTTCTGGCTGCTTACCGATGATTAATTCTACGTCGGGAATTATGTCGATAATTACTTGTCCATTTAACCCTACAGCGTTTAATATTTTCGTTCGCCACTCTTGGAGTTGAGCAATACTTTCCGTCAGTAATTGACCGAGCAATAAGCTAATAGCTTGAGTTAGCGATGCGTAGGGAATATTTCGCTTGAATTGGTCAAATTTGCCAGAAATAAAGTAACCTCGTTCGCGAGTGATGGGTTTATTTACCTCATTAACTACGGCTGTTTTACCAATACCAGAGTAACCACTGACTAGTATAAGTTCACATTTTCTTGGTACAGGCATTTGTTGTGAAGTTGCCAGTTTGGTTGATGAGATATTGGCTAACTTTCCCCCTACACGTTCAAAGGCTGCTAAAAGTAAATTGACCTGAGTTTCCCTGCCATATAACTTTTGGGGAATCAGCAACTGACTCAAGACATCGACACGCCCAGCTTTAAAATCAGTAATCTTACCTGTTGTTGTTAGTTGGTTCAGGCAAATGTCTAAATCAGCTAAGAGTCCCACAGCACTTTGATACCTATCTTCAGCATTTTTTGCCATCAACTTCATCACAATTTCTGAGATAGCTGATGGAATTTCTGGTCTAAGTTGCTGCGGGGGCGTGGGGGATTTAGCAATATGACTGTAAACTAGATCTAAGGGTTCATGGCTCTGAAATGGCAAACGATCTGTAAGCATTTCATATAAAGTCACACCAAACGAATAAAAGTCTGTGCGATAGTCGAGGGTACGATTCATTCTTCCGGTTTGTTCCGGAGACATATAAGCAAGAGTACCTTCAACTGAATTAAGAGTATTGAAAATAGGACTTTCTTTAGACAGGCGTGAGGCAATGCCGAAGTCAGTTAGTTTAACAATTTCAGTCTCAGGGTTGATGATAATGTTACTGGGTTTAATATCTTTGTGAATAATCTGGTTTTGATACAGATAATCTAAGGCTTGGGTAAGTTGAATTGCAATGCTCAAACAAGAAGTAAGAGTCAGTTTTTCTGTTTGCAGTAATTGGGCAAGGGATTGACCGCCAAAGTCTTCTAAAAGTAATGCTAGACGATGGTTAAATGTTTCAAGGCTTAGAACTTTGACAATGTTAGGATGCTCTAAATTACGCCGACTTTGATATTCGTGTTTGAGGCGGGCAATTGCTTCAATTGTAGGATATTCCTCCTTAAGGATTTTGATAATTATCGATGCTTGCTGGCTTAGTATCTGTCCACGATAGACAATCGTTTCGGCACCTTCATGCAGAGTAGAGTGGATTTTATATTGAGAGAGGAATTGCATCTGTAGTAGTGCTGCTACAAAGTGAGAAAAGTGTTTTCAGGCTACTAATATTTTCGCCTATGATATTAAAAATAGAAGGTCTTGCTGGATACAGACTAAGACTATCTCAGTCTAATAGTTGAGAATTTAGGTAGCGAGAACGTGAAGAAGCTAATACATTTCTTAGGCTTCTTTAAGCCAAGCTCGGACTATGGGCATCAAAATAGATTATTGTAATTATTAGTATTTCAAGTTAGAGATATTTAATAGTTCGGAAGTATGTCCTGGAAGGAATTCTCTAAAATTAAGCCGTTTAGATGAGGAACAAGAAGTAGATAAAACCCTAGTTTTTTGTTCGATTTTAGCTATGAGGCTGCGAGAGTTGATGTAAGCGATCGCAAACCCATACACTCAAGCTACGAGGTTGAGTGTGGGAGCATGTCACCTTTGTCAGCCCTCGCCCTAACTCCCTCTCTCCGTGGGAGAGGGACTTTGAAGTCTTGCTCCCCCAATCACTAACAACTCTTTTCTGTATGAGAGTGAAGTAACAGTAAACGACTTGTTGGTGTTGTCGTTGTTGGTACACGAGGACGAGAATTTTCTAGCAGTGTACTGACCAATACCCAAGCACCAACCGCCATAAACATTAGTACAAGCGCACCGATTAGCCAAACAACCAAAACATTTTTATGGAGAGAGTGAGAAAGCTGGGGGATATTTGTCTGCTCACGGTTTTGTTCCGTGGCATCAATGTCATTTTCCCGGACTAAGGTCGCCGTAATTTTGTAGGGGCCAATACGCAGCGTATCCTTGCTAGAAAGGGGCTGTATACCTGGTCGAATCGGTCGCCCGTTCAGAAATGTTCCATTAGTACTCTGATCAGTGACATATAGCTGAGAATTTGCCACCGTAATCAGAGCATGAAATCGGGAAATCTGACTATCCGCTAACTCTAGACGAGAGACAGGCTTTTCTCCCAACTGCTCCGGCATTTGCTGGAGATCGCGACCAAGTGCGATCGGGGGAGCCAAAAGCGGTCGCTGTAGATCACCTGTTACTGGGTCTTCCCACGTCAATTGAACGTACATAGGCTCCGTAGATATACCACGCCTTCCAATGTTATTTTCCTGTAAAAACTCATGGCAGTCAGGAACATCTGGTTCGCTAGAATTTTTTGAAAATTTGGCTAAAAACGGGAACCTTAACGGTTAGTCTAACGTCAATTCGCTAGCGAGGCTGGTTACTCCCTTAAGGCAGTTCTTGAGCAGCAGAGGCTTCCGCCATCGTCACGGGATCATAAAGTAATATAGTCGAAAACACTTGAGAAAGCAGGTGGATATAATAGCAACTGCTCTCTCACTCAGGGGCAAAGCATGGGATTGAACCTCTTACGTCTGTTTCAACCAACCGACCCAGACAAGCCCCTAGGCGGACGCTACAAGATTGTCAGCGAACTAGGGGCTGGTGGTTTTGGTCAAACATTTCTGGCAGAAGACTTACACTTGCCAGGTCATCCCCCTTGCGTGGTTAAACAGCTCAAGCCTCAAGTCAGTGATGCCGCAGGACTGCAAACAGCAAGACGTCTATTTGACATTGAAGCTCAAGTTCTTTATCAACTGGGTAACCACGACCAAATCCCTCGGTTACTCGCTCACTTTGAGGATAATCAAGAGTTTTATCTTGCTCAGGAGTTAATCGAAGGGGAGCCACTGACTCAGGAGTTTGTGGGAGGAAGGCTTTGGCAGGAGGAGCGGGTAATTGCCTTGTTGCAAGACCTGCTACAGGTTTTAGCTTTTGTCCATCAACAGCATGTCATTCACCGCGATATCAAACCTTCTAACCTAATTCGCCGCAAACACGATCGCAAGATTGTTCTAATTGACTTTGGTGCAGTGAAACAAGCCAGCACACAAGTTGTCAGTCCTCAGTCAGGGCAGACGAAGACAATCTCCATTGGGACTCAAGGCTACACCCCGAAGGAACAGTTGGGTGGAAATCCCCGCTTTAGTAGTGACGTTTACGCGGTTGGGATTATTGGCATCCAGGCGTTGACAGGAATTCATCCGAGGCGTTTGCAGGAAAACCCACAGACTGGTGAAATCGAGTGGCGTAACCATGCCGAACAAGTCAGTCCAGAACTGGCAGCATTTCTTGACCAGATGGTGCGCTATGACTTCCGTGTTCGCTACCCGACAGCAGCCGAAGCACTGGAAGCTCTGCGGAACTTATCAGGAACACCAATAAACGCTGAGCCTCCTACTCAAGAGTGGCTTGAAGCCACATCAGGATTACACCTACAACCACAACCGACTGGTGAAGCGATAGGTACTGAGGGAGATTCAACTCCAACAAATATTTGGGTGCCTACTGAACCACCTGTTCAACTCCAGCCTAATAATACAGGAACGCGAACTGGCTCAGATTCAACACCGACAAACTCTTGGGTGCCCCCTGAACCGCCTGTTGTGCCTCAACAAACTAGCGAAGCAACAGGCTCAACAAATTCGCGTCAGCAATCTCAGCATCTGAATTCGGGAAGCTCTACTCCAACAGTTACTACACCTAGTGTCGCCCATAGACGTTCTATTAAGCTTTTGCCAATTCTTGGTGTTTTAGTTGCTGTAGGTGCAACCGCTCTACTGGCAAAAACGCTCTTATCTCCTGAATTTACTAATCAAATTGCTGATGCGATCGCAACTAGGCTTGGGGAGTTGAGAACCAATCCTGAGAATCGCTCTGCACAGAAGCCCACACTACGTTTCCCTGACGACTCGGCAACCGAAAGCCCAACACCCAATTCTACCGACAAGCCGACGTCATCTTCTCCCGACAATTCAGCGACCGAAAGCCCAACACCCAATTCTACCGACAAGCCAACGTCATCTTCTCCTAGCCCTTCAACTTCAGCAAAACCGACACCATCACCAACACAGCCGACTGCGAAGCCTACCACCGCCCCCGCTCAGCCAACTGCCAAGCCTACACCCTCTCCCGCACAGCGACCTGCTACCCCTGCCCCTCCTCGTTCAGAGCCACAGCAGGAGGATGCACAAACGTATTGGAACAGTTGCTACAACCTGAACATACAGCAGCAGTATGCAAAAGCGATCGCCGCTTGTGACCAAGCCCTTGCTCTCAATCCAAATTATCCAGAAGCCCTTTGGAGTAAAGGGTTTGCCCTCGATCAACAGAAGCAACACCAGGAAGCACTCGCACTCTACCAACAAGCCACAACACTCAAGCCAGATTTTGCTGAAGCTTGGAGTAATCAGGGAGGCGCACTTCTGCTACTGAACCGTCCCGAAGAAGCGATCGCTGCTTATGATCAGGCTACTGCACTGAAGCCAGGTTTAGCAGCAGCTTGGCGCGATCGGGGTGCCGCCCTTTTAGAACTTGGACGTGTTGATGAGGCGATTTTTTCTCTCCAAAAGGCACTCCAACTTGAGCCGAATGATGAGTACGCCGTTAACCTGTTTATGAAGGCAAAAATAAGACGAGGGCGACTTTGAGGTTAGGCAGTCAGCTATCAGCTTTAACTGAGAAGGTTCTTATCACAATTTATCTGATGCTAATAATAAAAATACCTTCAGAGTGCCGCTAAATATAGATTGTGCAGCTTAGATGCACAACAGCTCTCATCTGAAGGTATTTTTCGTTTCTTGCTCTTGAGGAGCTAATGATAGACTTCGTCTGCTCCAGAGAAATTCTTATTTCAAGAATGTATCTTTAGTGCAGTGCAAAGGAAATAACTATCCAGTTGGACATTGGCTTACTCTACAAGAAATCTTGCTTCTGCATAAGAGCCTTCTTGCACTAGTTGTCAGACTTACAAAATTTTAGATTTCGGCACCTGGCTTAGGCTCAGCACCTGTTGGCGCTACGCTGTCTCGTAGGAAGGTGATTTGCTGCTCAAAGTCGGCTCCTTCTATAGCGCCTAGCAACTCCTTAGCCTCACCCTGCAATTCATAATTAGGAGGCATTGGTACAATCGTTGCGCTCTCCATCCCTTGAGCGAGTCGGTACCAAAATAGGAGCTTGGTGTTAGCGCTGAAAGAACCATACTCACGGGAATAGAGCGTATCTGCATTGGTTAGCAAATCACGTTGCACTTGCAGTTGTTCTTCGTGGGACAGTTCCTTGACTTGATTAAACAAACCCTCTGCAACCTCTTCCGCAGCCCTTCCGGGAGCAGCAGGTGTAATTGAATCGCCCATCTTGGTATAGACAAACCAAAGAAAAGCGAGTTGGTCATCGACATTTAAGCGACGGAAGGCTTCTAAAGCTTGAGTCGTGTCATCTGTGATATTGGCAATTGCCATAGATGTATCCTCCGATTGATTAAAAGTTATAGATGTTCAGTGGCTCAGAAAATTTTTTTTAACTTGCTCATGCATTAAACAAGCATGATTCATCCAGTTATTTCACTGTTTTTTCTATGATCCCGAACCACTGTCCATAGTGAACGAAATATTAATCTCGTACCCCTACAAGAAGGCATAGACATTACGAAATGTGAATGGAGTTAAACCCTTACTGAAGATAGAGGCGGATAAAAGCAATTACGGAAGAGTTAAGGAAGGAGCACTTGTTGGTTTTAAGAGGTTTCGAGAGTGGATAGACGCTTGGAAGGAAAGGTTGCAATTGTTACGGGTGCTGGTACTGGCATCGGTGAAGCGATCGCTCATAAGTTTGCCAAAGAAGGGGCAAAAGTCGTTGTTAACGGGTTGCCGGATGACCCAATTCAGGACGTGGTAGAGGCACTCAACGAATATGGTGGCGAAGCGATCGCTTATGGCGGAGATATCTCAGAAGAGTCTCACGCCCAAGCTTGTGTTCAAACTGCGATTGACCAATACGGGCGTCTAGATGTTCTCGTAAATAACGCAGGTGTTTTCCTGGTAACGGCTGAAACGCAGGATTACCCCATAGATGCTTTTGACCAAACCATCAGGATGAACATCCGTTCCGCCTTCCTGATGACCAAATACGCCCTGCCCCATCTTCAAAAAACACAGGGTAATATCGTGGCGGCTGGTTCAGAAGCGGGTTTCAACGGTGTAGCGCAAAACTCTCCCTACAGTGGGACGAAGGGGTGGATGCATTCATTTATAAAGGGTGTAGCTGTTGAGCAAGCCAAGTACGGTGTCCGTGCTAACTGTTTCTGCCCAGGTGCAATTGATACCGCTTGGACTCATAAGGAAACAGGTCCAATGGATGCCGAAATGGAGGAAATGCTAGTCATGGCAACTCCGATGGCACGACGGGGCACACCAGAGGAAATGGCAAATGTCTGTGCTTTCTTAGCCTCTGACGAAGCCAGCTACGTTACTGGGGCACTATGGCTAGCGGATGGAGGTGTCACAGTTGCTAAAGGTGCTGTTGGTCAACAAACACCGGAGTCACTACGCCAACCACCGCAGGGTGAACTGCGATTAGATCACTCGAAAGAGGGGCTAAAGAACAAAGAAACCCAAGCAGTTAGCTAGTGAATAGAGCTAGGGGCTGAAGACTAGGAAAAAGACTGCTCACAAGGGCAAAGCCGTGATGGAATTTTAGCCAAGGGTTGGTGAGATTCCACACGAGAAGCAGCCAGAGATTTACCTCTTAGGCAAACCTTTTTTGGTTTTAGTCCCTTGAATAACTGCTCATCTCTTAACAGCTAAATGAGGCACCTAGAACTACTTGAGGAAAAAAGGAAATGACATCAGGACAAGATATCGTTCCCAGTGAGCCGAACAAACCGAGTGAAACGAGCAACGTCAGTGATACTGAACGCTGGGGAACATTAGTTAGTGGTGGCGCACTTGTGCTTTTAGGGCTTAGACAAGGCTCTTTGAGAGGGGCACTAACTGCCTTGGCAGGTGGAGGACTACTTTATCGTGGCGCAACTGCAAAAACTGGCATTCAGGACACACTCGGTATGAACGACAGCATCAGGGTAGAAAAGTCTGTGACGATTAGCAATAAGTCACCTGAGGAGCTTTATCGCTTCTGGCGCAACTTTGAGAATCTGCCACATTTTATGAAGCATCTCAAGCATGTGAGCGTCGTTAATGAAACGCGATCGCATTGGATTGCAACAGCACCTATGGGTGGAAGCGTTGAATGGGATGCAGAAATCATCAACGAGCAAGAGAACCGCTTGATTGCTTGGGCTTCAGTCGAAGGGGCAGATATAGACAACTCTGGTTTTGTCCGCTTTCAACCTGCTCCAGGAGGACGTGGGAGTGAAGTCAAAGTTGTAATTGAATATAATCCCCCAGGTGGGGCAGTTACCGCTACACTCGCAAAACTCTTTGGAGAAGAACCCAAACAACAGATTGGTGATGACTTGCGTCGCTTCAAGATGCTGATGGAAGCTGGAGAGATTGCCACAACAGAAGGTCAACCCTCTGGACGCAAATAGCTGTAGTGGCATCTAGGAGAACGATTCAATGAAAGCTGTCTGCTGTCGTTACCTATCGCTTACCGCTAGAAGAAGCGAGGCAGGGATACGAGATGTTTAAACACAAAAAAGACAACTGTATCAAAGTTGTGCTGAAACCTTAGAAACAGAATTGGAGTTTTTAACAATGAATCAAGTAATTTTCTGGTTACAAAACGTTTTAGTTCGTGTAGTTTTAACGCTTTCCTTAGTAGGAGTAGCCTTTTTAGCTAGTGCAGCTCTTGGCTACGGCAATTCATTCCAAGCACAAGCTGACCCCTTGACTCCGGAAGCGACTCAGTATCAAGTAGCCAGTGATAGTAGTCCCTTCCAGGCTGAGCAGGATAGGGGAAAAGAGAATTTTCAAAATAGTGCTAATGAACTCTTCAAGCAGAATAAGCAACCCCAAGCGCCTTCAGAAACCACTAAAGAAATTGGAGAAACTTTGACTAAGCCTGCCAAGAATGCGAAGGGAACACTTGAAGGGGTTGCTGAAAATATCAAAGAAAAGCTGAATCTTGACCAACCGATTTACCCAGGAACGAAAGAGTTTTTGAATGATGTTCAAGACACAGTTGAGGATGCAGTTCCAGGAAGATAACGAACTGTAGAAGATGCGATTTCTTGATATATAGCAATCCTACTTGAGCTACAAACTTTTGCTGCTCAGATTCCCGGCTTCTTGAATAAGTCGGGAATCTTGGCGTTTAGGATTGCTATAGTTAATTCGTTAACTTCTGTTTGCAAGCTATTCCCTAGAAGTAAAATGCGATCGCATACTTCTAGAAAATATTTTTGGTATCTAAAATTACTTTTTTGAGTAAAAAGTAATTTTATTCGTAAAAATTATTACTACAGAAAGACTAGTATTGCATTTAAATTATCTACGCCGATAGATTGCAAATATAGGTTATTGAAAAATAATTAAATTAATTTAAATCAGTTTATTGCTTTCGTTCTGAGTTCCAAACCAGAGCTTAGAACAAAACCACTAACGTTTCAAATACTTTTATTCTCAGCAGCGCTATGATGACTTTTTTTAATCCGAATACTCCTCTTCTGTGTCGTAAAGAAAGTGCTTTTGCTCTTCCAGATGTTCCAGGAGTTTGGCGCTTTCACTTGCAAATTGGAAATACCACCCTTTTATCAACATTTTACACAAGACTCGATCAAGCTTGCATTGTTTGGGGTGTAATTTCAGCCATAATTTTCATTGCAGCTCAGTTTCTTCCTATTAGTTGGACTACTCAAGCTATTTGGTGGTCAAGCTTGAGTCTAATCGGTACGGTAGGTATGGTGGTTTTGACACCCTCTTGGATAAGAGAAGAAGGATTAGGCTGGATTCTCGATAGCTGGATATTTTTAATGCTGTTTGGTCTTGTCATTACAGACTTAGGTATTTTCTTGGGTTGGCCAGAGGTGTTAATGAATCTCTGTCCTTTGTGGTTAGGGTTAATTGCCTTGGGCTACTTTTGTACTGGAGTAGGAATGCGATCGCGTACTCTAACACTCACAGGATTAGTCCACCTGCTCAGTATCTGGATTTTACCCTACTGCGGTGCTTGGCAGTTTCTTGCAACTGGAATCATCACAGGAGGAAGTGTTCTACTGCTAGCTGAGTTCCAGTGGGATTCATTTGGAACCTGCGGTAATAAAGTTGAAGAAAATCTTTAGATTTAAAAGCAAAATCAATTTAATTTAGAAATAACAATCATGCTCTTCTACTTTGAGCATGATTGTTAAGCTTTGGTGTTAAATCTTATACTCAAAATCCTAAAGTAGCCACATTAAACTGCCAAATATTCAACTCTACTAAAAGCTTACTGCCTTGCATAAACCTTAGGAATACTTAGAAAGATAGTCACTAAAATATTTTTTGCCTTCCTAGGGGCTGATGCTCATTAAAAATTACTTTAGTTACCTAGTAAGAGTAACAGGCACTAAAAAATTCAGTGTCAAACTGCGCTCAATTTGGAAGATGTAATTTATCAATTTGACGGTTGAGCGCTAAGTCGAATTCAGGAAATTTAAATGTTTTATCACAAAAAGCAATTACAGTACTTCACTCCTCCTGAGCAGCCTGATCCAATTTATGCCAAGAGTATGCAGGAACTCATCGGTGGTGTGTTTGGCGAGATGACTGTAGCGATGCAGTACCTATTTCAGGGCTGGAATTGCCGAGGACCTGCTAAGTACCGAGATATGTTACTCGATATCGGTACTGAGGAGATTGGGCATATTGAGATACTCGCTACAATGATTGCCCAGTTGTTGGATAAGGCTCCTGTAACCGCGCAAGAGGAAGGCGCTAAAGATGCAGTGGTTGGTGCAGTTATGGGAGGCACCAATCCACGCGATATCATCATGGGAGCAATGAACCCACAGCACGCTATTGTGGCGGGTTTAGGTGCAACAACCAGTGATAGTGTCGGCTTCCCGTGGAATGGTCGCTTTATTGTTGCTAGTGGCAATCTCTTAGCAGACTTCCGGTCTAATCTTCATGCCGAAACCCAAGGTCGATTGCAGGCTGTGCGGTTGTATGAGATGTCAAATGACCCAGGGGTAAAAGATACGCTGAGTTTCTTAATTGCCCGTGACACCATGCATCAAAACCAATGGTTAGCCGCACTTGAAGATTTAGAAGCTGAAGGCTTAGAGTCAACCCCTGTTCCGAGTTCCTTCCCACTGGAATTGGAGAAGCGTGAGGTCGCTTATCAATTCTTGAATATGTCTGAGGGCGAGGAAAGTGCCCAAGGTCGCTGGGCAAGTGGTCCTTCTATGGACGGCAAAGGCGAGTTTGAGTATGTAGCGAACCCTCAACCCCAAGGACCAGCGGTAGAACCACCACCGCCCCATCCACACTTACATGGCACAGGCAAAACCCCTCAGAGCAGTGGTCAAGCCTAATCTGAAGACTCCGCACTGTCACTCTTTGCCTCATCTAAAATCACTTTTGACGGATTGGGGTTCTGAATCCCAATCCGTCAGCAGTATCCTACAAGATGAGGGAAACACGATAACCGTTGCAAGTATAGGACTTACGCACAAGGGCCATATCTGGTAGGGGCGCACCTTAGAGCGCCCCTACAAATGGTGTTTCAAGGGTGGATTTGCGTAAGTCCTGAAGTAGCAGGAAATCGCCTAGTTAGGCAAGCCTACGTCAATGAATGCATCAACACTTCTACAACGCACCTGCCGCTGTCTTATCCAGAACACCGCCAGATAGATGTGTAGTAATGTTCATGGCTTGCAAAATCGGCGCTTTTTCTAAACCATGAGGGTAGTCAATCACCGTAACAGCGCCATTGCCTTGTTTGATACACCAAAACGACTCTGCTTGCAAACCTAGAACATGACAAAGAATCACCTTATTGATAGCATCGTGAGCTACCACTAAACCAGTGTTGAGTTCTGTAGAAGATAAGGCAGCAGATTTAATGATTGCATTCCAACTTGCGATCGCTCGCTCCCACACCTGCTGAAGATTTTCTCCCTCTGGCATCTGCACCGTTTCAGGAGCAACTTGCCACTGACGCAGCAAATCTGCGTACTCCTGTTTGATTTCCGACTCTAATTTCCCTTCCCAAAGCCCGTGGTTGATTTCCTTAAGAGTCTCTTGCAGTTCTAATTCAACAGTTGGGTGAGATTGGAGAATAATTTCAGCCGTTTCCTTGGGACGTAGCATCGGGCTACTGATCGCAAAATCAATCGGGACATCCTTGAGAAACTCAGCCGCCTGTTGCGCTTGGCTTCGACCATTATCATTCAGTGGGACATCAATTCCTCCCTGGAACCGGGAGACACGATTCCACTCAGTTTCGCCGTGACGCACGAGCAATAAACGCAATCCTTGATGTCCTTCTCGCGGTGTCGGTAGGGCATCTCCCAAGTGAGATGTCTGATTAAGCGACTCTAATTGTACGAGTTCGCCCCATCTGCCAGCGAAGTTCAACACATTGATGCCACAGTTTGATTGCTGGATCGAGTGATAACGGGCGGGAGGAATCTTCAGGGCACTACTAATCAAGCAGCGATTGATACCGTTATGCGCTACGACTAAAATTGTTCCTCCCTGGTGGCGAGGAAGAATGTCCTGCCAGAACTGCTGTGCTTGTTCGTAGAGTGCCAGCACCGGAAAGTGTTCTCTTGAACCTTCTTTCGGGTAACCCATAGAGAACTCGTGAGGACGCTCTTTCCAACACTGGTATTCGTCTGGAAATTTTTCCTTAACCTCTGACTTAGTCAGTTTTTCCCAAAGTGGCAAATCGATTTCCATTAGGTTATCTATTGCCAGTAAGTCTGGAGGGTTTTGCAAATACGGCAAGATAACCTCTGCTGTCTGCTTCGCCCGTTGTAGAGGACTACAGTAAACAGCATCAAAGCGGAGGCTAGCAAGAGTAGCACCAACTTTGTGGGCATCCGCAGAACCTTTTTCGGTCAAGACTGACTCATCACAGCGCCCTTGAATCATCTTCAGGGTGTTGTAGCTGCTTTGACCGTGACGCACGATAATAACACGAGTAGCCAATCTTGAATCCTCCATGACCAAGTGCGTGGACAGTTCCCAGTTTCACACAAAGAGCGAAGCGCGTCCTTTGTGTCTCTCCAATTGCCAGGGTCATTGTAACGTGCAACCGGACACCTACTTCAACCCTAACTAATTTGGTTCACTAGGTAAGGTGTAGTTGCGGTCATAGAAAACAAATAGCCTTGCACAGCACGCAAATATTGAAAATAGTCTTTGGTACAGCAATTTCAGCTCAACTAAAAACACGTTTAAGTGCAGGAAAACGAGACAACACGAGATAATCCAGTAACAACACTGTCACCAATGAAAGACCAACGAGAGGGAAAACGATACCCAAAACAGCAATTATTGCGATCGGAACCTTCCACTGCTGAACGTAGGGTGGTAATGCCGGGGCACCAATCCGTCCAGACTGTTTCGGACGACGTTGCCACCACATCACTATTCCACTCACACACAGAACGATAACTACTAAGCAGGCAAACAGCATCAGCATTTGATTTCCCACTCCAAAGTATTTACCCATGTGTATCGCAATACCCATCTCTACTACCTTGGGTACTAAACCATAATCCTGCCACTGCACGTCAGCCAGCACTTTTCCACTGTACTGATCGATATGCATAGTCATTTCTTGGGTTGGATTGTCCGGAAACACCGAAACGGTATATACGCCAGTCTCGCCTTGTGGGAAGCTGACGCTGAATCCGGGAAACGCACCTTTTGCTTGTGCCAGTGCAACTACAGAGTCCAAGTTAACAGGTGTACCCAGAGGAATTCCCTTAGGGAAAGCTGTAGAACTAGCACGACTTTGCCCTGAATGATGTTCATGTCCAGAAGTACCTGATAGCGGCATCGGCAACTGCTCCACAGCCCACGGCACAACATGATCTCCATGCTGATTCAGTGAACCAGTTAATACCTGAGACTGAGGCACCTCATCCCATAGTTGTGCAGGGAAATGACTGGAAACTTGAGCAAACGTTTCTCCCCAAAATCCAGACCAAGGTAGCCCCGTAAGAATAAGAAAGGCAACCAGCAAAGTCCCATACAATCCAGAGACAGCGTGCAGATCCCGCCAAAATACTCGCTTATTTTTGCTCCACAAACGGGGTATCAGAGTTCCAAAAATCTTAAACCGATTGCGTGGTAGCCAAAGATACAGTCCGGTAATCAACAGCACTAGCCCCCAACACGCGGCAAGTTCCACCAGATAGTCACCGAATTTGCCAATCATTAGTTCACCGTGAATCTTGCGGGCAATGCTCTGGAGGTTCTTGTTTTCATCGCGATCGCCTAATACTTCATCTGTGTAAGGGTTCACAAAGACTGTTAAAGTACGTTCATCAGATGTCATTAATGTCACTTCAGCACTGCGATTCGGCGCAACATTAGGAGCGAATTTAGAGACTTTTGCATCAGGAAAGGCAGATTGGGCAGCTTCCAGTTGTTGGGTATATGGCTGCATCACACCTGTAGGTTGCACAAACATCTGATGATGATACATTAGGGCATCTAACTGAGGCTTGAAGAGATAAATGATGCCTGTCGTTGCGAGGATTAACATAAAGGGAATGACAAATAATCCTGCATAGAAGTGCCAGCGCCAGATAGTGCGATAGAAGCGATTGGTGGGGGACTCTAAAACTGAGGGAACTTCAACTAACGAGTTAGATGTAGATGCCATAGATGAGGGTATTATCTCCTGTTGCTCTGTACTTGACTCAAACAGTGGGAGGTATTGAGCAACAGATTGAAGCTATCTATACCAGGTAAGCTAAAGCTCTGCACTGTTTTGCCATCACTGGTTGAGCCATGGGTGCAGAAATTAATGTCAGTCAAAGGAAAACGGATGTCAAAAGACAAGCTGTCAAACTTCTCGAACCATTTCTGGAATGAGTGTCGCTTAGTTGAAACTATTGTTCCAAAGCCTTAATCGTGACACGGCGCTAAGATGCCTTAAAATTTGAAACCGTAGTCTCTTATTGTGCTGTGTATTCAGATGCATTCGAGATAAAGTTAATCTGAAGCTGAAACTCTTGCTACAGACGTAATTAGCGCAAGTTGTGTAACAAAAAATGACTATTAAGCGGTTGATTTTGGTTGTACTGACGATTTTTGCGATCGCCAAAGTCAGCCTGTCCTTGGTAGAAAGCTGGGGTCAACCTCAGATTCAAAGTCGGCTGGAACTTTACCAAACGAATCTGCTGCTCCATGCGAGCGAGTGGCAGCCAAATGCCGATCCAGCAACACCCTCAGAGTCAAACCCAGATTTGACAAGTGCCCGTAACACCTTAATCGGTACGAACCCACTTAAAACGGCACAAAACCAGTATCAAGAAGCGCGTGAATCTGCTCAGGAAGCGCAATCGAAAATCGTTGCTAAACTCCAAAAACTCTCAACCAACGAAGTAGCGGTAGCCGAGGATGCTGCCAAACCACAGCTACAAGTTGCTCCGGTTGCGGATACTCCTGGCTCCTCCCAACAGCGGCAGCAATGGGAAATGTCATTATCTCAAGTAGGACAACTGATTGATGAGCTAGATTTACGCCTTGGTATTCTGCAATCCCAACAAGGAAAAACAGACGCTGCCCTCCAAACGTGGAGTAAATTTACTGAGCAACAGACACAAGAGTCTTTAATCCAAACAGCGCAGGTACTAACAGGTTTATGGAGTGAACCACCGCGCCTGCTACCCGATGCCGAGTCACAAATTCAAAAAAACTTAGATAGCTGGTTCCGCTATCGTGCTTTAACTAAGCTGTACCAATTGCAGCAACGTCAGGATGCTCTAGCCTCGCTGCAAACCGAAGAACAAAAGATAGCTGAACAGGCAATTTTGAAATTAGGAGTAATTGGCGGAATACCAGGCTTTGGTGGTCTATTGGGTCTGATTCTTTTGCTGTTTTTGTTAAGTCAGCGACTGTTTCGAGGTGAGCGATCGCTTTTGGCAACCAATGCTGATGTCGCTTGGGAGACACCTTGGGATTGGGAAATTATCTGGCAAGTACTGATTTTTGGCTTTTTCTTCATCGGTCAATTGGCACTACCGATCCTGTTCAGTGTTTTGGGCGTAAACCCTGTTGGTTTCACGGTACGGATGAAGGCGTTTTATGTGTTGGTGAGCTACCTCTTAATGGCAACAGGTGGCTTGCTAGTTATGTACCTTTCGATCAAACCTTTTTTACCAGTACCAGAGGATTGGTTTCGCTTTAAGTTCCGCAGTAACTGGATTCTCTGGGGATTGGGAGGGTATCTGGTCGCATTGCCTTTGGTCATTTTGGTGTCACTAATTAACCAACGGCTGTGGAATGGACAGGGAGGAAGCAACCCGATTCTGCCTCTAGCGCTGGAAGGGCGAGATAATGTTGCCCTCTTAATATTTTTCTTGACAGCCTGCGTCGCTGCACCCATATTCGAGGAGATTATCTTCCGGGGCTTTTTGTTACCCTCATTGACTCGTTATGTACCTGTTTGGGGTGCAATTCTGGCAAGTAGTTTGCTGTTTGCGATCGCCCACCTCAGCCTTTCGGAAGTCCTCCCCTTGGCGACATTGGGCATGGTGTTGGGAATCGTATATTCGCGATCGCGTAATCTCCTAGCTTCCATGCTCCTCCACGGGCTTTGGAATGCTGGCACTCTCTTAAGCTTATTCGTCTTAGGTAGTGGCTCCAATTGAACCGCTTTACAACTTGATCATTTTGTGAAGCCCGTTTTCCTAGGCATCCCGTCCGATTTCAAAATCTGCCAAACCCTTGAATATTTAAAAAACTTAATACTATGGAGTTGACAGTGCAAAATTTCGCCTAAGCTCAGAATTATAGGTACTTCTTGCGCTTAGGCGTTGAGGCATCACAAGCTTTAGCAGAGTTATTGGCTATTCTCATGCAAGTTTCTTCAGATATTGCCCAAACCAAAGACTCACCGAGAGAGATGATTGCCTTAGATGTCACAGGGATGAAATGTGCGGGCTGCGTCAGTGTTGTAGAACGGCAACTGACTGGTCATCCCGGCGTAATCTCTGCCCGCGTTAATCTGGTGACGGAGGTTGCTGTTGTAGAGTGTGATGCGGCAACCGTTGACCCGGCGGCACTAGCGATGGAATTGACGTCTAAAGGCTTTCCCTCTCAACCCCGTTCTGCCAAGGGCAACGACGCATTAGCTCTACAAAATACTCTGACACCAGCCCAAAGGCGTGAACAAGAAAGCCGTGAACAAGTCCAACGCTTGATAATTGCTGGCATCCTGATTCTTCTATCAACCTTAGGGCATATCGGTCATTGGCTCGGTGCGCCGATGCTGCCTGTAATCAGCAATATCTGGTTTCACTGGGGACTGGCAACCTTAGCGTTGCTCTTGCCGGGACGTCCGATTTTGGTGGATGGTTGGCGTGGGTTGTGGCATCAAGCCCCGAATATGAATACGTTAGTTGCCTTAGGAACACTAACGGCTTACACAACTAGCTGTATTGCCTTGCTTTTTCCGCAACTGGGATGGGAATGCTTCTTTGAGGAACCCGTGATGTTATTGGGTTTCATTCTCTTGGGTCGTACATTGGAACAACGGGCAAGGCGGCAAGCCTCAACAGCCTTTGAGTCCTTGTTGGCACTACAGCCGCAGGTTGCCCGTTTGATTGGGAAATCGGCAACAACAGAACAGCCAGGAATTGAAATTCCTGTTGAGCAAGTGCGTGTTGGGGAGTGGTTGCGAGTTTTGCCAGGGGAAAAGGTACCCGTAGATGGGGAAGTGATGGCGGGGCAGTCGTCAGTCGATGAGTCGATGCTGACGGGGGAATCAATACCCGTGTTGAAGCAACCTGGAGACACGGTGACGGCGGGTACGTTGAATCAGTCGGGTGTGATTGCACTCAAGGCAACTCGGACAGGTTCGGAGACAACACTAGCTCAGATAGTTGCTCTAGTTGAGGATGCCCAAACTCGGAAGGCACCAATCCAGCAGTTAGCCGATACAGTGGCTGGATACTTTACTTATGGCGTTTTGGGAATCGCCTCCTTCACTTTCCTGTTCTGGTACCTTGCCGGGACAAAAATCTGGCCAGATATCTTGTCACCAATGACTGACGCGATGGGTCATATGATGCCCATGTCGCCGTCTCCGTTAGTCTTGAGCTTGAAACTTGCGATCGCAGTTTTGGTAATCGCCTGTCCCTGTGCCCTTGGTTTGGCAACACCAACAGCAATTCTCGTCGGTACTAGCATTGGTGCAGAACGTGGGTTGTTAATCAAAGGTGGGGATGTTTTAGAACGAGTTCATCAACTCGATACAGTGGTTTTTGACAAAACAGGTACGCTCACCAGTGGGCACCCCACTGTTACGGATTGCGTACCGCTTCGAGAATTGGCTCAAGGGGTATCGGAGGGGACTACCGCTAAAAAACTCCTACAACTTGCCGCTTCTGCCGAGAGTGGCACTTCCCATCCTCTTGCTTTGGCAATTTGTACCGAAGCCCAGCAGCAGCAGCTACCGATTTTGGCAGCTCAAGATTTTTACACCGAACCTGGGTTAGGAATATCAGCATGGGTGGAAAATCAACGGGTGTTACTGGGTAATGCTGAGTGGTTGTGTCGGCAAGGTGTGGCGCTTAGTGAGAACGCTCAAACTGAGGTTCAGGCGTTGGCAGAAGCTGGAAAAACAGTGGTTTATGTGGCGGCGGATGGGATTCTCTTGGGAGTGCTTGCTGTGGCAGATGTCATTCGATCAGATGCTAAAGAGACTGTTGAACGGCTCAAAGCATTGGGATTAAAGGTCATGATGCTGACAGGTGACCAACCTAACCCAGCTAGGGCAATCGCTCAACAACTCTCGATTGCGCCAGAGGATGTGATTGCTGGGGTTCGTCCTGATGGCAAGGCAAATGCGATCGCTCAGTTGCAAGCTGAGGGACACCATGTTGCAATGGTAGGGGATGGCATTAATGATGCTCCGGCATTGGCACAAGCCGATGTCGGTATTTCTCTGCACGCCAGTACTGATGTGGCAATGGAGACGGCAGGAATTATTCTCATGCGGGATCGCTTACTGGATGTCGTTGAGTCAATTGCCCTTTCCTTGGCTACATTCAACAAAATCCGACAGAATCTTTTTTGGGCATTTGCTTACAATACCCTAGGAATTCCCGCTGCCTGTGGTGTGCTTTTACCTAGCTTTGGTTTTATCCTCAGTCCTGCTGCGGCTGGGGCGCTAATGGCTTTCAGTTCTGTTAGTGTCGTAACAAATTCGCTTTTACTACGTCGTACCTTCAAAGCTTAAGTAAAATTTTGGTGACTGGTGAAACGACCAATGATGTTCCCTTCCCTAATGCTAGTCAGGAGTATTAAGTTGCTAATTGTCTCAAAACCCAATCCTGTACTACTGACAGCCCAACTCAATATGTCACAATAGATGGTGGAAAATTCTTAAAGCTAGGCACCAGTCAGGGTAACCAGACATTTTTGTCCCTCTTCAGATTCCAAGAACTTCTAACGAATGGAGCATATCGCTCGGCTCTACAAATGTTTATGATGATAGACTGAGGGGTCACCCGGTTGAGGGTCGGCAATCAGGGTAATTTTCCTAAAAGTTAAGGGAAGCTGGTTGAGAAGCGTGCCAATGTGAGTAAGCAAGAGCGTTTTTCCTAACAAATTGCACTCTTTATCACTATTTTTCGATGCCTCCACAATCACATCAAAATCATTTGTTAATCATAGAAGACGATAAGGGACGCAAGGAATTTCCCTTAGAGGAAGCTGTGTATTCCATCGGCAGAGATCCGAACTCTGACATCCGCTTGTTTTCGCAGTTTGTATCTCGCCGACACGCTACCTTAGTACGACGGCAGCGTGAGGATGGTAGCCCTTATTACCGGATTGTCGATGGTAACCTCAAAGGTCAGCCCAGTGCAAATGGGCTGATTATTAATGGTCGTAAGCTTCAAGCCCACGATCTCCAAGATGAAGACGAAGTAATTTTCGGTCCCCAAGTCAGTGCTAAATACTACCTGCTTAAGACCGATCCTCATCCAACTGGGCCACCAGATGAGTTTGATATTACCCTGATCAGCCCTGGCATGATTGGGGACCCAGAAGAATGGAATAGCTAAAAGGGTGGAGAAATTTTTTTAGAGATTTCTCAATTCGCCGGAAATTATCCGGCGACACTTTCGACAAGTTGCCACTGGCGATTTGCCGCTACGGCTTCCTGCACCATCTCAAACATTTGACGGCAGTGGTTGTCAACCTGGAGAGGCAACTCTTCGTTTTTGATGACGAAATTCATCCGCACTTCTTGGGAAGTAGCTGTTGATTTGTCAATCAACACTTCCACCGTCACCAGTTTGGCAAAAGCGATGCGACCAGGAATCTCCCTTGCCATTAGGTAATCCCCAGTGTCATAGATAATGTCGAAATTGCAGGATTGTAAAACCTCAATCAGTGAGTGCTGAAGGTGATCTAGGGAAACTGCAACTGTAAAGGAACAAGTATAGCGAGCCATATATAACCCTGGGCGTCAGATAGCTAGACCCTCCTATCATATCGAACCTCTGTTGAGGGTCATTACAGGAGGTAAAGAGGACAAACCGTTGCTCAACTGCTATCAGCTACTAGCATATTAGCGACTCATCCGGATAAAGATTACCAAAAAAGTGTATCGTGCAATGCTAATTGCCTGAAATAGAAGCTAGAGGACAGAGGGTTGAGGTAAAAAATTTTCATAATGTAATGTCTCGTTGTGCCGCTTGAGGATAAAATCTCATACCTTCAGAAAGCATGAGGAATTGGGGAATGCAGGGATTACTGATTGTGTTTGAGGGGGTTGAAGGCAGTGGTAAAACAACTCAGTTACAGCGATCGCTTCATTGGCTTCAAGACAAGGGAGTATCCGAGTGCCTGGGAACGTTTGCCCAAGAGATGTCTGTAGTAGCGACAAGAGAACCAGGCGGAACATCACTCGGCTTAGGACTACGGAAACTATTACTGGAGGAAGGGAGTCGCTACGAGAACACTACCCCTATTCCAATCCAAGACCGAGCCGAACTCTTACTGTATGCTGCTGACCGTGCTCAACATGTTGAAGAATTTCTTAAGCCTCACTTGGCTTCAGGTATGATTATTTTGTGCGATCGCTATACCGACTCCACGATTGCTTATCAAGGGTATGGGCGAGGGCTGGATTTAACATTAATCCAGCAGCTTAACGAGATTGCGACAGGTGGATTGGAGAGTGACCTGACGTTGTGGCTAGATGTTGATGCGGAAACAGGGTTAAAACGGGCACGACAACGGGGACGTGCTGACCGAATTGAGCAAGCTGACTTTGCCTTTCACCAGCGAGTGCAGCAGGGATTTCAGCAACTAGCGACCTCGTATCCCCAAAGAATTGTCAGGATTGATGGTAGTAAGAGCGAGGAAGACGTGCATTTGGCAATTCAGGAGATTTTGCGTCAACGACTTAGTCAATGGTACAGCAAGCTTTCGCGCCCCTAGTAGGGCAAGAGCGCGCGATCGCGCTATTGGAGGGAGCGGTTGCCAGAAATCGCATTGCACCTGCGTATCTCTTTACGGGTTCCCCTGGCGTTGGACGGAGTCTAGCCGCCAAAGCATTTATCGAACTATTGTTTTGTACAGATGCCCGTGCCGATAAGCAAGCCTCAATTCAAAAACGCTTACGGCAAGGGAATCATCCGGATGTACTGTGGGTAGAACCAACCTACCTCCACAACGGAATACGCTTGTCAGCGACAGAAGCGGCAGAAAAAAACCTCAAGCGCAAAGCCCCTCCTCAAATTCGCTTAGAACAAATTCGGGAGATTACCCAGTTCCTCAGTCGTTCTACTCTAGAAGCGTCTCGAAAAGTAGTTGTGTTGGAGCAAGCTGAAACAATGGCAGAGGCAGCGGCAAATGGCTTGCTCAAGACGCTGGAAGAACCGGGACAGGCGACGTTGATTTTAATTGCCCCTGGCGTTGAGTCGTTATTACCAACGTTGGTGTCTCGCTGCCAGCGGATTCCCTTTTCCCGATTGTCGCAGGACAATCTAGAAGTGGTGCTGCGGCGAACAGGTCATGAAGCAATTCTTAACGAGCCATCAATACTTGCGATCGCCCAAGGAAGTCCAGGAGAAGCGATCGCTTCCTTTGAGCAACTTCAAGCGATTCCAGAGGAATTGCTCAAGGAACTAACCAAGCTACCTAAGACAACCCGAAAAGCCTTAGAACTCGCGCAGAAAGTTGATAAAGCCTTGGATACTGAGGCGCAGTTGTGGCTACTGGACTACCTACAACACAGCTATTGGCACTCATTCTTATCACCCAGCATTATCCAACAGCTAGAGCAAGCCCGAAACTATCTCCTCGGTTATGCTCAACCACGATTAGTTTGGGAGGTAACGTTGTTGGCGTTGAGTCAAGTGGTAACTTTATGAAATTAAAATGCACATCAGCTTAGAACCATTAATCAGAAATCCCAGAAGTGGCGAATGAGTTCAGCGACTGACCAAGCTTGGGCGATCGTACCTTGGGCAGCATAAGGGGTAGCACCATCAAAAATTTCAGAAATCGAACCAATACAGGCTTGCTGCTGCACATGATCAAGTAAAGGTTGCCGACTACAGGGCACGGGTTCTGTCTCGTCGTAGAACCGCAGCCATGCCCGGATAAAGGGACCAATCAGCCAACTCCACACTGTACCCTGATGGTAAGCCCGATCGCGATACAAGCGATCGCCAGCGTAGTAACTAACATAGTCAGGGTCGGAAGGGTCAAGACTTCGTAAACCGTAGGGGGTTAAAAGGCGATCGCGTGCCACCTGCAAAATCCGACGCGCCTGCCCTTTAGGAAACCCACAGTGATACAGCGAGAGTGCTAAGACCGCATTCGGACGGATTCGAGCATCCCGTCGATCATCTGGCTCAATCGTATCGAAACAGTAGTTTTTCTCTGGATTCCAAAACTTCTGCAACGATGCCTTTACCTGTTGTGCCTGTCGCTCATAACGTTGAGCTTGCTGCAACAGACGCTCTTGATCAGTAGTAGAATCAGCGGCAAGTTTTTGAGTCCATTGAGTTGTCCAGCACAATGCCGAGTACCAAAGTGCATTGATTTCTACTGGTTTTCCTTGTCGTGGTGTCACTGGTTCACCATCAATTACCACGTCCATCCAGGTAAGGGCAACATTTGGAGCCTCCCAAGTCAGTAGCCCATCAGCGGCATCAACCCGGATATTGTAGAGAGTGCCTGCTGTAAATGCTTTGTAGATTTTTCGCACTACAGGATATTGCTCCCTCAAAAATTCCCAATCCTGTGTTCTCTCTAAGTAAAGCCCTAGTGTTTCAATCCACCAGAGCGAAGCGTCAATACTGTTATAAATGGGTTGGGCACCAGCATCAGGAAAGGTATTTGGGATTAAACCATTACGGCAGTAACTCCCAAAGGTTCGGAGTAAACCCTTAGCCTCTTCAAAACGCCCAGTGGTTAAAGCGAGTCCAGGCAGAGCAATCAGTGTATCGCGTCCCCAATCGTTAAACCAAGGGTAACCAGCAATCATTGTTGGCCCTGCAATCGAAGCGCGGTAGGCAATGAATTGATCACTCGCTCGTAGTAGCTGACGCCAGATCAACTCTTGCTCAGGCTTGACTGCAACTGGCACCTGAGCAAACAGTTGGTCAAGGCGTTCTTGTTCTAAGAAGACAGCTTCCTCAAAAGACTCTGTAGAGAGGGCTTGTGTGTCTCTATCGGGTAGCGTCGAGTCAACCCATCCCACTCTTGCTTCTATTGTTATGGCTTCTCCTGGTTTTAGAATGACACTTAGGTAGCCAGGACTGTAAAGGTCTTCGCGATCGATTAATCCTCGTTTGTTTTCTTCTGGATAGTAATAATTCCAGTACCAAGTCCCTTCTGGTTTGTAATGACCAGCACTCCAGCGCAACTGCCAGGGCATCCCAATGTGATCGGCACGAATTCCTTGAAGGTAAATTTGATTGGGTCTTACTAATTGGGAGAATTGGATCTCATCATCTGCTGATTGCTGATGATGAAAATCGCGATCGCCTATTACCGGTCGTAGTCTTAGCGTTGCAGTCTCGTTGCCTTCATATCGATACTGAATCAAAATGCGGTTAGAGAATTGGGGCAGTTGTTTGTGACTTGAGTCTTCACCACTCCCAACCAATCCGTAAGGCATCACCAACCGCCGCGTTAGTTGCCAGCCTTCCTGACCCCAAACCCAGGTTGGAACTGGCTCAATCCCAAAGGATTGTATGAGTTGGTAGCCTGAGGGTTCAATTTTGCCACCTTGCCAAAAATTCGTTGAGAGCGACCAGAGCGAGCCAGCTACCTCCAAGCTGGCATCAAGATGAGAGAGTAATAGAGTACGGCTTCCCGGCGGATCTAAGGCTGCTATCAACCAGCCATGATAAGTGCGAGTGCGAGCATCACAAACTGTACCACTGGCAAAACTGCCCAAGCCATTGGTCAGTAGCCATTCCCGTGTATCTAAATCCTTCACTCAACAATGGCTCTTGAAATTCCTTAAGCAATATATCACTGACTTGAGGAGCTATCAGCTATTTCGTCCAAAGTTCAACAAAAGTCGGCTGGAATCTCCATCCTTCTTAATGTGGGGAGGAATGCTGCCAGCCGACTTGGTTGTTAGTTATTAGTTGTTTATGAGCTTACGATTCTCCTGAACTTCTGTGTTCTTCCCGTTCAATGTCCTGAAAAGCAGATGCCTTGGTAAAGGTCAGCAATAGCTCCTACTCAATACGCTAAAGGCGTTTTCTTACCAGTGAATCATTGAACAGCAACGAGCCTGACTGATTCTGCTTCACTTTTTCAGCAGTTGTCCAACTACCGCCCTCATTAATGCGACCCTTGAGTTTGTTAGGACATTCTTGGCGAATTTCAGATACTGTTTCAAACCACCTCGGTCGATTGATAAAAGTCGCACCATCGGGACTCCAAGCTGCTTCAAACACCATCCCGCTGTTGGGGGTTTTCTGTTGAATACCAAGCTCGTCATATATGTCGATAGGAGTTCGCTCTCGTGTGTGGCTTTTGCCGTTACCGCAGTAATCGGCGCGTGTCATGCGCGTGCAAGCTTGGTGATAGTCTCGGAGGGACTTTCCTTTAACAGTCTTCCAAGGTTTGTAACCCATGCGAACGCACTTAGCGAGAACTCCACTGGTACAGCCAAATGTGATAATATTGCTCGATTCTGTGTGCTTTCCTGTCTCATCCCACGAACCCGTTAGTGGAATTGCCTTGGCAACATTCTCTGCATCAGGAGTACACAAATTCTTCCATTGAGAATCTGCTGAATCCAGATAAAAGACTGTGTAAAGATAGGTTTCTTTTTCGGAGTCTTTTGGGTCTAGTTCGACATCTTTGATTTGAAAGTTCAGCTTTCTCCCCTGCTCGTCAACGGCGTTAAACTGTGCGCCTTTTAAGTCTTTGCCTTTAACAATTTCAGTCTTTTGGGCAGTCGCGCTGCTTCTGGTGCCTGAATTAGTTGTATAGTTGGTGTTTGAATTTTTGGTAAATACTCCACAGCTTAAAAGCAACACCGGGAAAAAGCCAACAAAACTGTATAGAAATGTTTTTTTCATAGTTTCAACTTCTGCCAACGATTCAGATACCCGACTTCTTTAAGAAGTCGGGTATCTGGCTTTGGGTTATTTTTAGCAACTATTCAGCAGCAACTGGCGTTACACCTACAAGCTGTCCACCTTCGACTTTAAGGCTTTGCAATTCCATGCCTTGCAGTTTTGTGGCTTGCATACTCGTGCCCGGAAGCACGACAGCCTTCAATCTCACGCCGTTGTGCCCGCCGTTCAGACTCCAGCCGTTCCACTGGATGCCGTTGAGCCAGACGCCACCACCTCCTAGTGGACCCAGGATGATGACATCTTTTATGGCTTCTTTTGGGTTTTTTGCGGCGTTAGCCTCCATAGAGAAAGCGAAAGGAAACAATGCTGCAATGATGGCGATCGCTAATAAACTTTTTTTCATGGTGAAAATCCTCAACTATGTTTTTAAGACGTTGCCTATTTACTGCAATGTTTGCGCTACTAATTCTTGCAACCGATGGTTTGCAACTTACTAGAGGTTGTTTTTGCTCTAATCCCATCTACAAATTCATCAAAACACGCAGATGACCGAGATCGAGACTGAGAACGTACTGACTTGTTACCGACTTCCTCGTAACCGACTAAAATGTGCATAACTTTCGGAGGATAGGCTATGTCACGATCGCTCCAAATTCGCAGCGACTGCATTAAGCAAGCCAAATTAGCCATCCAGCGCAATGGCTTTCGCAGCCAAAGAGCCTTCTCTGAAGAATTAGGATTCGCTTTATCTACTGTTGGCAGGTTCCTCAATGGAAAAACCGTTGATTATGCGACATTTGTGGAAATTTGTGGAAAATTAGGGCTTGATTGGCGATCGATCTCTGACGAAGGCGATCGGGTTCCATCCGAGTCTGTAGACGTGAAATCCTCCCTCTTGATGACCAACAGACACCAAGATTGGGGCGAGGCACCGGATGTCTCGGTTTTCTACGGTCGTAGTGACGAATTGACAACTCTAGAACAATGGATTGTGCAGGATAATTGCCGTTTAGTAGTGTTGCTGGGGATGGGAGGGATTGGTAAAACAGCTTTGGCTGCCAAGCTAGCCCAAATGCTGCAATCAGGATTTGAATTTGTGATTTGGCGAAGTCTTCGCAATGCCCCCCCTGTAGAAGAGATATTGGTAGAACTGATCCAATTTCTCTCTAACCAACAAGAAACCAATCTACCAACTAACCTGGACAGCAGAATCTTACGATTGCTAAATTACTTACGATCCTCGCGCTGTCTGCTGGTTTTGGATAATGCTGAATCAGTTTTGCAAGCAGGCGATTCCCTGCGGCATAGCTTTGCTTCACGCACGGGACACTATCGAGAAGGATATGAAGGTTACGGTGAGTTACTTAAATGTGTTGGGGAAACAAATCACCACAGCAGCTTGATACTAGCCAGTCGCGAGAAACCACAAGGATTAGCCGCCTTAGAGGGCGAAACACTACCGGTTCGCTGCTTACAAGTGACAGGTTTACCCGAAGTTCAAGGACGAAAAATTTTCTCTGCGAAGGGGTCTTTTACTGGGTCAGAAGATGAATGGACAAGCGTGATTTCACGCTATGGCGGGAATCCCTTAGCTTTAAAAATAGTAGCTTCAGGGGTAACAGATTTTTTTGATAGCAGTATTTCTCGCTTTTTAGAATTTTTAAACCAAGGTTCGTTTATTTTTGATGATATCCGCGATTTGTTAGAGCGGCAGTTTCAGCGACTGAGCGATATAGAACAAGAGATTATGTACTGGTTAGCCATCAATCGCGAACCAGTGTTGTTAGAGGAATTGCAAGAGGATTTTATCTCTCCCGTATCAGCCAGCGAACTCCTACAGGCACTAGGCTCATTGCAACATCGGTCATTAATTGAAAAAAACAACGCTCGATTTACCCAACAACCTGTAGTCATGGAGTACGTGATTACTCGATTAATTGAGCAGATTTGTGAAGAAATTATTGGGTTAAAGGTTGAATGTTTAAAGGTTGAAAGTTCTAATAAACTTGCTAACTTTCAACCTGATAACCTTCAACTCTTTAGGAGTCACGCTCTGGTTAAACCTCAAGCCAAAGAATATGTGATTGAAACTCAAATCCGCCTCATTCTTCAACCAGTGATTGATGGATTAATTACGAGTCTTAGCGACCCAAAAGCTCTAGAAAATTATCTGGCTCAAATTCTTGAGATGTTACGAGGGAAAGCGCCCCTAAAGACTGGGTATGTGAGTGGAAATATTATCAATTTACTTCGCCAATTACAGGTAGATCTAAGCGGTTATGACTTTTCAAATCTAACGGTTTGGCAAGCCAACCTCCAGGGGATAAACTTGCCCAATGTCAATTTCGCCAATTCTGACCTGTGTCAATCGGTTTTTTCTGACATATTGAGTCCTGTTACGTCACTAGCACTGACACCAGATGGCAAATGTGCGGCGACGGCCGATATAGATAATAATATTCACCTGTGGGACGTGCAAAAAAGCCAACAACTTTTGACCTTTCAGGGACACACCCACTGGGTTAAATCAGTTGCTTGGAGTCCAGATAGTCAAACCCTAGCGAGTAGTAGTTATGACCACACGGTGAAGCTTTGGGATGTTCGTACTGGCATCTGTCTAAAAACTTATACCGGACATAGTAATATAGTCTACTCAGTCGCCTTCAGTCCGGATGGTCAAATTTTAGCGAGTGGTAGTGCTGATAACACAGTAAATTTGTGGGATGTCACGACTGATAGTTGCGTTAGAACACTCACCGGACATACGAATGAAATCTATTCAGTCGCCTTTAGTCGGGATGGTCAAATTTTAGCGAGTGCTAGTGCTGACAGCACGGTAAAGTTTTGGGATGTACGCAAGGGCAAGTGCTTTAAGACGTTGTACGGGCATACGAATTCGGTCTATGAAGTCGCCTTCAGTCCGGATGGTCAAACCCTAGCGAGTGGCAGTGCTGACTGCACAGTCAGGCTTTGGGATATCCGTGATGGTCAGTGCGTTAAAATTTGCACGGGACATAGCAGTGTAGTCACATCAGTCGCTTTTAGTCCCAATGGTCAAACAGTAGTGAGTGGTAGTTATGACAAAACGGTGAAGTTGTGGGATGTTAGCACGGGTTGCTGTGCAAGAACCTTCATCGGACATAGCGATCGCGTAGAGTCCGTTACCTATGCGCGTAGCGCAGGCTACGCCAACAGTCGAGATGGTCAAATAGTAGTGAGTGGTAGTTTTGACCTTACAATTCGGTTTTGGGATTGTCAAACAGGCAAATGTTTCAAAACTTACACTGGATATAACAGTTGTGTATTAGCAGTTCCTTTTAGTCCCTGCGGTAAGCTCTTAGCTAGTGGCAACGTTGACACTACACTGAGGCTGTGGGATGTCAATACTGGCAGTTGCGTGAGAACGTTCACGGGACATACTAAATCAGTCATAGGAGTAGCATTTAGTCCCGATGGTAAAACAATCGCTAGTGGGGGTGCTGACAAAACGCTGAAGTTATGGAATGTCAATACGGGCAAGTGCATAAAAACGTTCACGGGACATACTGATTGGGTATATGGAGTTGCCTTTAGTCCAGATGGCAAAATTTTAGCCAGTAGCGGTCTTGACCAGAGCATCAGGTTCTGGGATTGTCAAACGGGTCAATGTTTCCGAACTTGTACCGAACCTAGCAATTCCATATTTTTCTTCTCCCCATTTTTCGTCACTTTCAGTCCCAGTAGTAAAACCCTAGCCAGTAGCAGTTTTGACTGTGTAAAACTATGGGATGTCAGCACTGGCAGTTGCTTAAAAACCTTCACTGGACATACAAATGAAGTATCTTCGGTTGCCTTTAGTCCGGATGGTCAAATCGTAGCTAGTACTAGTGCCGATCAAACGTTGAAATTGTGGGATGTCAATACGGGTAACTGCATCAAAACATTGACTGGGCATACCAATTGGGTATGGTCAGTTGCCTTTAGCCCAGACGGAAAAACCTTGGTTAGTGGTAGTTGCGATCATACGGTGAGGCTATGGGATGTCAGCACTGGAAGATGTATCAGAACTCTCACCGGACATACCCGTGAAATTTACTCAGTCAGTTTTAGTCCGGATGGTCAAACTTTAGCAAGTGGCTGTGCTGATGAAACGGCAAGGCTGTGGGATGTCAATACAGGTGAGTGCCTAAAAATACTGAAACCACCCCGACTCTACGAAGGCATGAATATCACTGGGGTTACAGGTTTAACTGAAGCACAGAAAGCGACGCTGATAGCTCTCGGCGCGATAGAAAATGGGGAATGAGCGGAATGTGGGCAACAAAGTATTAATTTTTTAAAGCCCAAGCCACAACTTACAGCACTCTGGGTACTTCCCCCCTTACCCCATCGTTACAACGCGACGAATTTCGTCGGTTCTAAAGCCAATTGCCATCGGGCGACGCACTCCAGGTAGCACCTGCACGTCGTACAATTCCTCTACCACCCCTTCAATCCGCAACGAGTGGACGATATCCCCGTTTCTCAGGTCAATCACCAGTAGTCCGCAGCGGGGTTCGGCATCTTTGGCACGCAGGTTGTCATCTAAGGACAAGCCGGAAAACGTCCTGTTATGCCGGGGTTTGGATAGCCCGACGATCGCGAAGTCACCGCTGAAGGCACAGCCGCGCATATAACCAGGACAGAAAGCTACTGGCTCAAAAATTCCTCGTTCCATGTCTACATAGCCAAATTCCCCAGTGCCGGAGTTGAGCAGCCACAGCTTATCCCTGTACCAGCGGGGCGAGTGGGGCATGGAAAGTCCGGTCAGAATTACCTCATTGCTGCTGATATCAATAACGCAACCCCCATCCCGCCTTCTATCCCGCCAACCGTCTGCCACATCACTCTGGCTGACTGCTGTCACGTAACGGGGTTGTCCGTCTCGCTGTGCCAAGCCATTCAGGTGACAACGGTCTTCTGCCGCTAGCTTGGAGATGAAGGGCGGTTGCCACAGGGGGATGAAGCTGTATTTTTCACTGACTGTGGCGAGACAGCTAAATAGGGTATTGACAAAGATGACCCCCCCTAACCCTTCCTTAGTAAGGGGGGAAACAAAATTTTGTGTTTCTTGCACTCCCCTTATTAAGGGGGGTACTTCTACCACCACATCATGCACGTCCAAATCCCCCGTGATGTAACCGACCTGAGGCACGTAGACAGCATCATAGCCATTGTGAACTTGTCCTGCCGAGAGAGCATTTTCAAACCGCCACAGTTGATACAGAGAACTCATGTAGAGAGTTGAACCCTCTGCATACAACCCCATGCAGCGCTCAAACGTGCGCTCGAATACCGACAACTGTCCATTCGGTTGCAACCCAATAAAAAAAACTTTCCCCGCTTGATAGGTGGTGAAAGCAAGGCTTAGGTTTTGCTCGGCTAACCAGGAGGTGAACTGGCGAGAGGCACTGATTTCCAAAGAGGGGGCGCTGGTTGAAGGGGTAGCAGAATTGGGGAAATTCCCAGCGTGCGCCCCTATGTCCGGTGCGTCTTTGATTGTTAGGGGAAGTTCGTTAGCCGCAAACCCATTACGGTTTGATTGCATTGCATCAGTCATGAATAGTATGTTTGTTCGTAAGAAAATGTGCGAAAAAGTCCTGAGAAGTACAAGAAAGAAAAGTTAGGGAAACCTCGCGGGATTCCCCTAACTGAGCGCGTTGTCGAAGAGTGAAACACTCTCAAAGCAGTTGGAGCGCACTAAACAATGACGAAGCTATTAGAGCCGATACTGCTAGCTTGTACCCCATTCAAACGTGCCAAGTCTTCGCCACTGCTGGCAATTTCGATCAGGGTATTATTCCCTTGTTGAGCGATATTTAGGTCATTAAACGTCAAGCCACCAGATAGACCAAGCGTTGTCTGACCAAGCTGGAAGTTGTTAATCGTATCGAAGCTCTCGCTGCTTGCCAGGATAATTATGTCCTGTCCACCTCCCAGCCAGATGGTATCGTTACCAGTACCACCATCAATCAGGTCATTGCCAGAACCGGAGTAGATAATGTCATTGCCAGCGTCACCGAAGATTTTATTGTTGCCCTCGCTAGCGTAGATGGTATCGTCGCCATTGCCAGCATAGATGTAATCGACTTGCGAACCGCCGTAAATCGAGTCATTGCCATCCTGACCAAACAGAGTGTTGACGCCCTCACTGCCGAAGAGCTGGTCATTACCGCCACCAGCGTAAATCGTATCGTCACTGACAGTGCCGAAGAGTGAATTGTTGGCTGCGTCTCCGATGATCGGGGTTCTGCCGAAGACAACATAACTAGAGCCAGCATTGGTGTTGCCGTTGGGGTCTGCATAAGAAGCCCCGATAATTAAGTCATCGAGTCCATCGCCGTTGATGTCTCCGGCAGCGCTCACTGATATAGCTGAGAAGTCATAGGCATTAACACCGTTGAGAGCAAAGCCGTTAGTACCGTCGAGTTCACTGAGGTTAAGGCTGGCGGAGAATCCTTCTTTTGAGCCGAATACTATATAGCTTTGACCCGCAACGTTGTCAGCGAAAGGTGCCCCGATAATCAGGTCATCAATACCATCGCCGTTGAAGTCCCCGGCACCACTGACACTGAAGCCTGAGAGGTCATAACTGGCAATACCGTTGATGGCAAAGCCGTTAGTGCCGTCGAGGACACTGAGGTTGAGGCTGGCGGGGAATGCTTCAGATGAACCGAACACCACATAGCTGGTGCCTGCATAGGCGTTGCCATTGGGGTCAGCCCCATATGCCCCGATAATCAGGTCATCAATGCCGTCACCGTTAATGTCTCCGGCGGCGCTGACTTGGCTTGAGAAATCACCCTCGGCAATACCATCAATGGTAAAGCCATTAGTGCCGTCGAGGACACTGAGGTTGAGGCTGGGAGCGAATCCTCCAGTTGAGCCGAACACTACATAGCTCTGACCCGCTTTGCTCTCTCCGTTGGGGTCAGCCCCATATGCCCCGATAATCAGGTCATCAATGCCGTCACCGTTAACATCTCCGGCGGCGCTGACTGAGACGCCTGATTCGTCTTCCTCTGCAATGCCGTCGATGGTGAAGCCGTTATTGCCGTCGAGGTCACTGACGTTGAGGCTGGAAGGGAATCCGTTGTTGAAGCCGAACACCACATAGCTTTGACCCGCATCCTGAAGTCCGTCGGGGTTAGCACTAACGGCTCCGATAATCAAGTCATCGAGTCCATCGCCGTTGATGTCTCCAGCACCGCTAACTGAGCGACCCAATTCGTCTCCCGCCGCAATGCCGTTGATAGTGAAGCCGTTAATTCCGTTGAGAGTAGCGAGGTCAATACTGGGAGCAAATCCTGCTTGCGCTCCGAATACGACATAGCTGGAGCCTGCATCAATCAGTCCGTTGGGGTCAGCATAAATAGCTCCAATAATCACGTCATCGAATCCATCGCCGTTGACATCTCCAGCACCGCTGACACTTAAACCTGTGGCATCATCTGCCGCAATGCCGTTGAGGGCGAAGCCGTTAGTGCCGTTGAGGGTACTGAGTTCAAAGTTAGTAGGGAATCCTGCTTGCGAGCCGAACACTACATAGCTAGTACCAGGAGTGGTGGTGGCGTCAGGATTACCACCAGTAAATCCAGGTGCGCCGATAATTAGGTCATCAATGCCATCGCCGTTGATGTCTCCGGCACCGCTGACGACGTAGCCTGAGGTGTCATAAGGGGCAACGCCGTTGATGGTAAAGCCGTTAGATCCCGTGAGGTCTGAAAGATTGAAAGATGGAATTGCCATTGTAAAAATTATTGCGTTGAAATATTAGCGGGCAGCCTTAATCAAGGGAAGACCGGAAAAAGCTTCCCCAGGTATCACTGAGCGATTGAGTAAATTAAATTTCCTATACCTCACGATAGAGGATTGGGCGATCACACTCTTATTTCGAGTGAAAGTCCGCAGTGGTCATCTCATCTCTACTCCATCAAAACTTGCCGTTGACCGAGATCGAGACTGAGAATGTAGTGACTTGTTACCGACTTTCGAGTAGTTCAAACCTGTTAGCTAAAGCTGACGGCTGATAGCTAATAGCTGACTGCTCTAAAAGCCCTACTCAAAATCGTTATGACTATGATATAGTTGTAACAGTTCGTAAACTATCAAGTTTTGTCAACATGAGTAAGGTTGTTACAACCTTACTGGCGACGTGTAGCCAACGTATACGTCAGAAAATTTAAGGAGAATAATTTCATGACTAGCCCGACAGAAGGATGTCTGCGCGTAGGACAACAGGCTCCAGAATTCACTGCCACTGCTGTAGTCGATCAAGAGTTCAAGACAATTAAATTGTCTGACTATCGGGGAAAATATGTCGTCCTGTTTTTCTATCCGCTTGACTTCACATTTGTCTGCCCTACTGAGATTACAGCGTTTAGCGATCGCTTTGAAGAATTCAAAGAAGTCGGCACCGAAGTTTTAGGTGTTTCTGTTGACAGTGAATTCTCTCACCTCGCCTGGATTCAGACAGACCGCAAGTCTGGCGGTATTGGCGATCTGAGCTATCCTTTGGTTTCTGATATCAAAAAAGAAATCAGTACCGCTTACAACGTACTTGACCCCGAAGCGGGTGTTGCTTTGCGTGGTTTATTCATCATCGACAAAGATGGTATTCTTCAGCACGCAACCATCAACAACCTCTCCTTTGGTCGTAGCGTTGATGAAACCCTGCGTACCCTGAAAGCGCTTCAATACGTTCAGGCGCATCCCGACGAAGTTTGCCCAGCCGGTTGGCAGCCTGGAGACAAGACAATGGTTCCTGACCCTGTAAAATCCAAAGTCTTCTTCGCCTCTGTCTAACTAACGTAAAAGCTGATGCTTCATTTTAGGGCTAGACGAATATAGCCGTTAGCCCTCAGCTATCAGCCATCAGCTTTTTTGTTTTCCTGACCAGTAGCGTTTGTGAAAGCAGCCTTTAGCTGTACCTCATTTAACCGAGAACTGCTAGAAATTCAACCCAAACAACTGCCCTGATACACTTGCTCACCTCAAGTGTGTTGGGGCTAAATTTTATATATTGTTAATTATTATGAAGAAGGAGGCTGCACTTGATGTTAACGTCCAGTGATTTTAGCGGTTTACTCAACGAGCGATTCTTCCGCAATTTTTTCCCCATACCAGCAACTAATACATTAAATCTGGGAACAACGACTCCTGACTTTGAGCTGCCTGATATTACCAACAACCGTCAAGTCAGGCTATCGGACTACCGGAACAAGCAACCTGTTCTCCTCGCCTTTACTCGCATCTTCACAGAAAAGCAGTATTGTCCTCTGTGCTTTCCTCATATCAAAGCCATGAACGAGAACTATGAACGCTTTCTCGAAAAAGGCGTTGAGGTGTTAATGATTACGAGTACAGACTCTCAAGCTAGCCAACACGTTGTCAAAGACTTAAGTTTAAAAATGCCACTGCTAAGTGACCCCAGTTGCCGCAGCTTTCAATCGTATGAAGTAGGTCAAGCCTTAGGTGCTCCCTTACCTGCTCAATTTCTTCTAGACAGTAGTGGAACACTCCGGTTTAAACATCTATTTTCTTTCCTAGCTTCTAATGCAACAGTAGAGACATTGCTCAACGCGATTGAGAAGCTATAATCCGCAAGGCACTTTTAATTAGCGTGAGAAGTGTTAGAACGGGTCTGCCGACTACTCCCTGCCCTTGCCTGAAATTTTGATAGGAGCCAATGATATGGAAGAGACAATTAGGATTGGTGCAATTGATAAAAGTGATTGGACTACCACTCTCCAGGGTTTTCAACCCGATGCGATCGCGCAGCTACTGGCAGTCTATGGCGCGGATGGGCTAGTCGTCGGCACAATCTGCGAATCAGTAGAAGGCAAATACTACATCAACGGTCAGCCGGAAACTGACTACGCCTCTCTACAAGCCGCAGCAGGGGCACTCGTTAAGCGAAGGTAAAAGTTGTTAGTTGTTAGTTGTTAGTTGTTTGACCGAATCTAGACACATTTTGAAACCTTGTACTTAACGCTTTCTATGCCTCTTAATTCACTAACAACCAAAAACTAACAACTAATGATTAAAAATGATTAAAGTTGAATCTGCGATAGGTGACTACGGGGATTGAAGGTACGATTGTCACGGATTTTTTCGTAGTACTCCCGCTCAACTTTACTAAGTTCTTTTGGTGTCACAATCATAATCCGTACTAACTGGTCACTACGCTCACCCTTGGGTCGTGGCCAGCCTTTTCCACGTAGCCGTAAGGATTGACCTGAACGAATACCAGCAGGAACGTTTACACTTACAGTCCCATCTGGTGTTGGTACCTGGATTGATGTCCCCAACACCGCTTCATCAGGTGTCACGGGTACTTCGCACAGGAGATTGTCTCCATCAAACTGAAAGAAAGGGTGAGGTTTTAGTTCCACATTCAAGTACAAATCTCCCCGTGGCTGATTTGGAGCGATTAGCTGACCCTTACCTCTTAAACGAATGCGGCTTCCTGCTTTTGCGCCAGGGGGAATCCGGACATCAATAACTTCATTACCCAGCTTGATGCGTTTTTGGACACCATGGAACGCTTCAGACCAACTCAGAGTAATCGTAGCTTCCCGGTCAGCACCAACACCTGCTGTACGACCATCAAAATTTGAGTAGTCGCTAAAGCCTCCAACGTCGTTAAACGCACCATTAAATCCTCCGGCACCTGTTCCAGTGCGGTAGGTGTAAGTTCGACCCGTGCTGCCAGCCGCACCCGTGCCAAAGCGACCTAGCAATTCATTAATGAACTCGTCAAAACTACCGTACTGGCTAAAATCAAAGCCACCAACATCGACACCGACACCACCAGTGCCACCAGCGCCAGAGGGCCATCCCTGTCCAGCTTGCTTCCAGTACTGCCCGAATTGATCGTATTTCTGGCGTTTCTCAGGGTCAGACAACACTTCGTAGGCTTCGCTGACTTCTTTAAAGTGAGCTTCGGCTTGTTTATCACCAGGGTTCATGTCCGGGTGGTATTTCCGGGCAAGTCGCCGAAATGTCTTTTTGATTTCATCAGCACTAGCTGTTTTATTTAATCCCAGGATGGCGTAGTAGTCTTTGAAGTCAGTTGCAGCCATAACGGGTGTCTCCTCTACTCTTAAAGATTTAGTCTAAGTTTTATCCTTCGCTACCCTAACGACGCGGCTACTCTTTTCCTACCAAGTTTTAATACTAAGGGTGTAATTGCCAATGTCGTCAACGAGGCTGAGGCAAGTTGTAAGCTGAGAAATTGTGAAATTTAGTTAATATTTGCCTCAAAGCTAGCGTAACAAAGCCGTCAAGCTAGTTGAGTTCGGTTCTTCCTCTGTGACGCGATCGCAATTTCCGTACTTGCTGGTGAGTGGCGAATCAGACGATCCAATCCATCTTTCAAGCTTGGTGGGGCATCCAGCAGCGAGGAGTGCATTTGCCAAATTACCTCATTGGGAACAATCCGCGATCGCTTTTGGTTTCGTTCTAAACACATTAGAACTGGCGTATCTAACCAGATGCCAGTGATTTTAGTAAAACCTGTTGACCGTGCGAGTGCGATCGCCTCGACACGGTGACACTGGGCTGCATTAGTAGCATCATAAATCGCCATAACCGACTGTGCTACAGCTTGCCGCATTTGCTGCTCTACTTGAGGCAATACCAATAACCACGGGCCTTGGACACTTTCCGAACCAAACAACTCTGCACGGATGGCATCTGTAGAAATGACCTGACTTCCAGGATATGCAGCCGTTAGCATAGACGCTAAAGAAGATTTGCCGCTACCAGGAAGCCCAATCAGCAGAATCAGTCTGTTCATTGGTCATAAGAAAAAGCTATCAGCATTCAGCTATCAGCTATTCAATGCAATCCCCTTATTTAAGGAAAAGAAGATTTTCACAGAGTAGGGCAAAGCACTCTTTCAAGAGGCTCTAAATATCAAACCAAGCTGATAGCTGATAGCTGATAGCTGACTGCTGACCGCTCTAAACAATGACTAAATCACCGTTCCATCGGGAATTATTGCATTTTTAAACACCACGACAATCCCGTTACGGATATAAAAGCCTTGTTTCTCACGCTCTGCATCCTCTACTCTGTCCTTATTAATGATTTGAACATCGCAACCAATGCGGGCGTTTTTATCGATAATGGCACCACGAATTGTTGAGTTGGTACCGATACCCAGAGGAATTGGGCCAGTTTCGCAATCGGACGGTCGTTCTGCATAGGGTTCATAGAAGTCAGCACCCATGATCAGACTGTCCTCAATCACACAACCTGCTTCAACGCGAGAACGAATTCCCAATACTGAGTGATTAATTCGGCATTCTTTGAGAATGCAGCCTTCCCCAATCATTGATTCTGTCACTTGGCAATTTAAGAGCTTAGTGGGAGGCAAATAACGAGCACGAGTATAAATCGGGGCTTTTTCGTCGTAGAAGCTGAAAGGTGGGCGAGGCTGCCGCGTTAGTGCCAAATTAGCCTCATAGAAGGCTTCAATCGTCCCAATATCTTCCCAGTAGTCATTAAATAGGTACGCCTGAACGTTATAGTCCTTCGCTGACGCTGGAATAATTTCTTTACCAAAATCAGTTTGCTGTGGAGATTTATTCAACAAATCTGTCAATACCTCTTTTTTGAAGACATAAATCCCCATAGAGGCGATGTAAGGAGTTTCTTTTGCCTGTTTCGCGTCTAGACCGAGTGTTGTTGTATCGACCTGCATTTTTTTCAATGCATCGCCTTTCGGCTTTTCGCTAAAATCAATGACTCGACCGCGATCATCGATTTTCATCAAGCCAAAATCCGAGGCACGTTTTTCATCAATAGGTACAACGGAAAGTGTAATATCTGCCCCAGTGTCTCGATGACGTTGTACAAAATCGCGGTAATCCATCCGATAAAGATGGTCTCCTGAGAGAATCAGGTATTCATCAACCTCCCACTCCTGCAATAACCAGAGGTACTGGCGAACAGCATCGGCGGTTCCCTGAAACCAGCTAGGATTATCCGAGGTTTGCTGGGCAGCTAGCACTTCAACAAACCCTTCAGTGAAGCCGGAAAAGCTGTAGGTACGACCAATGTGTCGATTGAGAGATGCTGAATTAAATTGGGTCATTACATAGATTTTAAAAATCTCCGAGTTAATGCAGTTACTGACCGGAATATCAATCAAGCGATACTTTCCTGCCAATGGGACGGCTGGTTTAGCCCGCAGTTTGGTTAGTGGGTACAAGCGGGTGCCAGCGCCACCTCCGAGAATGATACCTAAAACTTTTTTCACAGAAGACCTCTTAACTGCGGTGGGTTGTCAAATTTAGTGTCTAATTGTGTGGCGCACAATTGCAAGGGGTTAAAAGTTATGAGTTGATTCAGAACCGCTTAACTTCTAACGATTTAGTTACTGAAGTGCCATCTCCATGAGGATTTTTTGGGCGCATTGCTCTTTTGTTTGGTCAACGGGATGTCGTTGGATGTATTGACCATCGAGTTGCAAATCCCAAGCTTGACGGTCATCTGCTAGCATGACAGCCAAGATTTCTTGGAGGTCTTTTACAATCTCTGGGTCTTCGACTGGTACGATCGCTTCTACCCGTCGATCCAAGTTCCGGGTCATCCAGTCTGCACTACCGATATAAACCTCCTCTTTACCCTGGTTGTGGAAGTAATAAATTCGCGAATGTTCTAAATAGCGACCCACAATACTAATTACACGAATATTGTCACTAATGCCTTCAAGACCCGGACGCAGACAACACATCCCTCGCACAATCAGATCAATTTGAACCCCAGCTTGAGATGCTTCATAAAGTTTGGTAATCATTTGTGGGTCAACTAGGGCATTCATTTTGGCAACAATGCGACCGCTAAAACCATTGCGACAATGTTCAATCTCGCGCTGGATGAGGGCATAAAAGCGATCGCGTAAATTCACAGGTGCAATCATCAACTTACGATAAGACCGTTGCCTGGAGTAACCTGTCAAAAAGTTGAATAAGTCCGTCAAATCTGCCCCTAGATCTTCACGACAACTCAATAACCCTAAATCGGTATAGATTCTTGCTGTCTTCGGGTTATAGTTGCCCGTGCCAACGTGGACATACCGACGAATACAGTCTTCTTCTCGACGCACCACCAGCACGACTTTCGTATGCGTCTTTAAACCTACCAAGCCATAAACCACATGAACACCAGATTGCTCTAGCTTCCGCGCCCAGATAATATTGTTCTTTTCATCAAAGCGGGCTTTGAGTTCCACTAATGCCGCCACCTGCTTGCCATTTTCTGCGGCTGAAATCAAGGCATTGACAATTGGGGAATCACCGGAGGTACGGTACAGCGTCATCTTGATTGCCAGAACATCTGGATCGTGCGCCGCCTCGGTAATGAAGCGCAGTACAGTGCCAGAAAACGAGTGATAGGGATGATGAAGCAATAAATCTGACTGACGAATCACGCTAAAAAAATCTTCCACCTCCTCTTCCCCAGAGGCAGAAAGCAAACGGGGAGGCACCTGGGGTGTCCATGAGGGGTCTTTCAGTTCTGGAAGTGGCAGTTCCATAAAAGACATCAAATCTCCCAGTCCCAGTAGCCCTTCCACTTCGTAGATGTCTTCATGTTTTAACCCCATCTCCCGCATTAGCATTCCTCGCACCGTATCAGGTGTTGTGGCTTGAATCTCCACCCGGACAGCTGAACCACCCAGCCGCCGCTTACGCAGTTCTTGCTCGATTGCAAAGAGGAGGTCATCCGCTTCGTCTTCCTCCACCTCCAAATCTGCATTTCGAGTAATCCGGAATGGATGATATTCCTGAATATTCATCCCCGGAAACAAAAACTCCAAATTGTGAGCAATCACCTGTTCTAGGGGAACACCTGTCCAAGTAACAGGTTGACCCTTTCTCCGATGCCGCAGTTCTTCGGGGAGAGGGACAAACCGAGGTAAGGTTTTCGGAACTTTCACTCGTGCAAACAGTTCTTCCCCCGTTTCAGGGTCTTTCACCACCACGGCTAAACTCAAGCTGAGGTTGGAAATATAGGGGAATGGATGACTGGGGTCTACGGCTAAGGGCGTCAGAACCGGAAAAATTTGCTCCTCAAAGTAGTTTTGAAGGAAAGTCCGTTGTTCCTGGTTCAAGTCCATGTAGTCGAGAAGGTAGATACCCTCTCGCGCAAGTTGCGGTCGCAGTACCTTCTCAAAATGCTGATGTTGCTCCATTACCATTGGCAGCAACCGTTGGTTGATAGCTTCCAACTGTTCACTTGGTGTTCGGCCATCCGGTGATAACTTTCTTACCTGCGCCACTACCTGCTGCTTCAGTGCCGCAACGCGAACCATGAAAAATTCATCTAAATTAGAGCTGAAAATTCCCATGAACTTGAGACGTTCCAGCAGTGGCGTTCGAGGGTCAGTGGCTTCACGTAAGACTCGGTTATTAAATTCCAACCAACTGAGTTCCCGGTTGAAGTAATATTGCGGGTCTCTCAGGTTAATTTCAGTGACAGTCGTTTTCGATTTCGTCATGATGTTGAGGTTGCACTGTCCCGCCACTAGTTCAGTGGCAACATCGGCAAGTTGTTGAGGAGTTTATGCCATGAAACACTAGCTCACCTGGTGTTTCAAAACCAGTGATGACCTAGCGTTTAGCTAATTTGTCACTTTATCCTACCGTGAGCGAACCGCTCAATAACCTATCATTCGATAGGGATAATCAACTTGTTGGGTTGATAGCTGATAGTTGATAGCTTTATAAGATTGAGGAATGCGATCGCATCGTCTTATCCTGCTTCTCCTCGTCACTCATGCGGCAATCAGATAGCAAGTCTTGGGAGATTGATGTTTCAGGCTAATTACTCAAGCAGTTCCTGTCGGTACACCTACCAGATACAAGCCAGGTGCGATAGCGGGGCGTTACTCCGTTCGCATCCGTCTGGTACACAACACCAGAACATCAAACGCCCACAAGGTTATAACCTACCGGATTGGTATTCGTTTGGAAATATCTCCCCCTCGATCAACAACAATGGCAACGTTGCCTTTAAGGTTCTAGGTGCTTGGAATCAAGCAATTTGGTACGGAACTGAGCGCACAGGGCGTTTGGTGTATGTTGCACCGAAAGGCACAATGTTGAGCAAAGTATCTTTAAACAATCATGAATGTTTAGTCTGGGAACAATTGCGATCGCGTCAGAACGGAATCTGGATGTATGAGGCAGTGAATAGTGAAGCGACTCACTTAACCGCTGGTCCAATCGGTAGCTGTGCCTGCACATCCCCAACACTAAATGATTCTGGCGCAGTCGGATTCCGAGCTAAATTTGCGGATTCCTATGGGTTCGCTGCCTATAGTGCTACGCCATCCACGACGATATCAGTTCTTGCACTGATGAGTAACCTGGATTCATCAAGCATCTATTCCTTCTTATTTCTTCCTGCTTTTAACAACAAGGGACAAATCGCGGCAAAGGTACGATTGGGTCAACCTGGGGATATTGGCAATGAACGTCCTGACCAAATCCGGATTTTTGACTTAGATGGCGACTCCACACTCGTTGTGTCTAATCAGAGTCATGATACTGACTCAGCGTATCAAAGCTTCGACAACAGCATCGGCTTTAATGACAACGGACAAATTGCCTTTACCGCAACTTTAAGTTCTGGTCAACGCGGCATTTTCCGGATGGATAGCAAAAGAACTGAGGTAATCGCGATCGAAGGGGATGGGCAAATCTCACAGATTGAACGCTTCCCACCGAGACTGAATAACAATGGTCTGACCGTTTTCCGTGCTTTTGATACTGAGGGTTTACGTGCAATCTGGGCGGGTGATGGCACAAGACTGCGGAAAGTTGTTACTCAGGGCGAAATTGTTCCTACAGACTTAGGTTTCCTACGGCTAGCGCGACCTGATAATGGGCCTGTGTTTAGTGGCTTACCTGATGTTAATGATCTGGGTGATATTGTCTTTGCTGCCTCATTATCTGACCTAGAGGATGTCAGAATCGGTTTCGGTGCGGGGCTATTTGTTGCACGACAAACATCTATCCCTGTAGTTCCAAGGGATTTAGATAATTTGCGGTACGTGCCGAAGCAAAACTAATACAACAGTTGGGTCATGGCTAAGTTTTGAGTGTTAGAAGCCAAATGACTTTAGACTTGAGATTGGAACTTGCTCTGTCCAGCAGTCATTTCACTATTTCAGCTAGCTGACTTGCGATCGCGTAGGGAGGTTCCATGTTTGAGAAGCCGTCAGCTATCAGCTTTCAGCAGTCAGCATTGAGGCTTGCCACATTTTAGTTCATCGCAGGTTCTTGATACAGCGGCAAACTAATCTTTAATCTGAGTTAATGGGGATTGAATTAATTAACTCATTACTACTGATGCTGGTTCCAGGGTAGCTATCAACCTGACACCAAATTCCTCTTCAAAGACACCTTTCTTGTAATCCAAACTCCAGAGTTCCAATGCACAGTCATCACCTGGATGAGATGGCTGTAGTCCCAAGTGCAATTCTTGAGTATCTGGATGGAACTCACAGCGCACTCGCTCAATTGCACCAATCTGTCGTCGGTCGAGAGCAACGGCTAAGCGTAAGATTGCACTAAGCTGACTAACTAACTGACGGTGCTTTTTACTCGGCAGGTTGCTGTAGTTTGAGTGCTTTTTCTTGGGGGTACTTTGACGGTGGTAACGCGCCAAGTTAGCGATCACTTCAATTTCAGATTCTGCAAAGCCGAGAAGTTCACCGTTGCGAATTAGGTAATAGGAATGCTTGTGGTGTGCAGAATGACTGATATACAAACCACAATTGTGTAAAATTGCAGCAGCCCAAAGGAGTTCGCGGGTGTCTGTATCCCAGTTGTGGAGGTGTCCTGTGGTTTGGTCGAATAAGCTGAGGGCAAAGGTGGCAACTCGCTGAGAGTATTCTAGGTTAACTTGATATTTCTGAGCAATTTTGAGGACACTACGTTCGCGTACTGAGCCTTGATAGCGCAGTCGATCTTCAATTAAACCGTGGGAGAGCATCCAGTCAACGATTACCCCTTCCCGGAGTGCGCGTTCCCCAATCATCAACGACTCAATGCCCAAGAGTGTCATTGCTTCCAATAAAATTAGTGCCCCAGCAACAATGATTTCCGATCGCCGATCTGACATTCCTGGAATTGCCGCACGTTCAGCATAATTCATCGCTGCCAAGCGCTTGACGATTTCCCTAATATCTCTACGACTGAGTTGGTAGCCATTGAGAGGATTTGGCACCATGCCCAGTTTCTCCTTAGCATGAATGGTTGCTAGCGTCTCAATCGTGCCAGATGTCCCGACTAAGCGAGGTTGTTCACCTGGTTGTATGTGAACTCGCACCTCCTCAACGGGTCGCTCTAGCATTCCTCGGATATAAGCTTGCAGGTATTGAAACTCGGTGCTACTGATTGGGTCAGTGGTGATGAATTCCGCTGTGAGGCGAACTGCTCCCACTTTAGTGCTGCTGAGGGTACGAGGTTCGTGACTATCCCCCAAAATTAATTCCGTAGAACCGCCACCGATGTCAATAATGATGTGAGGGTGGTTGTTGAATTCCATGCCTGAGAGGACACCCAGGTAAATCCGCCGCGCTTCTTCTTGACCAGAAATTAGGTTGACAAATAACCCTAGTTCTGAATCTATCCGCTTGATAAAGTCTCGCCCATTTGGGGCTTCTCGCGCCGCGCTGGTTGCCACAGCGACAATTTGTTCAGCATTGAAGCTTTTTGCGAGTTTCTGACAGCGTTGCAAAGCCTTGAGTGCCCTTTCCATCGCTTCCGGAGTCAAATCGCCTGTACGTGGGTCGCGATCGCCTAAACGTACTGTATCTTTCTCCTTAGCAATAATCGTAAACGTTGGCAGCACTGGGTCAACCCGCACAACCACCATGTGAATAGAATTTGTCCCAATATCAATAGCGGCAATAATGCGGTCTTGCTTTGCAGTAGCAGTAGAAATATTCACAGTACTCTCTTTGGCAACGGAATTAAACATGACTAATGTATCCCCAGTGACATCCCTAGCCTAGACTCTACGGATAACGATATCTTTAAAGGGGATTTAGTAAATAAGCACTCTCGCCTATTGTCCAGTCCTAAATTATAGAAAGCGGCTCTAGAAAAACTGAGGAGCTTGCTACACCCTATTAAACAAACCTGTCATTACAATCTATTATTCCTTTCATGTTGACCCAGCAACAACCAAACCCTGCACCTACATGGCTAACTGTTATTCAACTTTTGCGATGGGACAAGCCAGCAGGTCGTCTGATTTTGATGATTCCCGCCTTGTGGGCAGTCTTTTTAGCCGCTAACGGTACGCCACCTGCGCCACTAGTGGGCGTGATTATCCTGGGGACTTTAGCAACCAGCGCGGCAGGTTGTGTGATTAATGACCTATGGGATAAAGATATCGACCCGCAAGTAGAACGAACACGTGATCGCCCTCTTGCCTCCCGTGCCCTCTCTGTCAAAATCGGCGTTATTCTTGCCTTAATCGCAATGGGTTGCGCGGGTGTGCTTGCTCTATATCTCAACCCGTTTACCTTCTGGCTTTGCGTTGCTGCTGTGCCAGTCATCGTTTTCTACCCATCAGCAAAGCGGGTGTTTCCTGTACCTCAGTTAGTGCTGTCTATTGCTTGGGGGTTTGGTGTCCTGATCAGTTGGAGTGCTGTCACGGGCAATTTAGAACCTGCTACTTGGTGGCTTTGGGGGGCAACAGTGCTTTGGACATTAGGGTTTGATACAGTCTACGCAATGTCAGACCGTGAGGATGATCGGAAAATTGGCGTTCGTTCCAGTGCGCTATTCTTTGGGGATTATGCGGCTGAGGCTGTGGGTATCTTCTTTGCAGCTACAGCTGGTTTACTGGTAAGACTGGGTATCGTGATGCAATTACAACCCAGCTTTTGGTTAGCACTAGGTATCGCTACCCTCGGTTGGGCTTGGCAATATATTCGACTACGCCAGCCAGATCTTCCACGACCCGTTTATGGTGAGATTTTCTGCCAAAATGTTTGGATTGGCTTTGTTGTACTAGTTGGGATGATTGCTGGGTTGGTTTTGTGATTTGAATTTGACCGATGAGCAAAACAATAATTGGGGTTATGGGGCCAGGCGCTAGTGCATCCGAGACTGAGTGTGCCAATGCCTATGAATTGGGCAAACTAATTGCTCAAGAAGGATGGGTTCTCCTGACAGGAGGCAGGAATGTTGGTGTCATGGACGCGGCGAATACAGGGGCAAAAGCGGCAAATGGTCTAACAGTAGGTATTTTGCCAACTGCTGACGCTAGTGGTATCTCTAATGCGATCGATATCCCGATTTTCACAGACATGGGCAATGCCCGGAACAATATCAACGTCCTTTCCAGTGATGTTGTGATTGCCTGTGGCATGGGGGCAGGTACAGCGTCTGAAGTCGCACTCGCTATCAAGGCAAATAAACCTGTCGTTTTGTTGACTGACCATCCAGAAGGTCAACGCTTTTTTTCCAGCCTCTCAACTACCGCCGTATTACTTGCTGAAACACCAGTTGCTGCTATTGAAATTGTCAAAAATTTCTTGAAAAGCCAACTCTAGGGATTAATTTCGAGGTGAAATCTTGTAGGAAACCTGCAACTACCAATAACAGGAACCGCGTCGTCAAAATAGAAACTTTTGGCAGCGTTTCAAATAAAATTGAGCCACTGTATCTTTTGGGTTAATCCGTAGACAGTCTTTAAACTGGTGGACTGCCTCATTAAAAGAAGCCAGATTGTAGAGCAGCAGACCTTTTTCAAATTTTTGTTTAGTCGCTAGCTTGCCTTCTCGAACTTCTAGAGGGTCAGCATCAAATATCTCATAGACACTAACAGCGGCTGATTTTCCTTTAACTTTCAACCGATCAATAATTCGGAAATTGTATTGGTTTGAGTCTTGTAATTGCAAAAAAGTATGATGAGAAATTAATAATGATACACCGTAGTTTTTAGTCAACTCTTCCATCCGAGACGCTAAATTAACGGCATCACCAATCACCGTACTATCCATTCGGGATTTTCCCCCGACTGTCCCCAGCATCAAAGAACCTGTATTAATACCAATACCAATTTGTAGCGGGACATAACCTTGTTTAGCACGATGCTGATTGTATTCTGTCAGCGTTTGCAGCATTGCAATTCCAGCTTTAACCGCACTATCAGCACCGCCACTAAACAATGCCATAATTTCATCGCCAATATATTTATCAATGAAACCTTTATTTTCAATAATCGCTGGTTCCATACGAGATAAATAAGCATTAATAAATTTAAAATTTTCTTGGGGAGTCATGCTCTCAGAGAGCATGGTAAAATCGCGGATATCAGAGAAGAGAATCGACATCTCTTTCTGCACCTGATCGCCGAATTGGACATCGACTATGCTTTCTTTATTCAACAGTTGAAGAAATTGACGAGGCACAAAGCGTTCATAAGCTTCGTTGAGTGCAAAGAGTTCATGGGTAAAGTTTTGACTCTCAGCCTCTGCCCGTTTACGTTCAGTAATATCTTGAAAGGCAATGATTGAATAGATAACGTTTCCCTTGTCATCAAAGATTGGTGTTCCCCAACTCTCGATTGGGATAACCTTATCACCTCTATGGATTTCTAGATTATCAGCCGTTGCATTTTCGCCCTTTAATGCCCTCATTCCAGGAAGTTGGTCACTAGGATACAGTGTGTTAGTTCCTGCAACATAGATTTGAAAAGCCTCCGGCAATTCTTCCGCCGAGACGAACGGTTCCCTATCCTGGCAAAGTAACTGCTGCGCCATCTGATTGCCATAATAGGGTTTGCCGTTAGCATCCAGGACACCGACACCGACAGGCATAGCTTCCAGAAATTTCTTCAGCTTCTTCTCACCTTTGCAAGCCACATCCTGAGCGCTGTTGTATAGTAAATCTTCTACAGCATCGCCATGTTCAGTGGCTGTTTCTAATAAGATTTCTAGATCAGCTTTGTCTCTAGTAATATCTGTCACCAGCGACTGAAGTTCGGAGGCTAAAGCCTGGAGTACAGCTTGAGCACGTTGGCGTTCAGTAATTTCGGCTTGTAGTTGTTGGTTTGACTGATGCAACTGAGCTTCAATTGTGTCAGCATGAGCAGTTGTCGTCTCTAGCAAAATCTCCAAATCAGTTTTGTCCTGCTTTAGGTCTTTTACTTCCTGACGCAGCCTTTCGATTTCTAAAATAAGCTGTTGCGTTGATACTTGTTGTGCCTGCATCGTCATCGTCTTAAGGTTTATACCTTGACAAAAACTATATTGTGTAAAAGACCTGTATAACGATGCACCTTGGATCACTACGCGAATTCCAGTTGCAAAGAAGGCATTAGTCGTTGCAAGTTCTTCAAAGACTTCCCTTGCCAGGGGATGTTTTTAGAGCCTTGCAACACCATTTGAATATTTCCTTGCTGACGAACCTTGATTACGAACTTTGAGAGTACGTTAATCCCTGAACTGTTGAGAAACTCTAGCTCTCTTAAGTCTAGAGTAATCCTTGGAGGCTCTTGGTCAGCGAGATTATTCAATAACTTCACGATTGGCGCATATTCTTCTGTCCCGCTTAAGCGGAGTGAACCCTGGCAGATCACTATTTTGCTATCTGGGTCGTAGCAGATGCGGTAATCTTCAGTCTTAATCTCCATCATCCCAAAGCTCTTTGCATAGTCTTAGTTGTTTTCGTAACCTATAGGGTCAACTGCACCATCGTCGTTACAGCGATCGCATCTGGATCGTTTTGGACACTCTCGAACTTCCAGCCTAGCTTGGCTTGATAATCGTTCATCATGGTCAGAAGTCCTAATTGAGAAGCGTGTTCATGCTCGTCTTCTGCATTTTCTTCCAGATGACGAATATACAACTCGTCAGGGTCAGAGGTTGTTAACTCCTGGATGTAGTTCTGAAACGTCGCGATCTCTTTGGGATTGACACTGTTAGTTGCGAGAAACACAAGTCTGTCACTATGCATTTGAAGAGTCAAGCTAATCGGGTGGTCTGAGGTTTCGTCACTAAACTTCATGGCATTCTCTAACAACTCATTGCCAATAAAGCTAACAGCGCTCTTTACTTCTCTTTGGATGTTATCTTCAGTCGTCGCCCCCTCATTTCCCGGAAAAAACGTCGCAAAGTAGTCAGCCATAAAATCAGCCGACAACCCATTGGTTCTCCAACGCTGCTTAACTGGCACAGAACTAGGCGAAAAGAAAAGCGTCAAGTATTCCTGAACAACAGGCAGATCCTCATGGAAGTCCCCAAATATCTGAGTCATGTCGATAGTATGTATTCCCTTGGACTTGGTATCACTTGTTAATTGCAACTCACGAATAACGAATGACTACTTCTGTTTGATTACTAGCAAAGTGATGTCATCGTAGACCTTTTCCTCACCGATATGCTGTCGAACATCCTCAACAACAGCTTGCCTAATTTCCTCGGTTGACCGATACCAGTTGTCGCCTAGCACCTCGCAAAACCGCTCAACCCCGTATAGCACCCCTGAGTAATTCTCGGCTTCTGTAATTCCATCCGTGTATAGAACTACCACGTCTCCTGGGTTCAACTGTACTTGAGTATTAGCGACGAAATCGGTAATATCGGCTTCTAAACCAATGGGAAAGCCTAAATCTATTGTGTCAAACCGTTCTACCTGACCACCAGAGCGCACGACAATCATCTCCTCGTGTTGACCGCTCAAGCGCAGGGTACCCTCGTGGTAGTCCAATAAGGAGAGGGTAAGATTTTTATCTGAATTCATTCGCTGCACGTTGTCGTAAATCACCCGATTTAGCACATTCAAGAATTTAGTAGGGTCAGTTTCATTGCTCGCTAGTAGGGTACGCACTGCCGTTTGTACCATAATCATCAATACGCCACTCTCTAAACCGTGTCCGGTTACATCTCCAATACCAATTTTTACTAAACCGTTGTGAGTCAGAACGTCGTAATAGTCGCCTCCTACCTCTTGTGCTGGCTCCATAAAACCAGCAATCTCCAGTTCGGGAATTGACTGGAGTTCCTCCTGTTTCGGTAATATCATCTGTTGTAGCTGGCGCGTTATCTCCAGTTCCGCCTTCATCCGCAGATTTTCAGACTTGAGGCGCTGGTTGAGGAGTGTTATTTCCTGGTTGGCTTCGTTGAGTTCGGCTGTCCGTTCTAGGACGCGCCCTTCTAGCTCCTCATTTGCCTTTTCTAATGCAGTAAAGGACTCGCGTAACTTTTGAGCCATGTGATTGAACGCCTGAGCCAGAACTCTGAGTTCCTTGACACTATTCGTTTCTACTTTTTGTTCTAATTCTGGACGAGCAAGATCTGAGGTAGCGGCTTGCTTCGCTAATGTCCAAGAGGCATTGCTCAAACGCCAAATCGGCTGAGTAATTGAACGGGCAGTAAGAATGCCCAGTATGATTGCCAAAATTAAAGCGGCTAGACAAAGGAGAATTGTAGAGCGGGTATTGGTATTGATACGCTCCATGAAATCTGATTCTGGGACTACCACTACAATCAACCAGTCAAGACTTGAACCACTTTGGAAGGGTAGCACTTGTACAAATTGCCTCTGTCCTTCTAGGACAAAGTTGAGTTGTTGGCTGTTACGAATTTGGCTGAAGTCACCGAATTCTTTCACCAAGTACTGTGCAGTGGAGCGAATCAAGATTTCTTTGCTGTCTGTGGCTCTCAACCGTTTCGCCTTACCCTCTACTATGAGAAATGGCTGCTCCGTAGTGGAACTTCCGATTAAATCTCCGGAACGCTCGACAATGAAGGTCTGTCCCGATCGCGAAATTTTCAGACTTTGAAGGAAATGACTGATTTGTGAGAGGGTTTGTTCGCCTAGAAGTACCCCCTTAAACCTACCTGTCTTGTCGTAGAACGGATAGGTGGCACTGATATCAAGCCTGCGATCGCTGAAAGATACGCTAACTTCATCCCAAGCAGGGCTGCCTAGTTGTACGGCGGTTCGATACCAAGACCGAACCCTAGCATCGTAGTTGGGTCTGTTGAATAGCAATTTAGTGCGATCGCCTCGGTTGTCTACAGCATATCTCCGCATAGCGCCACCCGTAGACTCGTTCGCTACGACGATGTATTGCTCAAGACCGTTAGCCCCAACGAATTCTCCCCGCTCGTTGGCGAACGCAATCGTAGCCATTTCAGGGAACAATTCGGTCTGTGCCCAAAAGTAGCGCTCCAGGCTCTTTGAATCTTCTAAATTCAACAGACCCTGCCTGACAGCATTAGCATTAATTTGATTGATCAGATGGGGTGTCGCCATGTAGGTTTTAAGATGCTGATAGATGCGGGCAGCGATTTCAAGGCGTAACTGGGTGGCTAGGTCGTTGACTGCCTGCTGACCGTTTCGTAAGGAAAGATACCCCGTTAAGCCCACCGCTGCAAAGATTTGGAGGACGAACGGTACAACAAGTATCAAACGCAGTGACGGTCTTTTAGAAGAAACTAAGCGGTTTAGAACGTTAATTAACATGATCGGGCGATCGCTCCTAAGCTACCTGTTGCTGTTTAAGCATCGGCAAAATGATACCGTCGTCGATATTTTGCCCCCCGATTGCTGCTTTGCCTCGTTGGTTACAGTTTTGGAACTTACCCATAGCACCCTTGTCTAAGCCGGAGCTTGTGAGGCGATTAAAGAAATGGTGCAGCTTAGATAGCCTTGCATTATGTTAATCAGGCGTAAGTCCTAAGGGTTCGTATAAGAATAACTAGACTAACATGGCGGCTCGATTCCAAAAACCGAAACAAGTAGTTGTTTCGGTGAATTGACACTCATACCCCGGAAAAAGGGAAGCAAACTTTTGACAGAACTTCTGAATGACGAGATTAGGAATTGATGAAATAGCCCTAATCAAAATAAAAGGAAATTTCTGTGCAATATTAATAGACAAGCGAGAAGTCTAAACTCATCGGGATAATAGAGGGAAGGACACCTGAAGAAATTAGTAAAGTGTCGAAGAAATCGGGAAAGAGGTCTTAGAGAAAATAGAATAATTAACTATAGACTTGTGAAATATTACAAAAGTTTAGTCATAGGAATCATGCCAAACACTCAAGCCGTATTAAAAAAAATAGATTCTTCCACTAAACTAGAACCGACGATTAGCGTTTAGTTCACATTTTGGGAAAATTGCTTGAGACGATAACCTAGACCATGAACAGTTTCTATAAAATCATCAGGCGCACTTACTGCTCTGAGTTTTTTGCGTAAGCTCTTGATATGAGCTTTGACTGTATCTTCCTCTGGAGGATTGTCAAGTGACCAGATGTGTTCAATGATGACACTGCGGCTGAGTATCCGCCGTTCATTGCGTAAAAGGAGTTCCAAAAGACTATATTCTTTGCCAGTCAATCGCAGAGATTGGTTTTTATAGCTAACTTCGTAGGTAGCTGGATCAAGATGCAAGTCACCCCACTTTAGCGTTGGTGATAATGAAGTACTTCCCCGTCGTAGCAAAGCTCGAATCCGAGCGAGTAATTCTTCTAAATCAACAGGCTTGACCATATAGTCATCAGCGCCAGCATCCAAGCAGCTAACTTTATCGGATGTTGTGTCATGGGCAGTTGCCATCAAGATTGGCATTTGGTAGCCATGAGAGCGTACCCGCTTGCACAAATCAATGCCACCCAGCTTAGGGAGTGTCATATCTAGCACAATCAAGTCATAGTCAAGGTTTTTGATTTGCCCCCAAGCAGTTTCTCCATCTGTAGCGACATCAACTACATAACGCTGATCGGCGATCGCATCGGCTAGTACCTCAGCGAGACTAGGCTCATCCTCTACTAAAAGAATCCTCATAAAAGCTAACTACAATATTTTAGAGTTGGTGCCAGTGCGATCGTATCAAGCACATAAGCTTAACGCAGTACTGATGCTTCCCGTTGGAAAACTTGGTGAACGGCTGATTGTAATTATTTAGCCAGTGCATTACCTGCTTTGAGAAGCATCACACAGCTTGGCGCATGGGTGATCTTGCTATCCATCACCATTTGTACTGCTACATCTAAGGGCATACGAACTCTTTCGATTGTTTCTGTTCCTTCTTGATGTGTTTGTGTAAATGTTAACTGCTTCACCAGAAATAGATACACAGGACAATGAACGATTGATGTATCTAAATCAAAGATTCCTAAATTGCTCCATTCCTCGGCTTTGATTCCAATTTCTTCTTGAACTTCACGTTGTGCCGCTTCTAGCGGAGGTTCATCCTCCTCAATCGCACCGCACACGACTTCGATGCTTTCTTTCCCAAGAGCATAGCGAAATTGCCGAGTAAGATACACGGTTGCATCGCTATCTATCGGCAGAATAGCAACACCAGGTTTCATTGTAACGGTGGAATACATACCGGGTTGCCCGTCAGGTTGAACAACCTGGTCTTCACGGACATTGATAAATGAATTTTGATACTTTCGACGCTTTTCTTGTATCGTCCAAGGACCGTACTGTTCTGCCATGAGCTGTTCCCTTGCTATAACGTAAACAAGGCTATCCTCAAGTCAAGCTAAGGTACATGTGTCTGAGGTAGGGGAATCCAGTAAAGGGTCATCGTGCAGTCTGTTTGCAGCAAACTGACAAGAAGCGATCGCACAGTAAATCGTAAAGTGCTAACGCTCTACACTCTAGGGAGTTGCAAAGTGTACTTCGTTACTGCGGTACTTGCACAAGTCGAGCGATGTCTTCCCCTAAGCGGTTAAAGTGATTAGGGTTGAGAGTAAGCAAAGTATTCACCTCAGCTTTGACCGCAGCTTGTGCAATCAAGGCATCATAGATACCACCGCCTGTTAGGTTTAAATTCACCATTTGGGCAACTACCATCTGGTAGTCCTCAGTAGACCTCTTGCAAAAGTCGTCGCTGGGGTACTATGGGGTCTGAACAAAAGCGATCGCTAGCCGTTAATCATAAGTTCTCCTTATTCCTATGTTCGCTGAGTCGAAGTTCGTAATTGTACAGCCCAGCTATCAGATTAAACCTTAAACCAAATCTTTTTCGGCGATTTCTATAACGGTCAGCTAAAATTCTAAATATTTTCAGTCTTCGGTTAATATGTTCTCCAATTACTCGGTTTCTAGCTAATTCCCTGTTTCTCTTTTTATCTGAGGAACTTAACTCCCCTTTTCTTGGCTTCTTTTTGGGAACTTGACTGTTGGCATGAATTTTTTGAATTCCCTGATATCCTTTGTCTGCCAAGCATTCAATAGTTTGGCTTAAAGGAATTTGGCTCTGCTTAAACAAGCGGAAATCATGCATTTTTCCCTTACCATGCTCTGTACAGATAATTTCCCCTGTTTCTTGATTCACTATAACTTGAGACTTCAGAGTATGCTTTTTCTTCTTACCACTATAGAATTGCTTCTGTTTTTTTTAGGACGTTCAATAGGGCTTTCTGTCACATCAATGACAACGGCATTGATTAAAGAATCTGATTGATAAAGATACTTCTTTCCTGGCAAAGTAAAAACTCTTGCATCACTTAAAACTTTTTCAACTTTCCGGATAAAACGACCAAGCCGTAGATTCCGTCACTCCCCAAGATTGACCTATATGAAAATAGGTTCGATATTCTCGCCAATACTCCAATGTCATCAACACTTGGTCTTCCAGGCTGATTTTTCCAGGTCGTCCAGTCTTCTTCTTTTGTTGGCTGTATTGCTGGACTATTTCCACCATGTGTTGAAAAGTTTCTACTTTGACACCCCAAAAGCGTTTGAATTCTCCTGGCTTGAGATGTTGAGCTTGTTCGTGTTTCATCAACTTTTATTATGAATTAGACCTGGTGATCGCAAAAAACGGGTGAGTGATCGCCTTTGTTCAGACCCTATAGTACCCCAGTGATGACTTTTGCAAGAGGTCTAGTAGTCAGGGAAATGACCTCAAATCTCTCTAAGTTTTCTGTAATCAGTCTTTGTGCAAGTTCAGGAGAAATGCGTGGTCTGACAGGAAGACGGGTCAAAACTGAGTAGACTTCAGCTAGAGTATGAGTGGCGATGAATCCTTGAATTTGCTCGGTTTGGGCTTGTTGAAGCCAGGGCAGACAGACAGTGTGTCGGGGATGACTTACTTCAAATGCAGCGACTATCACTGAAGTATCAAACAGGGTTCTCACTGCTAGCAATAAATTCCGTAATTCGTTCTTCCCGTAGATCTTCGAGTGCTGTCTCTAAATTATCTATTGGCTCTGACTCAACGACTAACGCCGTGCCGGAATAATAAACTTTAGAGTCTTGGGGCAAAGGCTCCAGAATCAGTTTACCGTCTTGGATTACTAAGGTGAACTGAGTCGTGTTGGTCAGTCCGAGTTGTTCTCGTATCTCTTTGGGAATGAGAAGACGACCAAATTGGTCAAGGGAAAGTACATCCATTTTCAGTAGGGTGCTTTGGGTCGCATACTATTTTGTATTTTGCCTTTTTATAAGGCGTTCACCCATAAGTTAATGTTTTTCAGGGTTCTATCGAGTGCTGCTTCCTAACTAGACTTGTAAAAATGGTATTGAACACACTGGTAACTGACAGTTTTACATAAGGTAGTATATGGCGCGGAAAACCATACCCTCAAGTATCGAAATAGAAGTGCTTACTCAAAGCGCAAGAAGATGTTGCATTTGCTTTGGCTTATATCACAAATTTGATGTAGTAAAAGGACAAATAGCTCATCTTGATCAGGACAATACAAACAACAAGCTAGATAACCTCGCTTTCCTTTGTTTGGATTGCCATGATGAGTATGATTCTAAAACTTCTCAAAGTAAAGGTTTAATGCAGCAAGAAGTAAAACGATACAGAAAATTACTATACCAAGAAATAAGTAGCTTGCGTAATAGGCGAAGAACTCAAGCTGAAGGGTTAATAGCTGATGAATATAAAGAAGTAGCAAGTCAAACAATGGAGAGACAGCAAGCCTCATCACCCTCTGAGACATTGAATCAAGATACACTCAAGCAAGTAAGCTCATCCAATCAACCTGATTCTCTAAGTTCAGAACTTGGCAAAGACTACAGAAGCTTACGCGATTTATTAGTGGAGAATAACTGGCAGGCAGCCGATAGGGAAACTATGAGTTTGATGCGTGAAGTGTTTGGCAAAGAGGATATTAAAAATTTTCCAATCGTTGATTTACAAACTATCGACGGTCTTTGGCTAAAATACAGTAATAATAGGTTTGGATTTAGTGTACAGAGACGTGTGTTGGAATATACATTCCGTGATAGCAAAGTGACTCCAGAAACTTGCCTTTCTGACTATGAAATGCTCAAGTGCCTCGAAGACTATTCTGATCGATTCAGCGAACGTTGGCGTATATTTGGGGAGAACTTGGGTTGGTATAACCAAGATCAATGGATTATGGTTATTGATTATAGCCATAATGTAGTCAACAAGCCTGAAGGTTATTTGCCTCTTCTAGGAGTAGCACCTCAATTGCGGCTCGTTCAAACAAAGCGTAGTATGGTGCATTGGTGGTGGGTTCTTCTACTACGCCTTAAGCCTTGGAAATTATAGAGTTTTGGAGCCGTATCCAGAGTTAAGCCTTAGCATTGTAGATTGGAAGTTACTCACCTTACAGTTTCAAAGCAGGGGAAGAGATTCTCGCCCTTAATGTCTCATAGTTGTAGACACTCCCTAAATATCAAGAATTACCATTGCTGTCCAACCGTCATCCGTTTTTTCTAATTGGAAACGGTGTAACGTAACAGCTTTGACATCTACCCGTTGTTCGTGTCTTTCTAAGTCAAGCGTTTCTCCCTGAGTCACTGCACTGAGATGATATTCTCCGTTCTTCTCCTCAATCTGAACCTGCTGCGCTCGAAGTAGAAGTAGTTCACTATCCTTGTAGTAGACGAATTCTTGCAGAAAATTGAACAGCAGCATATCTAGCTCATCATTTTCCAAGGTGAAAGTGCGCGTTTCTTTAAGTGCGAGCGCATCTAGATTATCAATCATCACATTAATCGTTGCATCACCTGCCGCTATGAAAAGCTCCTCTAAATCCTTTCCCCAAGCGTGAAAAGCAATATCAGCAGTGGCAATATCTTCGAGAAACTCATAAGGCATAGAACTATTGCTCACACGTTTTTAACTGACTAATAATTTCTTCTTTGCGATTGCTCAACTGTTTGCCAATAAAAACTAACTCCGTTCCTTCTTGTTCAAATCGCTCCAAATCCCAGCGTCCAGCTACGAAATTAAACAAATAGGTACCTGAATCAAACTGGATAAAACCTTTTGCCCGATACACCTCTGTCTCAAGACTATCAGCAAATCCCTCAAAACATTCTGGATTGAAGGTAGCTTCCGAAGTATAGCTGAATGATTCAAATTCGGGTTGGTGAACGTGATGAGGCGGTTTTTCAACTCGCTCTCTTGCAATGCCAAATAGCAAATCTGTATCCACTTGACCCCGTTGGGTGTGCAAAATTGAGGCGACTTCATTAAACGAGTGCAACTTCTCTTCTATCGCTTTTAACTCGCTTTCCGACACCAAATCAACTTTGTTTAAGAGGATAGTGTCTGCTCCTTCAATTTGTAGCCGAGTTGTGTGTCCCACAGACGGATATTTCACCATTGCATCTGCATCAATAACTGTCACAACTCCATCCAGTCGCACCTTTGGTAAACTCTCTTGAATATCGAATACCAGCGCATCTGGCTCTGCAACTCCAGTTGTCTCCACCACAATGTAATCTGGGTCAACGGTATTAATAATTTCCTCGACAGCCGCTTCAAACTCACCCAGCAGCGAACAGCATACGCAACCCCCACCGAGGTCTGCCATCTCGACATTTTTCCCGGCAATGATTTTACTGTCGATCGCAATTTCGCCAAATTCGTTCATCAGAATAGCGATTTTGCTGGAAACCGTATTGAGGATGTGACGTAGTAGTGTCGTCTTTCCGCTTCCAAGCGGCCCAGTAATAACTGTGAGTGGTGTGCGTACTTGCATACTCTACCCCTTAACATTTCCGATTGGAGTCAGCCGAACAACCCGTTTGCTAATTCCAGCTAACTCAGCCGCTTCAATGACATCCTCAATATCTTTGTACGCGCCACCCGCTTCCTCCGCCAGTCCAGGCTTTGAGGTACTGCGGACATAGATGCCTTTACGCAGCATATCCCTTTGGAGTTGGTCTCCCTGCCAGGTTTTCCGCGCCTTTGTTCGACTCATCGTTCGTCCGCTACCATGAGCAGTGCTGAAGAACGTCTGGTCGCCAGTCGGTACGCCAACCAATAAGTAAGATCCAGTTTCCATACTGCCGCCAATGATAACTGGCTGACCAATTTCTTTGTACCGCTCCGGCACATCTGCCATCCCTGGTCCGAAAGCACGAGTTGCACCCTTACGATGGACAAGAAGCGATCGCTCTTTCCCATCAACGATGTGACGCTCTAACTTAGCGGTATTATGGGCTACGTCGTAAACCATGTGCATACCCAAGTCTTCCGCAGAACTTCCAAATATCTCAGAAAACACCTCACGGATGCGGTGCAAAATGACTTGACGATTGACATAAGACATATTGATGCCGCACTTCATCGCCGCAAAGTAGGCTTGACCCTCAGGAGAGTTGAGAGGCGCACAGGCAAGTTCCCGATCTAAAATCTTGATGCCGTACTTGCTCTCCATCACTTTTAGAAAAACTTGCAGATAGTCAGTTGCTACCTGATGACCAAATCCGCGACTGCCACAGTGGAACATCACCACCACTTGATCTGGGCGAGTAATTCCTAAAGTCTCGGCTAAATCACGATCAAAAATGTGTTCCTTTCGAGCTACTTGAATCTCAAGGTAGTGGTTACCAGAACCCAGAGTACCGATTTGGTTAAAACCTCGATCAATTGCCTTTTCACTAATCTTTGAAGCATCGGCACCCTTCATGCAGCCGTTTTCTTCAATGAGTTCCAAATCTTCTTCCCAACCATAGCCATTGTCGATGCACCAACGAGCGCCTTTCTCGACAACCTGCCGAAACTCTTCCCGCGAAATCTTCACAAAGCCACTGCTCCCCACTCCAGCAGGAACCCTTTGGTAGAGTTTATCTACCAGCTTTTTGATATGGGGTTTAACATCTTTATAGGTCAGGTTGGTAACTAGTAGACGCATTCCACAATTAATATCAAAACCGATGCCACCAGGGGAAATTACACCGCCTTGGTCTACATCCATCGCCGCCACTCCACCAATGGGAAACCCATAGCCGAAGTGTCCATCAGGCATACATAAGGCGTACTTTGTTATCCCTGGAAGCGTTGCTACGTTGGTCACTTGGTCATAAACGGCTTCGTCTAATTCCTGAATTATCTTCTCTGTTCCATATATCCGGGCAGGAACGCGCATACCCTCTTTGTAGGAAACAGGGATTTCCCAAACCGTGTCAGAAATTCGTTTTAAATTTTTCATCATCACCATTGGCTCTACTCCCATTCACGTTCTATATCTACTGTCTTTTCAAAGCATTTCTGCAACGGAAGGTCACTCTAGAGCTGGTTTAATACGACCGTAAGAGTAGAGAAACAGACCAAAGAGAATCGCAAAGCTTAGGTCAATGACACCTGGAATTAAATAAAATGGGTGAAGGCTGCGTACCAAGGTGTGATAAGCCAAGACAATAAAGACTGAAGATTGCGCGAGAATTCCCAGTTTGACAATGCCGTGATTGTGCGAGATATCATTACCAACCCACCAATAGCCAAGCCCAATAACAAATACCAACACGAGAAATAGGTGCAAGTATTCAGGATTGGTAAGAGGTGGCTGACCAAGCCACTCGCGAATCCATGAATCGGTAAGTAGCAAAGCTATAGACTCTACCCAATTGATCACAGCCTTGAGTAGAAAGATATACTTCCACGTCATTGGATTGCTCATAGTTGCACAAAATGTGAAAAGATATTCGCTGAAAATATTTCGTTGATGGATGATCAATCAAGTACTAGCTATTTTTTTAGCTATTGACTTGAGGTTTAGTTAGCTTACTGTTGCGTGAGTGGAATCAGCTATCTCTGTTTGTAACTGACTTTTAGCCGTTTTGAATTCAGTAGCAAGTTGATTTTGCTGCTCCTCGCTGAAGTTGTCTCTAATTATGGTAAAGATATCTTTTTCTTCTTGATTAATGTGATTTCTCGTTGCCGTTCTTAACTGTTCAATTTTTGTTTTGAATTCAGATGAAGTAGGAGATAGAGGTTTAATTTCATCTAACATCTCCATCACTTCATCAGTTTGCTTGTATATTTCTTGTGTGTGTTCGTAATAGGGTCGAACTGCTGGATAGAGAACTTGTTCCTCGGCTGTACCATGGACTTTGATATCTTTGTAGAGTTGTCCAAAGTACTCTTGAATTTTTTGAGGGTCGTCAGCCCCTAAAATTTCCGCGAATAATGTATCAGCTTTGGTATGATCCATGCGGAGAAGGTTGCGGATACTCATCTCATCATCAGTGCGCGTTATTACACTACCCGCTACACCTGTTAAAGCAGCAACAGCATCTTGAACTCGTCCCCACAGTCCTTGCTTTGGTTCTTGTCCTGTCAGTTCACGAACTCCCAAAATTTCAAGAACGCCTTTGAGTTGTTCTTGATGAGCGCGGTTTTCAAAGTTAACTGTATTTAAAGGAGTAATCGCTGCTTCAATATCAGCACCAACAACTTGAGCTGCTTTGTGGATTAGTAGTCCAGCCATCGCCTGCCTATGCTTGAGTAATTCATGCTGAAATACTTTTTCAAACAGAGTTAGTTCAGAACTTCCCATAAGTTTCTGGACTTCCTCGATTAGCTTCTGGGTTGTTTCCTTAACCTCTCCCTTGACACCGTACTGAATGATTACAGTATCGAGAACGCCTAGGTTTTTCTGGTCATCTTCGAGCATATCCTGTAGGCGCTTGCGAATATCCTCATCACTGCAATTCTGAATGAATTGCTGCTCATTGTTAATCAACAGATTTTGTAGTGCTTTCATATCTGCCAATTTTGTTGCAATGGCAAGCCGCTTGGTGTCATCAAGAGTCGATACCATTTTTTACTCTCCTCTAGCAATCACAAATTTCTCAGAATCTATGAAAATTCTGAGCAGGCTTTTTACACAAATTTCCTATAGTTTCGAGCCTAACGTTACGGCTTTGCCTAAACCTCTCTCTAAAGGAGCGGTCTAGGGTTTGTCAACTCAGGCTAGAGCCAGCGTGAAGAGAACCTGCCTTCTACTTTCTCCTTTAGTTCTCTACAGCTAACTAGTTTTGGGAAAAAGGAAAAAGGGAAAAGGTATGTATGAATTGACCTTTCCCCTTTGGGTGAGCAGTTGTTGTAAATTAAAAGCGTGATCGCTTATACCACTTTGGATTTTGGATTAGTGGACAACTCCGCTAGATGGCAGCAGCTTAATGAATCTCGAAAAGCGACCACCAATCATTATCATCTCGCCCTGCAAAACCTGTAACTTCCTGCTGACTTGCCGTCCAATTAGGATGGGAGTACCCGAAGTGAGAGTGCAGAGCATGATTGGTATTAACGTGAATCAGCCTCATTCGCCGATTCGTATCCCAAGCTCCACCACCTTCGATTTCAACTCGCCAGTTATCATTGTCATCGCCAAAGCCGTTGTCACCGAAACAGGTAACTTCTTGCTGACCCGTTACTGGGGAAGGGATTCCGCCATGACTGTGTAAGTTTCTCCCAGTTAACCCATGCTGCAAGCGAATAATGTCACCATTTTGAACGGGTTGCCCTGCCCTATGGTTGTCAGGTTGCCCATGCGCTCCTTTAATAATCCAGAGATCGTTATCATCCGCCCCCTCATAGGCTGTTACCTGTTGCTGACCAGATGTACGGGAGTGACCGTAATTGAGTGGGTGTGAGTGAAGGGTTCTAGCTGTTGCAAGATGACGCAGCTTGATTTTATTTCCGAAGGTTGCGATCGCACCTGAAGTACCTGGCGCTAATTGGCTAACACGATAGCGAACCGTGTAATTCCAAGTAGACCATCCCAAAGCCCCACCGAGGTTACGTCCGCTAAAGTTCCACTCTTTGATTTCTGTGCCAGGAACTCCTACTGGGATGTCTATTGTTGTTTGACCGAGCTTATCATCTTTGTCAAGCTGGGCAAAGAACCCAACGACTCGCACCGCTCCTCGCAGAATTGCGGCGGCTACTTTTGCGGGGTCTGGGTTTTGACTGCTACCTGGACCCTGCGGTATCTGTGGGTCACGGGGGAGTTGCTCAATTTCTCCTGCGATCGCATCAGTTAACTGAGTAACCCACTCACCATGCTTAGCCCAGTCTCTGGCTGCATCTTCATCAAAGGCTTGTAGACCAATATGAACACTTCTGTTCTCTGGTACATCAGCATCAAACATGACACTGCGATCAGCAGCAAATGAACGAGTTTGGTTGTCATTAATCCACAGTCGATTGGTTAGTACAGGTTGCGTTTGTCTTCCGTCCGACACACCACCAACTAGATATAATGTGTCGGCCCCAGTAACATCCTCTGTATCGCGGCAATATACTTCTACTAACTCGATCCGAACTCGCATAAATTTCTCCTGAGGTTAAGTCAAGAATTGATGACTTCATAAGCTCCAGTAGAAGGTGTTGTGGCTCCGGACGGAACTTTCCAATTTACACCAGAAAAGGAACTGGCACACAATCTAATTGACGAAGAAAAATTCAGGTATAAATATTCAAAACTTTGGGTTTTTGTTCATAGGAATAAAGCAAAAAATGTCTTCACCCGATCGGGTGATACAGTTGGGTGAAGTGCAACAGCCTATTCACGCTTTAGTATTTAAACGGTTTATAAATCAAGACAACCAGGCACCAAAGCCTTCTTGGCTGTTTAGATGGGTTTTCATGTTGATAAGGGACAGTCTTTTTGAAATAGGAAAAGTAGGAGTGAATTTTGTTTTTTATTTTCTCCTTTCCTAAGTTAAAAACTATGACTTCCAGTCAATTGAAAACCATTGTAGGAAAACGATTGTCTACTTCCATTGGCATAAGTTGCCATAGCTCAAGAGATAAGTGTAGGCAGCACTAATTATTTGACTTTTGGCAAAAACTTTGATGATACACTACGAACTCAAACCACTTAACCTTGGCTATCGTCTTACAGTCTGGGAGTCTGCCCCAATAACACCCAGCCGTGTGGAGCCTTTCCACTTTAAATTAAACTTCACAATTGTTTCTCTAAAAGAAGCGCAGAATATCCTAAACCTAATTCCAGGAGAAAAGGCAAATGCCTTGAGTCCTAGTAGTAGTGAGTGAGATTATGTCTGTTTGCTCACGTTGTACTATGTAAGAACTTAAAGGGTTACTCTCAGATTCCCTGCCAATTGTTCAGCCCCTTGAACTATGTTGAATCTGCCAGCCTGTCTCTCAGTCAAGTTTTTCCCTGGTGCTGAGCGAATCAACCAGCCGTATCGTCTTGCTGGTCAGCAACCGGATAATCTCTGTGGCCCTTACTGGGCTTCGATGCTGCTTCAGGCTCATGGGGTTACAGGTGTTGATGTGACGCAACTAGCATTGTTGGCAGACTCAACGTTACCAATCGGTGACCCGACTCATTGGGTGCCACCAGGAGCAAGTTCACGTCAAGACTATTCTCAACGACTGCCAGAGACGGTTAACGTTCAAGAGGCGGGTACAGCGGCAACTGGGTTAATTAATGCCGTGTTCCAAGCCTCATTGGGGCGTTATGCATTAGTGCCGCTTCGTGCCAACTGGTCACCAGAGAGCATGGAAGATTTAATCGCCTTGTGCCAGAAGAATCGTAGTTGGGAGGCAGTACCACTTTGCAACGTGCAAACTGGACATTTCTGGGGTTCGCGTATAACCTTGACAGATGCCTTGGCTTACCTCGCTGGTGAGGATATATCACCGCCCGAAGCCGATTGGGATGTCGGTCACTTTGTGACGCTAGCGGGAAGCGTTGAAGGAAATCAGCGATCGCTTCTCCTTGTCCGGGACACCTACCCAATCTTTGGCTGGGACGGCTACCACTTGCAACCACAAGATGCGATCGCCTCCGCCCTCCGACGTGATGATGGTAAAGAGGGCGGTGTATTTTTATTCGTTGCGGCAGAGAATCAGGCTGAGGTAGAACAACAAGCTAGGGAACAAAGCTTTGATATTGCTAGCTGGGATAACGGAACCCCAGTACGTTGTGACGGACAATCCCAAAGTAGTTAGGCAAAGTCAGAAGGGTTCTCGATTGGAGAGTTTGTTGCCTCCAGAAGAACCTACTGACGCATCTAGGCAGAAATCTCTGTACAGTTTCTCCTGCAAGCAGTTCCATCTAACATTTCTATAAAAATGTCAAGGATAAAGAACCCCCTTTGCAATGAGTGACACAGTAGGTTAAAAACAAGTCACACCTGCTTTATGGCTAGATGTTCCACTCGCGATCAGCTTGCAGCAGCGCCTTAGTAAAGCGGAACGAAGTTCAGCACTATCGCAACCATCAAGCCATTACAACTTACGACAAGAGGTAAGGATGTCATTCACGGCCAGTGTCATTACCGCCAAAGACTGGGGAGCAAAGCCCCCAAAACAATGGTCAGAGATAACTCGACCGCAGTACATCATCATTCATCATACGGCTACCCCGAATCCCCCCAATGATGCCTCGAAAGGAACGCTAACAGGAGCTAAGGAGTTTGCCAAAAGTGTTCAAAAAGCCCACATGGATGGCTTTGGCTGGGTAGATTCTGGTCACAACTTCTTGAACACGACTAGTGGATTTTTGCTAGAGGGCAGACAAGGCTCTTTAGCGGCAATTGTACAGGGGCGTAGTGTTCGCTCTGCTCATGCAGGTAACACTAAGGGTAATGAGTCACCAGGAATTGAAAATGAAGGTACCTTTACCACCTACCAGATGAAAGCCCTGCAGTGGAATAGTTTGGTTGAGTTGTGTGCTTCGATTTGTTCGTCCTGCAAAATTAGCCCAGACAATATTCGAGGACATCGAGACTTTTCCCCAACACAATGCCCTGGTGATTGGTTGTACAGCCAATTACCTCGATTACGCAACGAAGTCCGACAACGCATTGATGCTTCAGTCGAAGACTATCTGCGGGAAGGCTCTACAGGAACGAAAGTCAAAGAACTACAGCAACTCCTGAAAGCCAAAGGCTTTAATCCGGGACCAATCGACGGTATTTTTGGCTCTGGTACAGTACAAGCTGTTGTTTCCTTTCAGAAGTTTAACGGGTTGAAGGCAGATGGTGTAGTTGGTCCCGCAACTTGGCAGGCGCTGTCGGTTGTTCCTGTCCTGCCAGAATCCCCACCCGCAACACTGAGTCTAATTGACACTTATAAGTATTATCGCGGCTTACCTCACCAGGATCAGGCGATCGCATGGTTGCAAGGACAAGTCTCAAAACAAGTGTTGGAAGAATTTTCTCAAAAATGGCGAGATACACCTTCACAACCGTTTCTACCACTCCAACGAGGAGCCGTTGGTCCTGAAGTTAAACAACTCCAACAGCGTCTACAACAGCAAGGATTTAATCCAGGCGTTGCTGATGGAATCTTTGGTGCTGCGACACAAACGGCTGTAATTGCCTTTCAGAAAGCTAAAGGGATTTCTCCCGACGGAATTGTTGGAGAAAAAACCTGGACAACACTGAATCTCAGCTAGGGTTTAGTTAGGGACTAAGGATTAGCCCAGCGCCAGTTTATATCTTTAGGGGACTTGACAGCTTCACCCATTTAAAAACATCATCCTAATTCAGGAATCCCCAAACCCTCTGTAGTGATATATTTTGGCTGGGGTAGTTTTCGTTAGTTCACACTTCTTACACCATGCCTTCATATTCAGGTGATGTTGAACTTTCTGTAGTCGTTCCCGTGTATAACGAGGAGCAGAATCTTGACTATCTGTTTGAGCGATTAACCTCTGTCCTTAATCGCCTCAACATGACCTATGAAATTGTTTGTGTGAATGATGGGAGTAGAGACAATACAATTGAACGACTGATTGAACATCATCAACAAAACCCTGCCATTAAAGTCGTTAATCTGTCTCGAAATTATGGTAAAGAAATTGCTCTGAGCGCAGGTTTGGACTATACATGTGGTGATGCTGTTGTACCCATTGATGCTGATTTACAAGACCCACCAGAATTAATTGCAGATCTGGTTGCAAAGTGGCGCGAAGGCTATGATGTGGTTTTGGCGACTCGTCGCTCGCGTCAAGGAGAAAGCTGGATAAAGCGCCTCACCGCTAATGCATTTTACCGAATTATTGATCGCATTAGTCATGTCCCGATTCCCCGCGACACGGGAGATTTCCGCTTAATAGACCGTCGTGTGGTTGATGCTATTAAGCAACTGCCAGAACGCAATCGTTTTATGAAAGGTTTGTTTGCTTGGGTAGGTTTCAAACAAACTTCGATTCTTTATGACCGTCCCTCACGTTACAAAGGAGAAACAACCTGGAACTACTGGCGACTTTGGAACTTTGCTCTGGATGGAATTACCTCCTTTAGCTTTATTCCTCTAAAAGTCTGGAGTTATATTGGTCTTTTAGTTGCTATTCCTGCATTCTTCTACGCAAGCTTTCTAGTCATTCGTACTGTACTTTTTGGAGTAGACCTACCTGGTTATGCTTCGATCATGGTTGCTGTCCTCTTCTTGGGAGGAGTTCAACTGGTCAGTTTAGGTGTCCTTGGTGAATATCTGGGTCGTGTATATGAAGAGGTAAAGGGGCGCCCACTGTACTTGGTGCGAGAATCTTATGGCTTTGATTCGACTCAATCAGTTAAACAAAAAGTTCACTCCTCTTAAACCGAATGTCACTAATTGAAGGAAGGTAGAGAAGGTGAGGAAGATGGGAAAGTAGGAGAGGTAGGGCCGAAATTACTCCCTCATCTCCCTTAACGAGAGTGTAATTCCTCTTAAACCTGATGAACCCAAGGTAAAAGACTCCTAGAAAAAAGTTATTCAGGTGGCAAGTGTAGGGTACAGAAAAGCTGTGCCCTACAGCTATTGATGGGACAATTTATTCTCTGCCCACACAATCCATACTCATAATGACTATGATTTATAAATACACTCAAAAAGCTTGCAAGAATAGTCGGAGGTTTCACAGTGGCTCATCTCCAGCAACGCCGCTCTCAAAACGTGAGTGGTGACTTTTACGTTGATAGTACCTGCATTGATTGTGATACTTGCCGATGGATGGTTCCGGAGGTGTTTCATAGTGCTGGTGGGCAATCTGCGGTTTATCATCAACCGACATCAGAAATAGAACGATTGCGATCGCTTCAAGCGTTATTAGCTTGTCCTACGGCTTCCATTGGCACTGTTGAAAAGCCGAAGGACATCAAAGAAGCACAACAGAGTTTGCCGATTTTAGTAGCAGAAAATGTCTATCACTGTGGCTACCATGCCGAGGATTCCTACGGTGCAGCTAGCTACTTCATTCAACGCCCTGAAGGAAATGTTTTAGTAGATTCTCCTCGTTTTACGCCGCCACTTGTTAAGCGTATTGAAGAAATGGGTGGGATTCGCTACTTGTACCTGACGCATCGCGATGATGTTGCCGATCATCAGAAATATGCTGAGCATTTCAAGTGTGAGCGCATCCTGCATAGCGACGAAATCAACAGTGGAACGCGAAATGTTGAAATTCAGCTATCTGGCTCGGAACTCTTTGAGCTAGCTCCTGATTTATTAATTATTCCCGTTCCTGGTCACACCAAAGGTCATACAGTTTTGCTGTACAACAACAAGTTTCTGTTTACTGGTGACCATCTGGCTTGGTCAGACGAGCTTAATCAGCTAATTGCTTTCCGAAGAGCTTGCTGGTACTCGTGGACAGAATTAACTAAATCAATGCACAAGTTGGTGAACTACTCATTTGAGTGGGTACTGCCTGGTCATGGACGCCGCTACCATGCAGATGCAAAGACAATGAACCAACAGCTACAACAGTGCATTACTTGGATGAAGTCCACTAAGTAGCAAAAGGCAGAAGGCAAAAGGCAGAAGGCTTATCAGGAGTACGTGGTTGTTTGGGCCCTTAAATCTGTCCTAACCTTTATGGCTACAGCTATGGATGTATTTTTCAGTACTTTACCCATAACGTTTGCTAGAAGCATTAATCACTCGCCAGCTAGTCAAACTGTGGAGGCAGTTCCGAAGGAGAAAGGCGATCGCTAGTAGAGGGAGCAGGCGAGTTTAGGGAGGGAATAGATGGTTCTGGTGTTGGGGAAGGGGAGGAGGTTGAAGAGGGGGGTGAAGGTGACGTTGAGGGGGGTGTTGAGGGTGACGATGCACCTGATTGTTCTTGCATCGCCTCTGCGTTTTGTCGGGCATTTGCCGCCGCAGCAGCAACGGCAGCAGCAGCGGTAGCAGCCGGATCAGTGGGAGTGGGGTCAAACGTCTCAATAGTGACGGAGCGTGTGATTGGTTGCCCTACACCATTGCTTACTTGCAAAGTAATTGTTTGACTTTCCGGTTGCTGGCTGAGGGGAAAAGCGACGGCTCCTTGCAAGGGAACGCTTCCAGGAGAAGGCAACAGTTGTACGGCTGTACTTCCCCCTCCCTCAACGTTCCAAGACACAACCAACGCCAGGGGAGGCTGCCCCTGTTCCATGGGAATTAAGTACTTTGGTCTAGCATCCTGGTTATTGATTCGGAAGTTAAGAATTTGGGCAGGGCGGGGTTGAATCTTGATTGGGTGAGTTTTGGTTGGTTCTGGAGCTTTTGCTGACTCATCTTTGGGGATAGCAATTAATTCAAAAATGTAGTCTCCGGCTTGCCGCACGCCTGTCCCTAGATTCTGGCAGACTAAGACGTTGCCAATCTCACAAAATTCTTGCAACTCTTTAGGAATACCCTGAGCGAAGTTAAAGCGCTGTGGCGGACGAGCGATCGCACCATCCGGTGTACGCCCTACAAGCTGAAGTGCTTGCAGGTCTTGGGGTCGGGTTACTACCCAGTTCAGCCGAATGTCGGATGGATTTGTAATTGCTGGAGAAGCCTGGGTATTACCCCGTGCAGACTGATTCGCTGGTGTATTCTTCGCTTCTAGATAAGCGGCTTGGGTTGGTTTGAACTCAACCACCTGCGGCAAGGGAACTGGGTCAATTGCGATCCGATCCGTTTTCCGAGTCTCTAGCGTTTGCCCCCGTCCCCGTTTGGGAATCAAGGTAAGTTCAAAGATATATTCCCCCGCTTGCCGAGCATCGGTGCGAACGTTTCTACACGTTAAAAGGACTTGCTCAAGTGTACAAAACGGTTTCAGCGCTGGGGGCAGGGATTGACTAAAGTCATAGACAAGTGGGCCACTAATTGCCCGACCATCCGGAGCCTGACCAGTAATTCTCAGAGAGCGGATGCGGTTGGGAAACTGAATTTGCCATCCGACTTGTGCGACATCCCCATTCGCCGCCGAGTAACGGGAATCCTCAACATAAAATTCTAAGATTTTTGGGGAAACTGGCGGTCTAAAAAACAACCACCAAATCAGCCAAACCAAAAGCGCCAAAGTGCCTAACCCTGCCAGCACCAAAGGGAGCAGTTGCCACCAGGGACGTGCTGCCCATGTCACATATCCCGGCAGCAAGCTACTGGGTAAGGGTACCTGCTGGCGGTCTTCTAACTCTACCTGAAAGTTCAGCACTCGACCCCCACCCCACAGAGGGCGCCGCCACCACCGGGTCGGCTGTACTGTTAACTTCGCCCGTGCGGTTTCTTTTGGCGCTATTTTGACTTCGTTTGGCTCAAGGCGGTAGGTGCAACTTTCACCTCCATCTAAGTCATTCACCCGCAGGAGAAGCTCACGCTCTGTATTACCGCTATTGACAAGTTGTACTTCAAGTAATCCTGATTGCTCCCTGATTCGACTGATAATGGGTCGCAGGGCAGGTTGGAGTAAGTAGATCGGGAGAACCTGGAAATACACCAAATCTAAAAGATTGAGGTCTGGGTTATTTTCCGAGTACAGCCGCACGGTTGGGATATAGTTCGCTGCTAGGGCATCTGAGGGCGGGGTAATGAGCAGCAAAATTTGACTTTGATCTCCGGGATTGAGACCCAAACTCTCAGCTTCTAGTACTAGCCCCAATCCTTGAGTTTCCTGGGGGTAGGTAATAGTAAACCAAGATTCCGGCAAGTCTGTACAAGTCAAACGGAAGCGATCAACGCGATCGGAGCGGTTGTAGACTAAAACTTGCAGTTGCAGAACACTACTCGGTTGCAGGACAGCAGGCTTTGCTGAACTCGTTGGCGGTTGTATGACGAAGGTCGGGTCACTCGCTTTGACAATGTCAAGACTAGGGGGCAAAATTTCTAGCTGTTGCGAATACCGAGCTGGAGGATATTCTGGGTAATGCTGCGGCGCATCAACGACGAGGAGATAATGAAACGTTCCCGGCAGCACCTCAACAGGTATCTGAAATCGAAAAACAACCTCACCACTTTGGTCGGGTGATAGAGCAAGGTATTCCTGACTCGATTGACACCATTGACGCAACAGAATAGAAAGGTCATCAATAAAAATGTGAACAACAGCACTTTGGCTACCTCTATTCGTTACAGTGACTGCCAGTTCAAACGTTCCTCCTGATGTGACAACATCCTTACCAGTGGAGTTGAGGATAACGGCAAGCGGTTTGCTCGGACTAAGCGACTGTAGCAGGTTGTCGGAGAAGCTGCCTGAAGCGTAGCTATCGGCTAGTGAATCACCTTGGGTAGGAGACGAAGCGCGATAGCGATCGCTGCCAACGTTGAAAATTAAATCTTGCTGCCTGAGTTCTGCAAGTAGCCTGCTGACCTCTTCCTCAGATTTGCGGGTTTGGGCAGCAATCTCAGCTAAGCTGACACCTGCTTCCTGCTGTGCCATCCAGGTAAGGAGTTGCTGCTGCTCGGCAGTTAACCGCCGCAGTTCGACTAAGCTTGACGAATTACGCGGCTGTCCTGCCTCTGAACTCAATTGATTTCCCGTCATCTTCCTACTTCCCTATCCCGATCTTTAAGAGTAGGTGTTAGGTATTAGAAAATTCCTAGCCCCTAACACTTGCCCCTTACTGAGCAAAGCTACTGCATGTGCCACCTGCCTGTGCAGTTGCCTCGTCTATGCTATGCAACCTGACCTGATGATCTTGACTACCGCTGGCAACCAAAATGCGGTCTTTAGTGCGGATGAGGTCTACAGCATTGAGCGGCACTGACGATTGATACAGTGTCTTCCCTTCAATCAGTGCTGGACTGCGAGTGCCCTCTGAGGTCAAAGACCAGAGGACGACTCGCCCATCGTCGCCAGCACTGACGAGATTGCAACCATCAGCACTTAAGGCAACTGAGCGAACGGCGGCTCCACCGTGTCCTGTAGACCAGTCATCGACCTGTTCGCAGGGAGCCTTGTTATCGGCTAAACAGCGGCGCAAATTCCAGAGGGTAATGGTTCCCCGATTATCTGCCGTTGCCAGCAAATCAGGCTGTTGACTTGCTGTTGCCAAACTCATGATGTAGTCATTGAACCCTCCGGTTCGGTATGGCATCTCTCGATTAGTTTCTGTTGCCAAGTTCAGCAGAGTCAGCCGATTGTAGCGACCTGCGATCGCCAAATGATTCTCTGTTGAACCGACAAGGGCAAGGGACTGAACGGCATAGTCAACTTTGAACCCGCGTCGTGGCTTCACCTGGGTGAGTGCGCGTCTTCCGGGTTCTATGCCCCACTGTAAAATTAACCCACTCCCGTGACCACTAAATAACGAGCGAGAGTCTTGAGTAAAGGCAAGGTCAAAAACGCGATCATCGTTTCGATAGGAAAATGACGACTGCCGTTCGCCAAACAGCAAATCCCAAATCTGGATTTGTCCGTTTTCAAATCCCACTGCCACTTGATCATTGTTCACCGGACGGTACCGCACGACGCGCACGGCTTTATCACCCTGCTCCAATATCCCCCGTGATTTAAGATGAGTGCCGTTAGCCTGCCAACGACGGACAGTGCCATCTGTTGACACGCTCACCACCTCATCCGCTTGCCCACTAAACTGGACTGCTGTAACAGGTCCGGTATGTCCCCGCTGGCGACCCAAGATGAGCCAGCCGAGAAGTAAGACGAACAGAATACCCGCTAGCTGTAACCAAAGAGGAATCTGCGGCGAAACACGTAGTTCTAGCGTTTGCGTATCGTTGCGAAGATCGAGACGCGGGTCGGAGACGATCGCCTTAGCTTGCAGAAAGCGCCGTCGCGACCAGCCAATCCACGGTAATCTTCGACGGATAATCAACTCAAGCTGAGCAGTTTCCCCAACCCCTAAGTTGACCAGCCCTGGCTTGACCTCTAAGGTGTTCGTTGCAACTTTCGCTGAAAGGTCTGGCGGTTTGACAGGTGATTTGGCATTGCCCCCAAACAAAGGAAACCACCTGCGCGGTTTTTCGCTACTCTCGTCTTGATAGCGGACATCGACGCTTGCTTCCTGGGGCAAATTGCTCTGATTTTCTAGCTCAAGGGCATAAGTCGCGGTGTCTACTGCCGGATTGAGCCAGCGGCGAGGTTTCATGGGGAGTTGCTGCCGCGTCGGAGAACAACGAAACTCCATAAATCCAGCAGGCAATATAGTTAGTGTTGCTTGAGCTTGGACAGGTACTGCCCGAAGCTGAGTCGCTTCAACACTCAGCGTATAGACTCCACTTGGAGCCTGGGTTGCATCGGGTAACTGACACGCAAATACCGCATCTGTCTGTCCTCTAGCGGGAATGTGGAGCTGTTTTTCTGCGCCATTCGGGAACCAATTTAGGTCTATCCCGCTAAGCCGCAGCGTCACATCAACTGCCTGACGGTTTGAGTTGCTAACGGCTACCGACACATCAATTAAATCACCCGGATACCCCTGAAATTTACGCTCAGATAATGCCAACGTGGAAGGCAAGATACCTGAACCTTCAACGACTAACCGCAAAATCTGTCTGTCTTCATCGTTGAGTTCCCATGAGAAAACCCGCACGGTTAGATTCATCGTACCCGTGAAGCCCCCTGGAACAGGTGGAACTGCTAAAATTTCGACCTGGAAACGGGTGTAATCTCCGCCTGGAATTTTTGAAGAGATAGCAGGGACTAAACGATACCAACTCGACCCAAGCTTTGGATCAGAGCCTGCTGCCGACAAATCGACCTGAAACGCGGCAAAGCGATCGCTATCATTGTTGACAGTCAACTCAAAAGTTGCTGGGGCACCTCCTGGCTTGTAGTGGAGGACTTGGGTAGAAATCTCAGTGCTAATTTGTTTCGCCATCCGCTCAAAACCCCTACTCAACGACTGGTACTTGCTCGATCAGGGTTTGGGTATGCTCGCTTGCAGTTGTCGTGAACGGTGAAGCTTGCTGAAGCTGAGTCAGTTGATGACGATGCCATGCAAAATGCAAAAGATTGATACCCATCTCTTGCGCCGTTCGGATCGTCTCTCGTGGCAGAGTCAACGCCTCATCCAGTCCCCAACATTGAGCGAGATTACCGACCATGAGGATAATCCCACCCCAGTTAAACAGGTGCAGGGGTTGACCATTAATGAGGGGAAATTGGGCGAATAAAAACGGGTGAAGCCGCAGAGGGTGTTGGTGATTCAGAGAACCTACGCCTTCTAAGGAATACCCCATTCTCTCTGCTACAGCATTGATGGAATAACAAACCTCTTGAATATGCTGAGCGATGTTTGCGTCAATCGCGCTGATTTCTACCTCTAAGTCTTGCCGCATCACCATCAGTTCTGCCTCATCTCCCAAATTATCAAGGGCAACCTGCAATTCTTGTTTCACCGTAAGTAGTTCATCTAGATTGACCTCCTCAAAGTCAACGACAATCAGCAGCACTCCCCCACGCTCTAAATACTGCCCCAACGTGTCAATAACGGGTTGCTCAAAGCTGAGTAAGTATTGACGCGGCAGGTAAAGCAGGTCGTAGTTTGATAAGTCTGCATTGGCAAGGAACTGGGGAGTCATTTGCCCAATCTCAGTTTCTCCTTGTAATGTCGGATAGAGTACTGCCACTGCCTGAAGCAGTTGAGAAAGGGTAGACGCAATCTGATTGTCCTGTTGAGTTCCCAATGTCACCTGAGCAACCTGTACAATCCCCAAAGGTCGAGAACAGACTGGCTGTCGGTAACGTAGATCCAACTCGTTCACTCCTGGAAAGAAGACATCAATTGGAGTTTGAAGCCTTACTTCTCCTGATTGGAGATGAATGCGGCACAATTCAACATCCAACTCACTTGGATTTGTCTTTTCAACAATCCGGAACCTTTCCTGAACACTTTCTCTCCCTGCTGACTGACGCAGTTGATCGGGGTCAACATAGCTAACAACCAAATAAACGACCAATGACTGACAGGGGGGTGGCTCCGATTGAATACGGAAAGCTTCTGGCTGGGACACAATGATTGGGTTCCCCAGTAGATCGATCGCAATTCCAGGCTGAACTTGTAACCAGCGCCCATCTCGGTACTGAGCCGCTACATCCATTGGAGCCGGAATCACCGACACTCCTAGCCCACAGACGACACCCGGTTGATGTAGCGATTGGTGGTGAAAGTTTTGCCGTTGTCGATGATAATCATGAGCGCTTTTCCATCGCTGTGCCGTCATTAATAGACCATCAGCGATCTGGAGTCGTTCAAAAGCTTGAAATGGAGGAAAGGGGAAGAAACGAGACATTTTAAGAATTAAAAATTCAAACTAAAAAATTCAAAATGAGGAAAGCTAGTTTCTATGTACAAATTAAACGCACAACAGCTAAGGGCTAGGTGTTAGCTGCTGTTAATGATTCCTCAATATACAGGTCATACGTGCAAAAAGCAGGTTTTTCCTGGTCAATAATTGAACGTACCAAGCCTTCATCAATTCGCTTTGGCTCTTGGCAACGTAGCCAAACAATAAAGTGATAAGGTCGTCCTCCTCCTAAAATGGCTTCTTGTCCGAGGCGAGCAGAACCCAAAATAAACCCCTCGCTAAAAACTTCTTGAATACTAATGGCTTTTTCTGATTCTGCTACTCCTGGCTCATCTAGAGGGAGTCCAGTATAAAGATGCAAGTAAAGCCTTAACCCCTGACGAGTTCCCCGCCAACGATAAATGTCCATCGCATGGCGAATCAGGCGACGTTGCTCGTGTGTACTCCAAGGGACATCGCTTGGCCAACCAACCCAGTGAGCTAAAAAAGGCAGCAAGGCTTGGGGGGCAGTTAGGGGGTCAAGGTGCGCCCAGAGGACATCTAAGGTTTGAACAGTTGGCTCAAAGGCTTGTTCAAAGATTTTGAGCAAGCGACCGATAAAGTCCACCTCACGGTAGACGGATGGCAAAAAGTTGAGGTAAAGACTACGAGGACGAACGTAGAGATTGAAGGTTGCGGACTTCACTTGCCGTTGTTCCGTATCGGGTTGGGTGGCGTAAACGTGAAGTTGACCGCGATAGTCGATTTTTAATGATTTATCCGAACTGAGGTTTTGGTGTTGCTCAAAAAAATCAGCGGCAATTTGAAAGTAAAGAACCGCATCCATCTGCTGCCGTGCCAGAAGTTCACTGCCTTCCTGACCAATTTGACACCACTGTAGAGGAAAATCTCCTTCAATCTTAAAGTCAAGTTGGAGGGGGCGATCGCTTTCGTTTTTAATCTGAACAATAATTTCGCTCGGTTCACCAGGAGATAATCCCAAACTTAGGGGAGGCGTGGCATCAACCTTTGATGATTCAGCCGTCCACGTTGCAGAAGTTGCTCCTGAGGCTTGAGTGGGCGCTGCCTCTGGGAGCTGCATTGGGGTGAGTAAGAGGCTAATCGTCTGAACCGAACGGGGTTGAGTCATGAGAATTCAAAATGGTTCATGGTTCATAGTTCATGGTGACGAAGGCAGAAGGTAGAAGGTAGGAGCGTCAGGGCGATGCAAGCCCCCAGTCGCTCCCAGCCACTGAAATACCTTCAATTGAGATTGTGACCCTTGCTCATGAGCAGTTGCTCCTATGCTCGTGAAGAAGGTATCGGAATAAATTCCTTCGGCCATCTGCCTTTTTTTTGTTCATATTAGGCTAATGGCATGACCAGAGCGTAAGTGTTCATCAGCCCAGGAACAAATTAGCCCGTGGGAACCCGGTGCCACTAATCCATTCGAGGCAAGGCTTCGCACCCAGGTTTGCCCTTGCTTGCGTAACTCAAATAATAAAACAGTGCCTAAATACCGCACTCCTGGGGTTCGCTGAAACAAGGCAATAATATCCGAGGTGTAGACGGGGCAACCAAACGACCAGCCTTCGCCCTTCACGCCCCCCGTAAGGGGATTGAGAAACTGATACAAGCTAACCTGGAGACGACGAAGGATTTCTTGCCGTGATTGCGGGTTATTGTACTCTGGCTCTAGCCCTACCTCGGTTTGAACGGCAACGCCAACATATTCGGGTTCCTGAAGCCGCACCTGGATACCGAGAAGCCGTCGTTCATCGAGATAAGCGAGGATTTTTTCCTGCAACGGTGGACTCAAGGCGAGTTGGTCGGGGCTAATTCCTTGTCCTCGTTCGATACCACTGATGTCGGCTTGAGGCACGATGAATAAGTTGACGACCCCGTTTGTTGCTCCACCCGTTTGACGAGCAGGACATCGGACTTGCGCTACGGCTCCGTCGCCAGCTTGAAGAGTCAATAGTTCAAAGTCTTCAGGAGTCACAGCGCGATCGCGAGTTCGCAGCAGTTTTGGTACGCGAATCACAGCATCTTCAAGCGATTCAGCATCTGCACCGTTTCGAGCCGCTTCGTGATTCACCACACTAGCAACGTAGGGAATGGCTGACTTGAGAATGCGGAGTGTCCCGGCTTGAACATTCCCACGTCGTCCTCCTCCTGTGCGGTACGCCACCATTCGGATCACAGAGCCACGCGGAGGGATTGCTCCATACTGCCGCTCCATCACTTGCATCGCGGCTGGTTCCCCCCCTAGATAAATGCCATTATCCTGTTGTGTTTGGGCGCGAATCTGAGTTTGCTCTTTGAGTTGTGCAGGTTCTCGAATTAGGGGACCAAATTGCAACTGTCCTGTCAGCGAGTCAATTGTGTAGTGCCGATCTTCAGAACCGGACTCAGCAAAGTTACTCACCTCCTGCCAAACTTGAGGTAAACCTAAAGGTGGTGTAACGAGGAGATGCTCTTCTGCCAGTCTTGGAAGGATTGGTCTACTTTGAAGCTGAAACGTTTGACCGGGTGTTCCGTCACTTTCGCCCAGCAATTCATCTTGAACCAGCGTACATTGACTCGCGTTAACGGTTCCCCCAATTGAGCGGGTTGCTAGTCCCATAAATGTGGGGGACGAACTGTAACCTGATTGAACGGTGTGGGGTTCGGTGTAAACGCAGCGCAACCAGCGCCCCTGATAGGTAGAGAAATATGTAGAAGGCCAGTGTTGGGGAAGATGGAGGATTACATCCGCTTCCCGCACCGCATTGAGTTCCTGTTGCTGGGATACATCATCAAAGCTAAAGCCTCGCGTTCCATCATCTGCATTTCTGCGAAGGATGGGTTGCCATCGGATGCCATTCCAGGCTTCCCAATGCCGAGGGGGGCGATCGGGATTGATACCTGTAGAACCTGCTGGTCTTCCGCGTAAGGTGATAGCAAGAACATTGCCTTCTAGCGGCTGATCGGGTTCAAATACGAGGTAAAAACAATTACCTTGTTGGGGGCGATCGCTAAATACGGGCTGTTCTCGACCTTCCCAACTGCCATTAGAGGCTTGTGTCCAGAGATTGGAAAAGCGATCGCGTAATAGTTGAGGTCGCTCTTCCAGCGTTTCGGCAGTAAGAAAATGGCGAATTCTCGGAACCCCAATTGAAAGCGGCTGGTCTGTTGTAAACACAATCGCTTCTTCAGTTTCCGTGCGCTCAGTTGCCACCTCTTTGCCAGCAGGAATCTGGTATAAGGAAGGCAAAGCGGCTGCCAGATAGAGCGTCACCTCCGTCCGCGCTGGTGCTGGGGGTTGGAGGCGAATACCCAAAAGTTCCAGAAACGCCACATAGTTACGCCGAGGCACCTGGTTAAACCGCAACAGCATCTGGTCGGTAAGCCAAGCAAATAGCTCGACCAAGGTAATTCCAGGATCGCTAGCGTTGTAATTCGTCCACTCTGGACAGTAGCGCGGAATACGCAAAATACACTCGTCTACGAGGTCTTTAAACGTCCGGTCATCCAGATTGGACTTAGGCAGGTTGGGTAAGAAATCAAATTCCACAGCAACTAGGCGAGCGACTCGGATTGGGGCAACAGGTAGAACGGATAAACTAAGCTACGCTTATCGTGACTGTCTTTGGGATGGTACTCAATCGTAACGTTTACAAGACCGCGAACTGGATCGGGGTCAGTGCGAACCGCATCGAGAACAATCCGAGGCTCCCACATTTCTAGCGCTTCCTCCACGTACAGGCGGATTAAAAGAAGCGTTTGGATATTCATTGGGGCAAACACGAGTTCTGACAACCGTGAACCAAAGTTCGGTCGATAGATTCGCTCTCCCAAATTAGTCCGGAGAATAATCAGGATTGATTCCTCAATGTTCCGCGCCGTCGCACTTAGCTGTAAACTTCCCTGAACGGTCACACGCAAGGGAAAGGCTATCCCTTGACCCAAATAGGCATTTTTTTGCTGGTCTATCCTGTCTGGCATACAAGTTTTTACTCGATACCGCAGCTACTTTATATAGGGATTCCTCGCTTAGAACTATTCGCCAAAAGTCGAGTCTAGTGAGTAATGGTATTTTTCCCACTTCTCTGGGTTTGCCTGTAGGCGTCAGTAATAATCTGGTCTTTCATCAACAGCTCCCCTTCGTCAGACTCTATTGAGAGCCTGGAGCGATTTTCTCCAAGGCAGAAGCAGCACTTGCACGAACTTCGCTATTTCTATCTTTCAAAGCTTCAGCTAAAGCCGGAACGGCGAATGAAGCTTCGGAACCAATATGTCCTAAGGCATCGGCTGCACGCCGACGAACATATATATTCTGATTTTTCAACGCTTGAACCAGTATCGGAACGACGGATGAAGCTTCTACACCCATATCTCCTAGAGCAATAGCAGCACTCATACGAACATCGCGATCTTTATCCTTAGACGCCTTTATCAGGGCGGGAATGGCAACTTTTGCTGATACACCGATTTTCCCTAAGGCAATGGCGGCATTCGCACGAACGTTGGTCTTTTCGCCCTGCAACGCTGACATTAGGATAGGGACAACGGCTGGCGCTTCCACACCCATATTTGCTAGAGCCATAGCAGCATAGGGACGAACGTTGCTTTTTTCGTTCTGCAACTCTTGCATCAGGACGGGAACAGCGGATGAAGCTTTGGAACCGATATTTCCCAAAGCAAACGCAGCGGATGAGCAAACATCCTTAACGTCATCCTGGAACGCCTCTACTAGGACAGGGACAACTGCTTGCCCTTGGGTATCTATACTTCCTAAGGCAATGGCGGCTATCGAGCGAACGTTGCCATCCTCGTCCTTCGCTTTCAACAGGTTTATCAGGGCAGGAATAGCGTCTTGCGCTCTGGAACCTATATTCCCTAAAGCACCGACAACATACATTTGAAAGAAGGGAGCCTTGACTTTCAACTGCTCAATTAAGCTTGGAACGGCGGCTGATGCTTCTGGACCAATTCTACTGAGGGCAACAGCAGCACTCAGATGAACTTCAAAATTCTCGTCTTTTAACTGCTCAATGAGGACAGGAACAATGGATGATGCTTCAGCACCAATTTCCGCTAGAGCAAAAGCTGCGACCGCACGAACTTGGCTATCCTTGTCCTTCAATGCCTCAAACAGGGCGGGTATCGCGGCTGACGCTTCAGGACCAATTTTCGCTAGACCATAAGCGGCTTCTGCGCGAATTTTGCTGTCCTTATTCTTCAAAGCCTCTAGCAGGCTGGGAATGGCTGCTTTCGCTTCCGCACCCATTTTTCCTAAGGCATCAGCGGCAATTTGGCTAAAATACTTATCCTCGTGGTTAAATGCCTCAATCAAGGCGGGAATCGCGGCTTTCGCTTCGGCACCCATGTTCCCTAGGGCAGTAGCGGCATTAGTACGAACACCCTGATTCTCGTCCTTCAACGCCTCAATCAGGGCGGGAATAGCAGCTTTCGCAGCAATACCAATGTTGCCCAAGCTAGAAGCGGCTTGTTGGCGAACTAACCAATCGTTGTCCTTCAACGCTTGACTCAGGGCGGGAACGGCGGATGAAGCTTCCGCCCCCATTTCCCATAGGGTAGTTGCGGCACTTTGGCGAACAGACTGATTCTCATTGTGCATAGCCTCAATTAGAACCGGAACGACGGCTTCAGCTGATACACCAATTTTCACTAGAGCATCAGCGGCATTTACGCGAATGCTCACATCGTCGTTCCGCAACCCCTCCATCAAAGCAGGAACAGCGGATGAAGCTTCGGAACCAATGTTCCCTAGGGCACCAGTGGCAGCCGTGCGAACTTCCCTATCCTCGTCCTTCAACGTCTCAATCAGGGCAGGAACGGCGGATGAAGCTTCCGTACCTATTTGCCCTAGGGCACCAGTGGCAGCCATGCGAACTTCTCTATCCTCGTCCTTCAACGTCTCAATCAGGGCAGGAACGGCGGATGAAGCTTCCGTACCTATTTGCCCTAGGGCACCAGTGGCAGCCGTGCGAACTTCCCTATCCTCGTCTTTCAGCGCCTCAATCAGGGCAGGAACGGCGGATGAAGCTTCCGTACCTATTTGCCCTAGGGCACCAGTGGCAGCCGTGCGAACTTCCCTATCCTCGTCTTTCAGCGCCTCAATCAGCGCAGGAACGGCAGTTTTCGCTTCCGTACCTATTCGCCCTAGAGCATAGGTAGCACCCCTGCGAACTTCCCTATCCTCGTCTTTCAGCGCCTCAATCAGCGCAGGAACAGCAGCTTTCGCTTCCGCACCCATGCTCCCTAGCACAGATGCGGCATTGGCACGAACGTTTCCATCTTCGTTCTTCAATGCATTGATTAGCGCAGGGATAGCTTGCGAACCAATCCTTTGCAGGGCGTTGACGACGTTCCATTGCTCCCGTTCATCATTGTTCTTTAACTTCTCAATCAAAGAGGCAATCTCCGCCTCATCAACTACCTGACTCGTGTCACTCCCCGCACTCCCGGCACTTATGGTAAACAGAGGCTCGGAAGCACGCCAACAATGTTTCGGTTCATTGGCTTCCTCTAAATTCTCACGCTGAGGAGCCGTCTCACCAACGATAGAATCTTGCGCCCAACTGTTGCTGGTTAAAGGCAGGGGTAATGAAAAGCTCAAAACAGCAATCTGAAGCGCGGCTAAGAATTTTTGTCTGGTGTACGGAGTCATGCACCTATCCCCATTTATGTAGAGCCTAAATCGCTCAGCGCGTTAGTCATGCCACTTTAATAGTAATCACAGCTTCTCTTGGTGGACTGCTACAGGATGGTAATCGCAACAAAATTAATATTTTCAAGCCATCAGACCAATGGCAACAAGATTTCAAACTCTATGGTGATGATGGGTTGCGAATCTCTTTTGCAGCCGCTGTGCGATCGCATATCCCTTTGATATTCTTTGGTTTAAATTGGCGGATAGCGATCGCTTCTGCGTTCAGTGGGTAACGTAGTCGTTAGGTTTATCCTCTTCTGTTTTAGCCTTCCTACCAACTCCTGAGAAATCACATCGACACACGCTAAAATTACTAGTTGGCTATTAGAAACGAATGGCGTGAAGCGAAGCTGTCGCGTCAGTGAATCGCACCCTACTTTAGCTGATTAGAAAAATGCGATCGCCAGGAAAAAACTTTAAGGAAATGAGTTTACATTATATGGTTGTGATTCAATAATGGTCGGATGAAGATAACTGTTACCTAGTTCACTTGCCTGATTTTCTATCTCAGCAGTTTCATACTCACGGCGATACCTATGAAGAAGCTTTAAAGAATGCTCAAGAGGTATTAGAGCTTTTAGTTGAGGAATATCAGGAAGACGGTAAACCCCTCCCAGAACCTAAAACCATAGAGCAACTAACGCTTTCTGGTGAGGCAAGCAGACAAGCGATCACATAATTCAACTTCCGCTACAAGTATTCCTAGCAACCCCTGAGAAATCCTATCGAAGCACACCAGAATTACTAGCTGACTATTAGTAAACGAAACGCGATCGCGAAGCATCTCCAAGGGCATCGCACCGAGACATTGGCATAAATCCGAGGGACTCTCACCGCCGAGTTGCGCTAACAAGGTAATTTTCTTGAAGTTGACACCAATGCCCAAGTCTGCAATCCACCTAAATTCCTGCGGCTTGTGAGTCGATTGGTTCTCAATAAGCACGACTTCTTGCTGTGAGCAGTTACGGAGCAAGTTCTCTAACTCTTGGGGCAGACGTTCTTTTCAAGTTCTTAACTTTTAATCATTAGAGTAAAGACGCATCCAAGAAAACTTAGCATTCTCTTGTTCAAAACCTATGTCTCTCAAAACCTTCCGCGATACTCTAGTTCGCATCCTCAGCGTAAAGGAGCGCCGGGATAACAAGTTAGACATTTCTTCTGCACCTTCCGAGCAGAGCCGTTTACTACATCGACTCAACTGCATTAACCTTGATGATGAAGAAGCTAAAAGCTTGCAAGCCTATCTCACTACAATTTTAGAGGCACGTCATCAGGAGAAAGGTTGTAATTCACCCGCTAAAGAGCAATCAGGATGTATTGTGCTTGAGATGGGTGAACCCGAACTCCGAGAATTTGCTAGTTGCATTGGAGAGAACGTTGTCCGCTCATTCCGTGCAGTAGTTCAAAGTGATAAAAAACCAAACGAGCCAAGGAAGCTAGCGATTCTTGGAGACAGTGGACTCCGCATCTTTCAGGTATCTCTTCAGAGTAGCGATCGCTTCATACAGCAATAGCCAACCTGTAACAGGTTACAAGATTAAAAAGGTTGAAAGAGTTGCCTATCTCTCCTAAAAAGGAGTTACGGCTCTCCTACCCAAAAACAAGAAGTGTTGATACACAATTACTAACTCTCACAAAAAAACATCCTCGCTTCTTGGCTGTCTGCATAAGTTAAATCAAGCCAATAGCGAGGTTATTTAATTAATACTGTATTGCTTGTAATAGTTACTGAACTGACACAGCATCAACATCTACTGTCTTGTCACTTGTCTCACTCGTGCTGGCAGTATCAGAAGCGACTGTTGTGCCTTTACGAGATTTAGCACTTTCGATTAGTATCTGGGAAACCTCAGCAACTAACAACGATAAAATCGCAATATCGTCAATTTGCCCAATCACAGGAATGAAGTCTGGAGCAATATCAATTGGACTAAAGATATAAAGTAAGGTTCCTAAAATCATCCACCAACGGTACTTAGGATTACGAATGGTGTTGCGATACCAGTTGTAAATCGATGGGATAGAAAAATTGTTCATGTATTTGCCCTCTATCTATTTTTAATCTTGCCAAATCCCGCTAGGAACTTCCGGTGTGGATAACCCCCCTGTTTGTGTCGAGGATTAGCGATCGCTATAACCACCAGAGAGGATGGAATTCTTACTTTCTTAAGGAGACTAACAGAGGGGGCAGGTGACAGAGTTGAGCAATATAGCTCAACCGCCAAGGGAAAATCAGCCTGATCTCTTTGCAATTGGCTCGAAATCCATAGAATTGGAATGGCTTGCACTATACACAAAGGGAAATTGCACTTGGCAATTAAGGGAGGTATGCGCGAATGGAAACGGTAGATATAGTCGATCTTATTGAGAAGGGCGGGGTGGCAATGTGGCCACTGTTGGTCTTATCCATCCTCGCATTGGGTACGATCTTTGAGCGTATCTGGTTTTGGGCAAGCCTCTTATTCAAAGAAAGAGAAACTGTCAATCGTGTGCTGGATGCAGCCACTAGTAACATGCAAGTTGCTAGGGAGATAGCGCTTGAGGCGCGGCGACAACCAATTGGGCGATATCTTTATGCTCCCTTGCGGCTGGCTAACCCCGATCCAGAAGTATTTCGGTTGGCGCTAGAGTCAGCAGCAGATGATGAGTTGGCATCAATGCGACGGGGAGACAAGCTTCTAGAGGCTGTAATTGCTCTAGCACCACTACTGGGTTTGTTGGGTACGGTTTTGGGTTTGATTAGCTCGTTAGGTTCAATCCGTATTAGTGATTTGGGAACAGCGTCAACGGCTGGAGTCACTCTAGGCATTGCCGAAGCGCTAATTACCACGGCAACGGGCTTAATTGTGGCAATTGTCAGTTTGGCGTTCTATCGACTATTTCAGGCTTTTTGGTACAACCAAATCAGAGTTTTTCGGAAAGCAGGGGGAGAGTTGGAGTTACTCTATCGACAAGCTTGGTTGCAAGGTGAGGAGACTGATACTCTTAATCAGTCCTTGAACACCAATACCAATACCAACACCAACACCCTAGACGTTCCTGAAGTTACAGAAAAATAAAATCATGGGGCAGTGCCATTCTCTAATTCGCTTCGATAGGATGACAGAACTGCCCCAGTAAGTTAGGTTTATGGACAAAAAAATTGATTCAAATCCTACCGCTTTAGCTCCCCGCCCTCTGAGGCTTCGGATGGATGTCCCAGTGGAAGAGGTTCGGGTTGAGATTATTCCGCTGATTGATGTCATTTTCTGCATTCTGATATTTTTTATCCTGGCAGCAGTGAGCTTTTCTCGTCAACAGGCAATTAGTGTTGATTTGCCCAAGGCAAGCACTGGGACACCGCAGGGGCGGGAAATTTTGGTAGTTAGCCTCAATGACTTAGGACAGGTTTATGTTGAACAACAGCCTGTGGTGACGAAAGATGATTTTTACCAGAAGCTACGGGCTTATCGTAAAGAAAATCCTAATGGATTGATGGCGCTGTATGCTTCGACGAATGCCACTTACAACGATGTTGTACAGGTGCTAGATTTGCTGCGTGAGGTAGGAGGCGATCGCGTAGCACTAGCCACTCTTCCCGGAGAGTCAGCGCCGACTCCGACTCCTGGTGCAACAGCCGTTCCGCCACCAGCAACGGGTGTTCCTGGCTTCTCACCCACCCCAGGCACAAACCAGTTTGACCCTTATGGTACAGGAATCCCTGGAATTCCTTCCAACCCAACTCAGCCATCATTACCAGGAATACCCGGACAAGCGTTGCCACAAGCACCTGGAATTAACCCAGGCAGTTCACAACTATCGCCAGGGCAACCAGGAATTAGCCCCGGTAGTTCAGTCATGCCAACGCCTGGTGCTACAGTAGCGCCTGGAAATAGCCGTGTGGCTCCCGGTAGTTCAGTCATGCCGACTCCTGGTGCTACGGTAGCGCCTGGAAATAGCCGTGTCTCTCCTGGTAGTTCAGCCGCACCAACTCCTGGTGCTACGGCAACTCCCAGAACGAATCAGCCAGCTTCTGAGCGATAAGCTTTTCTAGAGCGCCTGTTTAGAAAAAGTCGGCGGGAAGGCTACCGCATTTTAGGTGTGAGAGGAACGCCACCCGCCAACTTAGTTATTTATGGTTGGTTGTTTGTTTGTTTGTAAAAAAAATACAAAAAAGCTGATGGCTGATAGCTGACGGCTTTCTGCTAACGTGCTTGACTCTACAAGAAATTAGTGATCGCTTTTTGCACTTGTGAATTCTTAACGTAAGCATCAGCCGCTTCTATCAAATTCCTGATATTCTCCTGGCTAGCATCATCAATGTCATCACTTAAACGTTTACCAGTCCAGCTTCTATCTAACTTAAATTGCAGTCGGAGGTAGCGTTCAATAATCTGCCTTCCAATGTAGTCGTTAATATCCGATGAAGCATCAAAAATTACATCAATTACTGGTAATGCCCATTGTGCAGCCCCCCATTCTTTGGCACTTTCTAAGGGAATCTCACGAGAAAAACTTCCTGTTCCTATAGAAAGAAGAGAAATATCCTCCACCTTATGCCCCAATCTTAGAGCTTCTGCGATCGCACAAGCGGTAGGGTTATTGGCAGCAACACCACCATCAATTGCTGAATATTCAAGTACGACAGAAAAGGTAGAGGTAGCATCCGGTATCACATCCCATCCGGCATCTACCAGTGCGGTTCGAGTCTTGCCAACATAATCGATAATTGTGCGAACCTGACCTCTACCTGTTCCTCCAGTAATATCGATTCGCATCCGGTTGTAATCATCATCGTCCTCCGAGGCTTCCTTACTAAAGACAATGGTTTTTGCATCACCACCAACTGCTTTACCTTCTTCTCTCCTTATTAGTTGATGAGCTGGAAAATAGGCAGGAGCGGATGCTGAACAAACACAAACTTCCCACAGAGGGACATTAAGAAATTTTTTCCGCCAGCTTTTGAAAATAATCGGTTCTCGGTTAATTGTGTCATAGGAAGGTATCAATAGGTTGGTGGCTTTCACCTCTGAGAGTTTTTTGTATTTAAACTCTTCTTTGAGAACTTCAACCAAACCTTTATCTGAATATTTGGGAGCAGAAAGCCCATACTGAAAAACTAATCCCAACCGTTCAGGTGACCAAAGGTTTTGATAGGGAAAAATTCTCGAACCCTTTTGCTGGTAAACCCCAATTAGCTCTTTCGCACTACGTCCATTCGCGATCGCGGCTGCCAAAATTGACCCGGTGGAAGTTCCTGCAACCAACTGGAAGTATTGATTTAATGGCACATTGATTTGTTGCTCAATCCTTGCCAACATCGTCGCCGCAACTACGCCACGAATTCCACCACCATCTAGACTCAAAATACGAAACGTCACTTACTGCCCTCCGAAAAGTACTCTAGCTAGGAGTTTATACTGAGTTGCATTCAAAGATAGTAGACTCAGCCTTTAGTTGGGATTTGAGTTCAAGTTGGTTTTAGCCGATAGTCTCTATGGAGAAGTGATAGCAACTTTTAAGCTCAATTCTTCTATTTTCGAGAAAGTCAACTACTCAAACCTACCTGGACAGCTTACTAGTTTGAAATCTACAGATTGAGGATTTTCCTCTCATGACAACTCCAACGCCGCAATCTGGATATACTTTACCTGTGTTTGCCTGTGCTGCGGCGATTGCTGCCTTGCATTGGTTACGCCAACCTCAATTACTGGATGCTGTATTAGTAGACTTAATTGAACCTCCGGAAACGGTAAAAATCCCCATTGAGCAAGTGGCTGGAATTGGCGAGGGTATGGCGCTGGCTGTTACCCGCAGTAACCCTGGTGATAACCTTGACCTCACACGCAATACCCCGATTTGGGCAGTAGTGGAATGGGGAAAACCAGAGCAATCTGAACCGATTCGTTTACTGGGGGGAGAAGGAATTGGCAAACAACTGGATACAGGTGGCAAGGCAGCAATTTATGCTTATGCTGAGCGGCTACTGCAAGAAAACCTAAGACATCATCTGGCACTGGGGGAAAAAATCAGGGTGACTCTGATTTTGCCGGAAGGGCGTCAACTAGCCGAGCGTACCTCAAATGCGGCTTTTGGGGTTGTGGAAGGACTTTCACTGCTAGGGACAACTGGGATTTCTCAGCCTCTAAGTGCGCCTGGTCAACTAGAGGCTTTTTGTGAGGAGCTTAGACACAAAGCGACTAATTTAGGGAGTCGGGAAGACTCCTCCAGCATTCCAACTTTGGTCTTTTGTGTGGGGGAGAATGGTTTGGATTTGGCGCAGCAACTGGGGATTAACTCGGAATTGCTGATTAAGACGGCTAATTGGTTGGGGCCACTGCTCGTTACCGCAGGATTGCAGCAAGTGCCAGCAATTTTGTTGTTTGGCTATCATGGCAAGCTGATGAAGTTAGCGGGTGGAATTTTTCATACTCATCACCATCTCGCGGATGGACGACTGGAAATTCTCACGGCTCATTGTGCAACTCTCGGTTTACCAACAGCAGTGTTACAGGAGGTTTTTGCGAGTGCAACGGCTGAAGCGGCACTGAAGTATCTTCGTAAGCTAGACGCTACTAATGGCAGTAATTGGATAGATCGGGTTTATGGTGCGATCGCATCTACAATTGATGTTCGCTCCCAAGACTATATCCGTAAACATAGTGAACAGAACGTGCGTGTCGGTTCAGTTTTGTTTGATCGCGATCGCAAAATCATCGTCACCAGCAAAATGGGTGCCACGTTACTAGCTCAATTGTGTTAGTTTTGTATGAATCTCTACAGTCTTACTTCCTAGAAACCTGATGGTTTCTTTTTACAATTCACGACTCTAGATCGCTGCTCCTGATAGACACTTGGGTGGCGAGATATTTGTACATTTACTCGATTCCATGACGGACGTATCAGTGTCACTACCAACAGAACAAGCCTCCCAAACGAGTGAGACGTTGCCGCTAACGTCTCTACAAGAGCCGTTAAATCGTCAGATGATCGTCATTCTGGATTTCGGCTCTCAATACTCTGAGCTGATCGCTCGTCGCATCCGCGAAACTCAGGTTTATTCTGAGGTTCTTTCCTATCGCACAACTGCCCAACAGCTACAGCAACTTAATCCCAAAGGCATTATACTCTCCGGTGGACCAAATTCTGTCTATGATGCAAACGCTCCTCTATGTGACCCAGAAATTTGGAATCTAGGCATCCCCGTATTGGGAGTCTGCTATGGGATGCAGTTGATGGTGCAGCAACTCGGTGGCGAGGTAACGCGGGCTAAGCGGGCGGAATATGGAAAAGCTTCGCTAGCCATTGATGATCCCACAGACTTGCTGACGAATGTCGAAGACGGCTCAACGATGTGGATGAGTCATGGCGACTCTTGTGAAGCCTTACCTACTGGGTTTGAAATCCTGGCGCATACAGAAAATACCCCTTGTGCTGCGATCGCACACCACGATAAAAAGCTGTATGGTGTACAGTTCCATCCAGAAGTAGTCCATTCCATTGGTGGACTTGCCCTTATTCGTAACTTTGTCTACCACATCTGTGATTGTGAACCTACCTGGACAACCGCCGCGTTTGTCGAACAATCGATTCGAGAAATTCGTGCCAGGGTTGGCGATAAACGGGTGTTGCTGGCGCTATCTGGTGGTGTTGATTCCTCAACGCTTGCTTTCTTGCTCCACAAAGCGATTGGCGACCAATTGACTTGTATGTTCATTGACCAAGGCTTCATGCGGAAAGGTGAGCCAGAAGGATTGGTGCAGCTATTTTTAGAGCAGTTTCACATTCCAGTCGAGTATGTGAAGGCACGCGATCGCTTTCTTGCCAAAATCGAGGGTATCACTGACCCTGAAGAAAAGCGCCGCCGCATTGGTCATGAATTCATCCAGGTCTTTGAAGAAGAATCCAAACGCCTCGGGCCTTTTGATTATCTCGCTCAAGGCACTCTCTATCCTGACGTAATTGAGTCAGCCGACACGAACGTCGATCCGAAAACAGGTGAGCGAGTTGCGGTGAAAATTAAGAGCCATCACAATGTCGGTGGCTTACCCAAAGACTTACGCTTCAAGCTCGTTGAACCCTTACGCAAACTCTTCAAAGATGAAGTGCGTAAAGTCGGTCGCTCGATTGGCTTGCCAGAGGAAATTGTACAACGACATCCTTTCCCAGGACCAGGCTTAGCGATTCGCATTATCGGTGAAGTGACAGCAGAACGGTTGAATATCTTACGCGATGCTGACTTCATCGTCCGTCAGGAAATTCAACAGCAAGGGATGTACCACGACTTCTGGCAAGCCTTTGCCGTGTTACTTCCAGTACGCAGTGTCGGCGTTATGGGCGACCAACGCACCTACGCTTACCCTATCGTCTTGCGCCTGATTAATAGTGAAGATGGCATGACGGCTGATTGGTCACGAGTGCCTTATGACTTGTTGGAGACAATCTCAAACCGGATTGTTAATGAAGTCAAGGGTGTGAATCGGGTAGTTTACGACATCACCTCTAAGCCTCCTGGAACGATTGAGTGGGAATAGTTCGGGTTGTTTGTTATTTGTTATTTGTTGTTTGTATTTTTTTATGAACAACCAATAACAAATAACCAAGTCTTTGGCTCGCGTTCCTTCCACACCTACAAGGAGGTAGATCTTGGTAACTAATCTTAACTTTAGAAAAGCTTATGAGAGCTAGAAGTAATTCAAACCTTTGCAGTTGCTCAGTTACCGACTTTTACCTTCATACTCAAGGGATGAGGAATAGTAATTTCTAATACAGTTGATTTGCAGAGGGTAGTGATATGGATATGGATTTGATTGTTCTATTACTAATGGCACTATTTAATGCGGTTGTTTGCATCTGTTTACCCAAGATGCTGATGCTGCTCTCGTCTAACATCATGAGCTGGAGTAAGGGATTCAGTGGCGAAGTACAAGAAGTGCCTACTGCTGAGCTAGCGCAGCGTACCCTTGCTCTGTGAGTTCTTCTGGTTCTACACCTAGTAACAAAAACTTTTATTCACAGACTCTAGACAACTGAGGACTTACGCAGTTAATCGGTGAAAGCCTGATTTTGATGTCGGAGCAAGGCGCATTGCCAAGCCTTTACTCAGCTTTCACTTTTTGCTCGTTCACCAAAGTCAGACTGCTCCATTCTCCTTTATCACTATAAGTACGAACCAGCCGCTGACGCTGATCGGGTTGCAGCAACCATCCTACCTCTAGAACAAAAAAGTGACCGGGTTTAACGGCTAATGGGCAGTTGGATGATGCTCCATCTGGTAGCAACAACACTTGAACAGGTAACCGACTTTGGTCAAAGTGAAGAATAGAACCATCGACTCTCGCTGTGGAGGTGATGGTTTGAGCGGAGGTGCCAGCCCCATACGTTAGTTGTTGGACTACACGGTTAGGCTCTTCGCGATGGAGTCTGAGTTGAGTGGGATAGGTATCAGGCGATCGCATATCTGGATAAATTGTCACCGCCTCTCCATGCCATTCCCCCAAAAGCTGCTCCAAAGTTAGTTCTGGGCGTTCTGGGGTATCTGTACCCGCCAATTGTTCTCGAATTAACGTTATTCGTGATAGCTGACTATCTTTATTGAATAGCTGCACCAGACGCAAACGGCGATCGCCTTCAATTAAGCCGAGTTCTGCTCCACATTCGGAAAAGGGTGCCCATTGAATCGTCCCTTGGGAAAATGCCCCATTTTTAAACAATAGGATGCTTCGATTTAGAGAACTGTATTCTAGGACTTTTTCCTCGACTGGCTGATCAGGAGGGAGACGGCGGACAATCTGACGAATGGTTTGGTTATCATTCAGTCCTTCCAGACTCACTACGGTAGGCGTATCTTCCAGTTGTTCCCCTTGGGGAGAGAATCGAGTAAATGAACCCTGCCATTCTCCTAAATTTTTCAATAAGCATTCCCATTGTGATGGCATTTTTTTGTACAGCAACTAAATTGTTTATTCTCTAGCTTAGTTCCCGGCGCGAAACTTAAGCCGTGAACCGAGAGCGATCGCTTTTAAGGAAGCCAAAAAATATATCCAAAGACATATCACATTTGATAGTGGTTAATACTTGTGTATTACTGTCACAAAGGATACAGACATACCCAAGACGAAAGGCTTATCTATTGTGGGTTCACTCTGGCACGTCCCTCTGCCATTAGGTAGTTCTAAAAACAGTCGAGTTGTAGTCTACTTTTACAACGACAGATGGTTTCCCATTACGTTCTATACATTGGCTGATGCGATCGCATTGCACCATCAGGCAGCCAGAGAAGGCAGAGAACTGGTTGTCTTCCCTCCTGGTTTAGATCCTCGGACTTTTGACGCTTTTTCAGCTCAACCCGTTTTGCCCAAGCCTACCTACAGCAACAGCTTATAGCCCTCTTAAAAAGCAGGGCTGCAAAGGGTTTTCAGGCTCCTTGTTGGAGATGTCTATTGAAGATAAATCTCTGGACGGTGAGTACAGATTCCTACAAATGCTGACCCCCAATACGAAACCAACGATAGCCATAGCCCTCAAGTTGGACATCGTGTGATGTATCCTCAATTCGCTGATACTGTTGGTCTCCCAGTAGATCAATTAAATGTTCTGCTTCCTCATTCTTCAGGTTCAGTGTCACTGTACAAGCTTCTCTTCCCAAATTATGCACAGCCATCACAGCACGACCCTGCCATTCACAACGGTGAGCGAAGACACTTGGATTACCAGTATCAATAATTTGCCATTTCCCCCAGCCGAATTCTGGGCATTCTTTACGCATTCGGATTGCTCGTTCCATCCAGTTGAGGAGTGAGTTGGGGTCGCGACGCTGGTCAATGACATTCAAGTGTTTATAGCCAAATTTTTCTTCTGTAATTACGGGTCGGAAGAGTTTATCAGATGGGGCTTCTGAGAAGCCAGCGTTTGGTTCACCCGACCATTGCATCGGGGGACGAATGCTATTGCGTTCCTTTTGGGATAAGTCATCACCCATGCCAATTTCCTCACCATAGAACAGGACGGGAGTACCTGGTAGTGTAAGGATAAGGCTGTATGCAAGTCGCAGACGGCCTGGGTCTCCATCAATCATTGGGGGAAAGCGACGACGAATACCTCGGTCATAAATCCACGTCTTCTCTTTATTGGGTGAAAACTTAGCAACAATCTCTTCCTGTTCTGCCTTAGAGAGATAATTCAGTGCCAGTTCGTCATGGTTGCGGATGAACTGTGCCCACTGACCAACTTCAGGAATCTCTGGTGAAGCTTTCAAGCCTTCAACAATCGGTGCAACTTGTTCTTGAGCGAGGGCAAGAATTATATGCTGATTCACAATGAAGCTAAACAGCATTTGCATCTTATCCCCGTCCCCAAAGTAGGCGGGTACGTCTTTCATCTCGATATTGGCTTCGGCAAGCAAAATCGCATCGCCACGTCGCCAAGAGAGGAAGTTTCGTATCTCCTTCAGGTACAGATAAGGGTCATTCACATCGGCTTGGTCTTCAATACCCTTCAATTCAATCAGGAAGGGAGCGGCATCAATTCGGAAACCGGATACACCCAGTTCCAGCCAAAAGCCCATCACCTTGTAGATTTCGTCGCGCACCTTGGGGTTAGCAATGTTTAAGTCGGCTTGGTGTTCGTAAAAGCGGTGAAAGTAGTAAGCTTGTGCTTCCTCGTTATATGTCCAAGTCGTCTCTTGCACACCCGGAAAAATCACTCCTTCGTGTGCATCTTCAGGCTTCTCCTGTGACCAAACGTAAAAGTCGCGGTACTTTGAATTCTCGTCTTTGCAAGCTGCCTGGAACCAAGGATGCTCAATCGAGGTGTGGTTCACTACAAGGTCAATAATGACGCGCATCCCGCGCTCATGCGCTTGACAGGTAAACTCCACAAAATCACCCAAGGTTCCTAGACGAGGGTCAACGTTGTAGTAATCTTTTATGTCGTAGCCGTTGTCCCGGTTCGGTGTTGGATGGAACGGCATCAACCAGATGCAAGTAATCCCTAAGCCAGCAAGATAGTCCAGTCTTTCAGTCAGTCCCTCAAAATCCCCGATGCCGTCATCATTACCATCCATATAGGTTTCGACATCGAGGCAGTACAAGACAGCGTTTTTGTACCAGAGGTCTAGCATTGAGAATACCTATGATTAAGTTGTATTTGAAGAGACAGAGTTATCCGGCTTCGGATGCGATCGCAGACGTTAGTCTATGGAAGAGAGTCTTTGGGAAATATACTCTCCTGTTACTAGTGCTATGTCTTCTTTCGTGAGGGAGAGAAAATCTGCTAATTTAAGGTACTTCAGCAATAATCCAATCACAGAGAAGTCGGTCAACAGCCAAGTGCGCGAAGGTATAGGTGTTTTTTGCAAGGTTGGCAAAATAATGGCTACGTTCTCCATTACACAAGGGGGTTGATGCGATCACGCTCAAGGAAGGATTCGCGCACTATACAGGATAAGGGTTTGAGCAATTTTGGCTCTTGACAGATCGGTGATTTTTTGAAATGATTAGAGCATTCGCGCAACCGCACCTCGAAAATCAAATAGAGCAAGCGTTTCAAAGCCGCGCTATTGCAATCACTACTAATCCCTATCAGGGATTGAAACCAACCAAGCGGTGAATCATACCCAATGCTGGTATCATTGCAATCACTACTAATCCCTATCAGGGATTGAAACTGCCTTATTTTTGCACTTATGCTCAATTCCTATCTACATTGCAATCACTACTAATCCCTATCAGGGATTGAAACTGGGGAGATGAATTTGTTAGGAGCAATGGAGGGACATTGCAATCACTACTAATCCCTATCAGGGATTGAAACATGGTCTTACCCCAAAGTAAGTGCCCCACCCCTGGAATTGCAATCACTACTAATCCCTATCAGGGATTGAAACGGCATAGACTGTCCTTCCTCCCAATATTCTTTAGAATTGCAATCACTACTAATCCCTATCAGGGATTGAAACTACCAGCTTGACTGAGGGCATAGACACCACCACCAGTATTGCAATCACTACTAATCCCTATCAGGGATTGAAACAAGTTACTACGGACAACCAGAAGGTGGTTCAGCGATTGCAATCACTACTAATCCCTATCAGGGATTGAAACGAGCAAGCTTAGGGAAAAAGCGATCGCTTATCCTATTGCAATCACTACTAATCCCTATCAGGGATTGAAACCTGCTAGCTGTGCAGTCTCACGGGCGAATGCCAGATTGCAATCACTACTAATCCCTATCAGGGATTGAAACATTCCAATGGGTGAGTGTGCCGACATAGACCATGAGCATTGCAATCACTACTAATCCCTATCAGGGATTGAAACAGCTAACAGAAGACAATATATTGGCTCGGACTCTTGATTGCAATCACTACTAATCCCTATCAGGGATTGAAACAGAGGCGAATTGCTCAAAGGATAAAGGCAGCTTAATTGCAATCACTACTAATCCCTATCAGGGATTGAAACCGCGGATACACTGACACCCATGACCCGAAGTTCTTATTGCAATCACTACTAATCCCTATCAGGGATTGAAACATGGCGCTATTCATGCCTCGGATTGAGGAAAGCATTGCAATCACTACTAATCCCTTTGCCCCGTTAAATTCCGATCCCCCAGCACCCTTAAAAAGAGGGGAGAATGAGCGTCAAAGTCCCCCTTTTTAAGGGGGATTTAGGGGGATCTGCACTACATAAACGAAGCTAACAAAGTTTGAACCGAATTCCCCTATGCACTCAGGACTGGTGGCTGTGTCCGCAAAACCTCTTTAGGCAACTCTGCAAGTTGAGCTTCAATCTGATCACGCACAATCTGACGATACGCCAAAAAGTGTTCGTTGTGAGCGCAAACAGTAAGGTAATGCTCCCAGACACCAGGGTTATTCTTGATGACGCTAAACAGGTGATGCCAAAACTTCCAGCGAGTCTTACGCTGGACTCCCTGACGCCAGCAGACAATTAGCAGTGCCTTGAGGTCTACCAAACTTGGCAGTTGCCCTGGGGGTTTGCATTTTGGTGCCCCTAGAATCAAGAAATGGCGATAGGCACGATCTAAAAAGCGCTCAGGATCATACAATTCACAAAACGCCTCAACATATTCCCTGGCGATGTCTTCCAGGGGTCGAGTCGGGATAAAGTTCATCAACGTTGCCTGGTCAATATCGCTATCTTTGCTCCGCAATCGTCCCTCTTTTTCTAATCGGTGCCAGAGGGCAGTATTTGGTAAAGCCTGTAAGATCCCAAAAAGACCCGTAGGAATCGCTGTTTGCTCAATAAACTGGACAATCCGGGAACCCGCCCCAGTTTTCTCACCATCAAAGCCAATAATAAACCCAGCCATTACCCGTAAACCTGACCGTGTAATCGCTTCCACAGAATCACTAAGAGTTGTGCGTGTATTTTGGAATTTCTTTGTCAGTTGCAAACTCGCTTCATCTGGTGTTTCAATCCCCAAGAACACAGCATTAAAATTACACTCAACCATCAAATCCATTAACTCTTGGTCTTGGGCAAGGTCAATCGAGGCTTCCGTATTCAACGTAAAGGGATACTCATGTTCAGCTTGCCAAACTTTTAACTTTTTGAGGAATAACTTGACGTTACGCTTATTGCCAATGAAGTTGTCATCCACCATAAAGACGCTACGCCGCCACCCCAACTCGTAGAGGTAATCCAACTCTGCGATTAACTGGGCTGGTGTCTTCGTCCGAGGCTTGCGACCATAGAGGACAATAATGTCGCAAAATTCGCACTGGAAAGGACAACCTCGTGAGAATTGCACCGACATAGAATCATAAGCATCCAACTCCAACAAATCGAAGCGAGGAACAGGCGTTGTCGTCACATCAGGTTTTTCACCACCAGAACGGAAAATTCCTGCTGTCTCACCCCGTTGAAGCGCCTCAACAAACATCGGTAAGGTAATTTCCCCTTCATCCAAAATCAGGTAATCAACACCTGCTTCTGTTGCTTCGTAAGGTACGGAGGTTGGGTAGGGGCCACCACAGGCAACGCGCTTGCCTCGACGTTTTGCTTCACGAATTTGATCGAGTAAATCCTTTTTCTGGACAATCATCGCGGAAAGAATCACGACTTCTGCCCACTCCCATTCTTCCTCTGTAACGGCACGAACGTTCCGGTCTACCAGCTTAAATTCCCACTCTTGGGGTAAGATTCCTGCTACTGTTACTAACCCTAGAGGCGGCAGTAAAACTTTGCGGTTGACTAATTGAAGGACTTTCTCGAAAGACCAAAAACTTTTAGGAAACTGGGGATAGATTAGTAAAACTCGCATTAAACCTCACAGCCTCACACTAAATTTAGCGGTTAGTTGGTTGACAGATTGGTTTTAAAGCTATAGAGTCTGGGATTTTGCATTCTATAACAAACCGTCAAGCTAATTACCAATCATTAGCTCAATGCTAACAACTCCCTTTTTGTTGCTCTCTTGTATTGAGGTATTTATAGAAGCGATCGCCAAGCGAGAAGAGCAAAGCAGATCGCACAATGCTCGATTAGCCTCATACCAGTAATCCAGAAATAATCACACCACATTCTTGTATGTTTCACTATACGGTGGTCTTCCATGCTCATAATAACGGCGATAGAGCAGCTCAAGCTTACCACCATACTCCTGAATCGCTGCCCGTTGGCGCCGATATAGCCCGCGAAATGTGTTGGCAAACAGTAGTGTAAAGATTGCCACGCATAATCCCGCTACAGTTGAGATTAAAGCCTCACTAATGCCGCCTGTAACACCAGCCGTGTTGCTCCCTCCAATATCGCCTATCCGAAGCGCGGCAAAGGCGTTAATCAATCCGAGAATAGTTCCTAGAAGACCAAGAAGTGGCGAAATACTAATGATCGTTTCAAACACCGTGTTAAAACGGCTGAGTGTTGGCAACTCGGCTTGCGCTGCACTTTCTAGCGCCAGTTGAAATTCCTCTGGGGTAGCTTTTTCGAGTTCCAAAGCGGCGATGAAAATCCGTGCAATCGGTAGATCGCTATTTTGTTCTAGCTTGACCAATGCGGCTTGGGGATCGTATTGGTATAGCTTGAGAACTTCCCGTATGACCTTGTTCTGACGCTTCGTTACTCGCTGCCAAAAGATAATGCGCTCCAAAATTAATGCGATCGCAAGTATGGAGAACGCTAATAGGGGCCACATGACAACCCCACCTAAAGTAAAGAAGTTGCCGAGTGACATTATTGGCTTTTAAGCTCAGGGATTATTTGGGACGCGCTCAATTTGAGCATAGCCACTGAAAATCAGCCTTGTTCCTTGGGTTTCTAAGCGGTTGATACGCATCGTGACACCATCAAGGTTGAAGCGATCCAGATCAACCATATTATTTAATATCTCTGCCAATGCCGTCGTCAAGGTTTGAGAAATTTCTCGAAAAGACTCTGGTACAGCATCCGGTTCAAACTGAGCATCTTGAAAGAGAACACGACGCCGCCGTTCAACTGCCAAGGTTGATGACATACTAATCGGTACTAAACCGTGTTCAGGGAGATTCCCTTTTGCAAAAAGCCGTATCCGGTTGTTGGGTTGCAATTGCACCTGCACGTCTGTGAAAGAAATCGGCTGACCACCAGAGAGTTCATCCAACGCTGGGATCGAAAGATTTTCCAAGCGCTTTCTTACCAGTTCGGCTTTGAAAGACTCGTTGATGTCGTCTTGAGTGAGTACAACTTGTGCGATCGCTTGTGTAGGTTGCTTTAGATTAAGCTGACCCTTCAGAACCGAGCCAAAATCCAGCGAGACAGCATCAGTTTCAAACGACATCTCCTCAGTCCGGAATTCCTTGCGGATTACCAAACCACGACCACTCATTTTAAAACTGTCGATAATACCCTGCAACAATTTGCTAGACGGGTAGCAACGAACCGCAATCTCTATTGACTCGCTCCGAGTGAATAGGTGGCGAATCGTCTTGCTGGCGACTGTATTGAGCATCTGCTCTCCCCAGTCGGTACCAGGAGTATTCTTTGTACCGGCGAAGCCACCAAACATAACGTTGTGCATCCACGAGAGTTCTTTATAATTTGTAACAAAATGTGAAGCAGTCAGCAATCTACACTTTGACAGGTCGCAGGTTGAAGGGGGGTAGCAGAATCACTGAACAGTCATCAACTAGTTTTGGCATAAAGATTCTTTAGTTGTAATACGGAAGTTGGTGAGATGGGGACAGAATTTCTTAAGGCATCTATCAGTTTTACTGACAAGACTTACGCACAGACACGACACATGGTAGGAGTGCAAAGCCTTGCGCCCCCACCATTGGTGGTTCAAAGTAAAGGTGGCTTTGGCGACTCTTGACTCTCGCTCTCATACTGAAACCAAGACTAGTCAATATGCATCCCCTCTGCCTTTTGCTATATTTCAAGTCGGTGAATCACTGGTAATCGACAGTGTCCAGTCCCGTAGAATAGCATTCACCTGCTCTGGCACCTCATCATGGGGACAATGTCCAGCCTGAAGATAGTGTTCGGTCAGTTGGGGATAATATTGACGGAACTGTGCGCCCCGCTCCCTTGAACGCATCCAGGGGTCGGCTTCTCCCCACAACAGAAGTAATGGGCACCTCAGTTGTTTGAGGAGGACATCAATTTTTTCTCCTTGAGGTGACTTGAATACGGAAGCAAAAACTTTGTGGGCACCGACATCACAGGAAGGGCGATAAATTTCTTCTACCAGTTGGTCTGTGATCGCACTCTGGTCAAGATAAACTTTCTCAAGCGTATTGCGAATCACTGAGCGTTGTCGCACATATTGGAACAAGAGAAAGCTTGCCCAAGGTTGCAGCAAAACTGAGCGACTGACATCACCGATGAACTTTTGCAGAGGATTTGGTTGAGTCGGTACCTTGGTGTCAGTGAAAGGACCAGCACTGTTGAGTAAGACTAAACCAACCGCAGATTCAGGACGTTGTGCAGCCACACACAGCGCTGAATAACCCCCCAAAGAGTTTCCTGCCAAGACAGCAGGTTGACCGATGACATCGGTGATGAAGTCATGCAACTGGTCGCGCCACAAGTCGCCTCCGTATTGCAAATCAGGTTTAGCAGAGCGTCCAAATCCCAAAAGGTCAATTGCCCAAACCTCAAAATCGTTACTCAGTTGGGCAATATTTTTGCGCCAGTGGTCTGTGGATGCCCCGAACCCATGAACTAACAATAACGGTGGGTGTCCTGATTTTTTTTCACCAGCTCGTACATAGTAAATAGATTGCCCTCGCCACTGCCAGTAAGTGCCTGGTATTGGTCTGGTAGCGGCATCTTGGGTTGCCTGTGTAGTCACGGGAAATGTTAAGTAACGTTAACTTATTTATTTTAGCGTTGGCGAAGAACTGGAACGAGCGTCGCTCTTAGCCTACTGTCAGGCTTAGCGCTTCCCTGTCATCTCGATAAGGAGGCAATGAAACTGATGTAGTATCATGGGTTGGGACGAATAATGTTGAGTAATATAAAGACTAAAGATAAAATAATTCCCTGTAATAATGGGAATTCGTTTCTACACATGAACTGGAGAGGGTAGAGCAGTGTCTGTCGAAACTATTGAGAAGCGTTCAACATCAACAGTCCGTAAACCCGCGCCTCGCTACCGCGTTTTGCTCCACAATGATGACTTCAACTCGATGGAGCATGTGGTGCAGACTTTGATGTCAACAGTATCGAGTTTGACCCAACCTCAAGCGGTCAACATTATGATGGAAGCCCATATGTCGGGTATTGCTTTGGTTATTACCTGCGCTCAAGAACATGCTGAGTTCTACTGTGAAACGCTGAAAAATCACGGTTTGACTAGCACAATCGAACCGGATGAATAAGAGGTTGGGTTCTTAAGGGCTATGGGTTAGGCATCGCCTCAAGTACTACACTCTGTTCAAAAAATTGTGACTAAGTAGACAAAGCAGCCTGCGTTTAGAGCTTCTATAAATAGACTTCATCTATGGGATGCCGAATGCTTGTTGGGAACGCCTACAATGAACAGTTTGCAGGTACACTTCAAAAACTAGTTCTAGTTTTGTGCCAAGCTACATAGCCTTAAAGTTTTGAAATTTAACCTTGCTAAATTTAGACAATACCCAGCACCAATACGGCTGGGATTTTTTCTTTTAATATTAGTGCTACTTTGGCTTCCGGTAGCAGCACCGATTTACTTTTTAATTTCTGACTCGAACTTGGTTACTATCCTGACGATGGGGCTATTGTTTGGGGAATTCCTGCTGTTGCTGCGATGGTGGGGTAGAAAAGTTTATCAACAACCTCAACTGCTAAAACGTTATGGTTTGGAGGGAACACGGCAGAATGGGTTAGATCTGCTCAAGGGATTGAGTATTGGTCTAATGTTTACCTTGAGTTTATTTGCCCTGGAAGGCTTGCTGGGTTGGCTGGAATTTCAGACACCGAAAGTAGTACTGATACGGGTGATTTTAGAAGGATTACTCAGCGCCCTTGGCATTGGTTTTGCAGAAGAGTTAGTCTTTCGGGGCTGGTTGTTGGATGAGTTACAACGAGATTATACCCAAAAGGCATCACTCTGGATTGATGCGATCGCCTTTGCCATACTGCACTTTCTCAAGCCGTTTAAAGAAGTGATTCGCACATTCCCTGCATTTCCAGGTTTGTTGCTGCTGGGGTTGACATTAGTTTGGGCAAAGCGATCGCGTAAAGGTCGTCTGGGTCTGCCAATCGGATTGCACGCAGGTCTAGTTTGGGGCTACTACATTATTAATGTGGGGCAATTAGTGAAATATTCTGGCAAGATTTCTCCCTGGATTACTGGCGTTGATAGTAACCCAGTTGCAGGAGTAATGGGGTTGTTATTCTTAAGTGTTCTTGCGTTCAGGATGAGGAAGCGAACAATCTAAGAGAGTGTGAAATGAGGAGCAGAAATTCGACATAATCTTGAGGAGTTAGTTATGGGAATTGATGAATTACTCAAGGAAAAACGGGATGAAATTATAAGAATTGCAGCACAGCATGGGGCTTATAATGTACGAGTTTTTGGTTCGGTGGCGCGGGGGGAAGCTTCTGCTGAAAGTGATATTGATTTTTTAATTGATGTTGGGGTAAATCACAGTCGTTGGTTTCCTGGTGGTTTATTAGCTGATTTAGAAGATTTGCTGGGTTGTAAAGTTGATATTGTCACGGAAAATGGACTGCATCGAGTAATCCGGGAACGGGTTCTCAAAGAAGCTGTGCCATTATGACGGACAACCGCGCTTATCTAGAGTACATTCGCGAGTGCATTGAGCGCATTACTGAATATACAAGCGAAGGAAGAGAAGCGTTTTTTGTTAATACAATGATTCAAGATGCTGCTCTCCGTCGCTTGTAAACCTTAGCTGAATCAACACAACGCCTTTCCGATGATTTAAAGGTAAGGGTAACTGAGGTTGATTGGCGTAGTGTTTCGGGCTTTCGGAATATTTTAGTGCATGATTATTTGGGAGGAATTGATCTAAATATTATCTGGGACGTTATTGAGCAAGATTTGCCAGACTTGAAGGAGAAGATCGAGGCAATATTGGAAGAGTTGGGGGAGGATTTGTAAGGTAGATACTGACCTTAAGGAAGTATAGGCAATCGCTCACAATCAAGCATCAGAAAAAAGCGATCGCCTAATGTAAACTTCCAGAAGTGAATTCACTCTCAAGCCTCAAACTATCTGCACTGGAAAATCATGACTCATCAAACATCTCTCCCAATTGGCTTTGTCCGTCAACAGTTTCCATCTCTTGCTGACGATTGGACGTTTTTTGATAATGCTGGCGGTTCACAAACGCTCAAACAGGTGGTGGAGCGAATAAGCGAATATTTACTAACATCTGATGTGCAATTGGGAGCTTCTTATGATGTCTCACAATTAGCAAGCGATCGCGTTGCAAAAGCTGCCCAAGCAATGGCAACCTTGATTAATGCGAAGTCTCCATCAGAAGTAGTGATGGGTTCATCCACTACGTTGCTGTTGCGGATTCTTTCCCTATGCATCAGCCAAACTTGGAATCCAGGCGATGAGGTAATTGTCACTAACTGTGACCATGAGGCAAATATTGGTGCTTGGGTTGACCTGGAAAAACAGGGAATCAAGATTAAAGTGTGGCGAATTAATCCTGACACCTTGAAGCTACACCTAGAGGATTTAGAGCCATTATTGAGCGATCGCACTCGTCTCGTTGCGTTCACTCATGCCTCTAATGTCTTAGGAACGATCAATCCGGTTAAAGATATTACCGAAGTTATCCACAGACATGGAGCAATGGTCTGTATTGATGGTGTCGGTTATGCACCTCATCGCTTGGTGGATGTCCAAGATCTAGATGTGGATTTCTATGTGTTTAGTTTCTACAAAGTTTATGGTTCCCACTACGCCTTACTTTATGGCAAGCAAGAGCATTTACTGGCAATGCCTGGGATAAACCATTACTTTATTGGTCAGACTGATATTCCCTACAAGTTTCAGCCAGGAAATGTCAATTTTGAGCTGAGTTATGGAATGTTAGGTTTGTGTGATTATTTAAGTGAACTGGCACAAGTTTCCTATGGTGAGCAAACGGCTCCAGATTTGAGAAGTCAGATGGTGCAAGCATTTGAGTTGATAAGCACTCATGAGGATGTAATAGGCGATCGCCTTCTCAAATACCTCACTAGTAAATCTAATATTCGGATAATTGGTCAACCCCAAGCCGATCGCCATTCACGAGTTCCAACTATCTCTTTTGTTGTAGATGGAATGAACAGCGAGACTATTCCACTGCAAATTGATAAGCATAATATTGGGATTCGCTTTGGTGACTTTTACGCCAAGCGACTGATTAAAGACTTGGGGTTAGATAAGCAAGGCGGAGTAGTGCGAGTCAGTATGGTGCATTACAACACTATTGAGGAAGTTGATCGACTGATACAAGCTTTTGAGACAGTGTTGTGATTTACGAGTGTGATCGCTTTTTGTAGCGTTTGATTGGGAAAAGGCGATCGTGTAAGCTTATGGACCTTGAACCAGAGGGGCAATCCCTTCTCAAGACTATGCTGAATAGAGGTTCTATATTTGTAGAGACCTTCCGGCGGAACGTCTTAAGACGAGCCTGACACTTAAATAAACCTTGTAGGGGCGCAAGCCTTACGCCCTGTGAAATTTCAGTTTTAACCACTAAGGTCAATGGGCGTATACCATACGCCCCTACCACAAAATCATCCCGTGATTGTGCAACAACTTAATGTGCGATGCCCAGTTTATTCTGGTATTTCTTTTGTCGAAGTATGCTCAAACTCAGCAATTTGTAAGGGGATTTTAACAAGCTGCGGTGGTGGAATTACAGCTGATAGAGATGTGCCAACTAGACAAACTCCAGTTAAATTGGCTCCATCCAGGTTCACACCCTCTAACTCCGCACAGAGGAGACTTGCTCTTGTTAAATTTGCACCGGACAGGTTTGCCCCACGTAAATCTGCCTCCTCAAAATTAACTTCGCTCAAGCTAGCGCCTTGTAAATCCGCTTGCGATAAATCTGCCCCTTTGAGATTAGCACCGTTCAGATTCGCCCCTCGCAAATCTGCCCCTCGTAGGTCAACGCCCTGCAAGTCAACACCCATCAGATTTGCGCCACTCAAAAACGCCCCTGTAAAAGACGAGCGAGTAAGCTTTGCCCCCATTAAATTAGCGCCTCGGAGGTTGCTACCGCGCAAATCAGCCCCGGTTAAGTCAGCTTGCATCAAGTTGGCTCCCAGGAAATTTGCGCGTAAGTCCGCTGACGCTAGTTTGGCACCAATGAGATTCGCACCATCTAGCCGTGCGCCATTGAGGTTGGAACGTGAAAAATTGGTTCCTATCAATGTCGCACCCGCAAGATTAATCCGTTCTAGTTGGCTACCAGAAAGGTCTTCGTCTTCTAAATCGGCTCCTGGCAGTTGCTTGAGTTTTCCTGCCCGAATTGCATCTATCTCCATCACCATTTCTTGTTGCCTATGCTTTTATGCTAGAAACACCTAACAATTCTTCTTCCACAGGGTGAGAGCCTAGTAACCACATCCCTGCGGCAATCTTTGGTTGATGTGCCTGGAAGCTCATACCTTGTTGCATCCCCATCACTAACAAATTGAGGGTTTCTACCAATTTAGGGTCAAATGCTTCACCGGAGAGCGCCTGACATTCTGCCAAAGCTTTGGACATCGCTTCTTCCCGACTGAGGGTTGGCTTATCCTCCTCTTCCTGCAACGTCTGTACCTGCCTGACACGACACTGAAAGTCTGTTACTAACCCTAAAATTCTCGACTCTAAAGGAATGGCATCATAAGCTAACGCTGCTGGGATACCAGTACCGTTCCACTTTTCGGTTTGGTGAGTCAGGATTTGGGCGATCGCACGTAGCTGTGGCATTGCCCGTAATACTTGCACCCCCGGCATCAGAGGGCAACAGGGAGCTTCATCCTGAGACTGAACCGCCGTCACCAGCGAAGAACCCAACCCGTGCAGCAAACCCGCAAGACGCAGACGCTTGAGCTGCCAAGCGGGTAAATCCAACAACTGCCCCATCGCCTCTGAGATTGCCGCCACCTCTGCTGCCGCCATTGGGTTGGTTGGATCGGCTTGGTCGATTAGCTGCGCCATGCGTAAGAATGCCTGCATCTCACTAGAAAGCAGGTTGTCATCCAAAGCTTGTTCTTGAATCGGTGAGCCAAGCAGTGCGGTTTCCTCAAGGTGGGATAAATCATCATGACTGTGTTTGAGATAATCCACCACACGCGACACGACAACGCTAATGTCATCTCGCGACCTAGCCCCAAAGTTAGCCGTAATCTTCTCGACTTGTGCCGTTAGGGTTTTCTGCAACTGTGGGTCGTACCCCCCAATATGAGCGATCGCAAGTTCCACTGTCTCCCGTACCAATTCCGGCTCAAATGTCCAGAACCCGTAGAACTTGCGCTCTAGGTCATTTTCCGGCATCCCTTTTTCACCATAATCAGATGCCGACAGCTCTTGACATAACACCATTGCTGTATATGTCTCTGAGAGAATCATCAGGTGCCACTCTTGCGCTACTGGGTCAGTTGGCTCCAAGCTTACAAGGGCAACATTCTGCTTCTGGCTGGTCGGATGTTCCGCAAAACCAGCATCAGAGGCAGCCATAATTGCTATCTGAGCTGACTTATCGGCTAAGTCTCCATAACGTTCCGCTTCTTGCAGATACCACTTACCCCGCTGGAAAGCTGTAATCACAATCGGCGGACTATCCGACTCCAGGATGAAGTCTTCTAAGGCATGGCACAGAGCAACCAAAGTGTTTTTGAAATATACACCAAAGTTTAGAGGTCGTTTACCTCCTCGATGGGCTGCTTCTAGTCTTTGTAAAATCGAACCTTCCAGCATGGCGACAGTTTTATTAAATGAACCGCGAAAACGTTAAGTTAAGTAAAGAGTGTTAAAGGACGTTGCTTTCTCAAAAATTGTATCGGTAACCACAAGAAGTTGCCTATTGTATTAACCCACTGTGACGAGTTGTTTCTTCTTGGGTTCGACGGGAGCAACGAGTGCTTCTTCCAATTCAGCACAACCCAGTCTTTCTTCAAGAATTTTCATGACTTCACGTCCAAAGTCATTCGGGTTTTGGCGCCAAGCTTGTAAGCAAACTTCACCGAAGAAGGAACCCAACGGTTCTGGATTCCACATCAGTTTCTTCACCGTCCAAGGCTTCAGGTTCATCGGGTCATAGTTCCGATTGAGGATATTGTTCTCAAAGGCATACTCTTCTAAGTGAGTGTGCGGTTGCAAACCGATGAAGAAAATCGCGGGTTCGACTTTATCAGCACCAAAAATTCGTTCTAACTCCCGGTGATAAGCAACTGTCTGACGAATGGTTTCCGGTCGCTCGTCTATTACATTAAAGGAGTAGTTGACCGAAACCAGGTCATTAAAGCCCGCTGCTTTTAGGTCACGGCAGTTTTCTAACACTGTACGCAGGTTGTAACCCATCCGCATCTTCCGCACTAGTTCCTGAGAGCCACTGGTGATGCCAATTTCAAAGTAATTCATCCCGGTTTTCACCATTAGCTCACATAATTCCGGCGTGAGATTGTCGGCACGGATGTAAGCTGCCCAATGGATGTCAGTCATGCCAGAGTCGAGAATTTTCTGCAACAGCTCAATGGCATCGTCGATGAACTTCCGTGCTGGGATGAACTGAGCATCGGTGAACCAGAAGTTCCGAATTCCCCGATCATAGAGTTGGCGCATTTCCGCCACGACTTCATCAGCGGGGTTAATCCGAACTTGCTTGCCTTCCACTACTGTATAGATGCAGTAACAGCAATTGTGTGGACAACCGCGCTTGGTTTGCACACCAATATAGAAGTCTTGGTCTTGCAGGTAATATTGAAACTCAGGCCAGATGCTTGGGATGTAGTCGTAGTTGCAAGCGCTTTTTTCAATGGGAGTGGGCCATTCGTGTATCATGCGATCGCGTGGCTTTGTTTCACCCACTACATAACACCGCTCATCCCGAAACTCTTGACCCTTGAGAATTTTTTCAAGTAGTGTTTCCCCTTCGCCTACAGAAATAATCGTTCCGGCTGGCAACTCTTTCCCTAGCTGCTCATAGAAAACACTCACCGCACCACCACCGACAACAGCACGAACCTCTGAGTTATAGTTTTGAGCGCGTTTAAGCCCTCTTGCAATCAACCCCCGATTACGCCAAAGTTCTGCATAGTAGGAAATGGCTAGACGCAGCAGCCCAAAAGCCCCTCGGAACTTTAAGAAGGGATTCCAGGCATAGAAGAACTCGAAAGCATTTTGCAGGGGATTGCCCCCTCTACCGCCTACTGGCGCATAAATTTGGATATCACGCCAGGAAAATACCAGCAGGGTGGGTTGAAACTCGTCCACACAGGCATCCAGGGCAGACGCAAAATCTAGGGGAGGCACAGTTCCCAAGTCAAAGATGCGCTGCTCAACCTCTGGGAACAGTTTGTGGACATGATCAGCTAGGTAGACAACGCCAATCGGAAAGATCGGATTACAGGGAAGGCGTACATAGAGGATTTTTTGTTGCATTGTTAATTTCAGGTGGAAGCTGTTCTTTCTTAGATCAATTGCTTACTCAGAATTAAAAATTTAGGGAAGTTTTACCTCATATTGCTTTATCCGACATACCTCGGAAGGCTTAGATAGACTAAGCCAACACTTATCCGCTTGTGGATTGGGGTCGCCTCTATAAAGCCCCAGCCTCAACCGTGAAGTTACTGACACGAATTCTGAAAGCCTTATTCATATAACTTAACTTTAACAAGATTAACGACTTCTCTCAACTGTGTGGTATTTTTCTTGAGGAAGTAAATATCTTCAGAAATTAAGTCAGGCGCTTGCTAAGCTAGCAAACGCGAGAAAACCTGAGTATTTTTACTTAAAAATGCTAAGTTTTGGTTAAAAACACAAATAAGCGGCAAAATCAAGTATTTTCCCCGTCTAATGTTCTAGACGTGACTGGGGAGAAAAACTGATTGGTAGTCGCGTTTACAGCCAGTGGGGATCGCAGGTGCTAACTTGAGTGATGTAATAACAAGTTTTAGAGTAAGCACATACGCAATCATGGCTCAAATTCTTGATCCCGTACCACCAGATAACCAAAATCACATCTTATGCTGCTATGTGAATGCGACTAGTCATATTCAAATTGCCCGAATCTCGAATATTCCCAACTGGTATTTTGAGCGTGTGGTTTTTCCAGGGCAACGCTTAGTGTTTGAAGCCATGGCCCAATCGCTGTTGGAAATTCATACAGGCATGATGGCAAGCGCAATCCTCTCAGATACCATACCGTGCGATCGCTTATGTGTAGAGGAAAGTGGTAGTTCGGATTCAAGGGCTGAGTCACTCCCAAAGTCAGCAACCGAGGCTAATGTCACTACACCCAGTGTAGGAAAAGTTAGCAGCAAAAGTCGATTGACCACAGAATCTTTAACCTTGGCTACCCTTGGCTAGCCCATTTTCATCATTTCTTCACATAAAGAGCCTAGTTGAGGTTGTCACGTTTTGGCAGCCTCTTGTTTTTATGATGGAGGTGACAGCTCTCTAGTATTTTTGGAAATTAAAGAGTGAATCTGCCTTCTTTTATCTGGCTATGGAAGATAGCCGCTTGGTCAATGGGCTTGTCGCTCTTGGCTTACTTGATTCTGGCTGTTACTGGAATTAACCTCTTCTCTAGACGAAACAATGAGCATCCACAACCCAATTGGCTGCGTACAGCCCATTACACCACGGGTTGGGTGATGGTAGCTCTAGTCTTGCTTCTTCTTGCGATCGGTGTTGTCGGTACCCTTGGGCATTTTGGTAGTTTGGGGCACTCTGGACACTTGATTGCTGGCTGCTCTGTTGTCGTTTTAGTATTACTTTCAGCCGCTAGTTCTACCCAAATCAGTCCGAGTCAGCCTTGGGCGCGTGCTGTTCATGTCGGGACAAATATAGTACTGCTTGTAGGGTTTACTTGGGTTTCACTTACAGGTTGGCAGGTTGTGCAGAAGTACTTACCCTGACACCATTGGTATCTATCCTGAAAGCCTTATAGCTCTGGAAGATAAGAAATATTTCTTTCATTAGAAAGAGCGAAATTAGCAGAGTCTTAGGGACAATAATTGAGTAAGCTTGAGTTAAAATTGCGAGGCAAACACTTAATTAGCATTCATTACCAGAACAAAAGCTAAAAATGCTTGTAGAGTAGTTCTGAGTAATTTTTGAAAGTAACGAACGCGAAATTCTTGGCCTTAACTAGAGTATGAGCAAATTTCTTGGAATAATTCTTACAGTAGTTGGAGTTGCCGCTCTGGTGGGAGCAGCGATTGGCTGGCGCTTTCCCTTCATCGGTCAGAGTCGCAGTTCAAATCAGGTAGAAACGGTTCAAGATGCTCCGACTGCTGGACAACCTGCAACCCGCACACGAGTACAACCAGCGAACCAGCCAACGCGAGTACAACCAGCTAATCAGCCAACGACAACAGCGCAAGCGCAAAACAACCAAAGAACTGTCCAAGCTCCTGCCCAGACAACTGTCCCAACAATTGACCCAGAGGGAACGGCAGGAACTGGTACAGGGCAAACCAATCCCAGTGAACCCATTCGTGCCCTGTGGTAAACTATGCCTCTTGAGTTGTTAGTTTCTAGGTTTGAGATAGTAACTAACAAGGATACGGACGTGTAAGCAAGCACGTCTAATTTTTTTCAAATGAACGCAGCAAGTGACATTCTCATCATCGGTGGTGGCGTTATTGGTTTGGCGATCGCACTCGAACTGAAGCTGCGGGGCGCAACGGTAACTGTCGTTAGTCGCGACTTTAAGCAAGCCTCTACTCTAGCTGCGGCGGGGATGCTGGCACCTCAGGCAGAAGAACTGTCCGAAGGCCCAATGTTGGACTTATGCCTGTGGTCACGTTCTTTGTATCCTGAATGGATTCGTAAACTTGAGCAACTGACAGGTGTTGCAACGGGTTATTGGCCTTGCGGAATTTTGGCTCCAGTGTATGAGGCAAGGGGTAAGGGACAAGAGGCAACAGGCGATCTGCGCTACGCAGCAGCGCTTCGCGATCGCATAGACGTTGCCGACTGGCTAGATAGAGATTCAATTAATTTGTATCAGCCCGGATTAGGTGCAGAAGTCGTTGGCGGTTGGTGGTATCCCGAAGATGCTCAAGTCGATAACCGGGCACTGGCGAAAGCGTTACGGCTTGCGGCGCAGGAATTAGGTGTCGATATCCGAGAAGGGGTTGAAGTCGAGGCATTTGAGCAACACAATCGGCAAGTTCGTGGTGTTAGAACCTCAGCAGGGGAATTGCAAGCCGATCATTATGTTCTAGCAACAGGGGCTTGGTTAAACGACTTATTGCCCGTGCCAGTACGGCCAAAAAAAGGTCAGATGTTGTCTTTACAAGCACCTGAAGGCAATAATCAGCCTTTACCCCTACAACGAGTACTCTATGGTTCTGACATTTATCTAGTACCACGTCGAGATGGGCGAATCCTAATCGGTGCAACCAATGAAGATGTTGGTTGGATACCTCACAACACTCCTGCTGGGATTCACACCCTGCTAGGGGAAGCGATTCGACTTTATCCAAAATTGCAAGATTGGGAAATTCAGGAATGTTGGTGGGGCTTTCGACCTGCAACACCTGATGAATTACCCATCATTGGCAGTAGTTCCTTAGAGAACCTTACTCTGGCAACGGGTCACTATCGCAATGGCATCCTCCTCGCACCCGTGACAGCATTATTGCTTGCCGACTTGATTAGTGAGCAAAAGTCTGACCCAATCCTTGCTCATTTTCGCTACGACAGGTTTTACACTAAATCTGCCCCAGCTAAGACTAGTCCGATGATTTTTTCAAGCCACTCTAACCTAACTCCGGTGCCAAACTCTAATTCCTCCTCACTGGTTGCCTCTCCAGCGGCAACTCTTACTGAACACTACCCAACTGACCAGTTAACGATTGCTGGTCGTACCTTTCGCTCTCGCTTGATGACGGGTACAGGCAAGTATGGCAGCCTTGAGCAGATGCAGCAAAGTATTGCCGCAAGCGGTAGTGAGATTGTTACGGTGGCAGTACGTCGGGTACAAACCAAAGCACCAGGACATGAAGGGTTAGCAGAGGCACTGGATTGGACAAAAGTGTGGATGCTACCCAATACCGCAGGCTGTAAAACCGCAGAGGAAGCGGTGCGTGTAGCGCGGTTAGGTCGCGAAATGGCGAAGTTATTAGGGCAAGAGGACAATAACTTTGTCAAGTTGGAAGTGATTCCTGATGCCAAGTATTTGTTACCCGACCCCATTGGCACCCTAGAAGCAGCAGAGCAATTGGTGAAAGAAGGTTTTGCCGTGTTGCCTTATATTAATGCTGACCCCATGCTCGCTAAGCGATTGGAAGAGGTTGGCTGTGTCACAGTTATGCCTTTGGGTTCACCGATTGGTTCGGGACAAGGGATAAAGAATGCGGCGAATATCCAAATCATTATTGAAGAGGCAGGTGTACCAGTGGTGGTGGATGCTGGAATTGGTACGCCAAGTGAGGCGGCGTATTCGATGGAGTTGGGTGCAGATGCTTTATTAATTAATAGTGCGATCGCATTGGCTCAAAACCCAGTCGCGATGGGTAGGGCAATGGGTATGGCAACGGAAGCAGGACGCCTTGCTTATTTGGCAGGTCGCATTCCGGTAAAAACCTATGCCAGCGCCAGTTCTCCGCTTAGTGGCACGATTAACTAAGGTGACAGGTTTTAGATGTTAGGTGGTAGGGGTTTACAGGTATGCCTTGCTCTTCCAGAATTCCCCAAAACCCTAATCTTTCCAAGGAAAGCGCCATAGCTTTTCTCTACAACCTACCACCTACGACCTAACACCTTGACACAGGGCTAGGTGCGCTAAGCCTGATGTTTGGCTGATAATTCAGGGTTGAACATCACCTCAAACTTAGCATTAGGCATTAGGCGACGAATAACCTGTAGATGACCGTCTGCATCGGAACGAGAGCGGTATTGGGCTACAGTGATTTGTTGTAGGTTGGGCAGCAAGCGAACAAGTACCCAAGGGTGAAGGCGTTCTTTGTAAGGCATAATTAACTTGTCTCCATTGCAATTGGAGCCAGAGCCAGTGCTAAAAGGTTGGTAGCCGGGAGGCACTGGCTTTCTGACCTGGTAAAACCATGACTTTATATTAGGCTCATAGCTTAATTAAGTCAAGTTGGTTAAGCTAATTTGGGGATAAGACAAGAATGGCTAGTTTGGGAGAAAAGCTCAAACAACGACGAGAATCGCTGAATGTAACGCAGCGGCAAATTGCTAATGAATTGGACGTGACTGTGACGACTGTGCAAAATTGGGAAGCTGGCAGACATATCCCAAAGCTAACTCCAACACAGATGAAAGCATTGTGCGATCTTCTGCATTTCACACTAGAGGATTTGGCAGACTGAGCGATACATGAAACCACTAGTCTAAGCGAGAAGATGCGATCGCCTGTTGAAGTTGTACAGGAAAGTGATCGCATAGTAATACCGATCCGGGTCAGCTACCCCCTTTTTGGGCAACCCATAAAACTTTGTAGAGACGTTCCGGCGGAACGTCTCTACGACTAGAACTTCAGCTTAGTTCAACGGATTGAGCTAGTGAAATGATAAATCAGTGACTATTCATCTTCTCTTTTGGTTGAAGCCATAAACCTTAATAGTTCATTGGTTTATTTTTGTGAGTTCAACATTTCTTCAAAAAGTTGCAATTTCTTCCTTTGTAATCTCAAAATATCTTGTACAGAGGCTACAAACCACATAACAACTGGCTCAATTCTACATTCTCTAGATTGAGCAATACATTATTATGAGTCAAACCGTCTGAAACGAGCTGCGATCGCACTAAATAATTCCTTTCGATTATAGGGTTTAGTTAAATAATCATCTGCGCCTAATTCCATTCCTAACCGCATATCTTCTTTAGATACTTTTGCACTCAGAAAAATGAAAGGAGTCTTTGCTGTATGGGGATTAGCACGTATAGCCGTTATCACGTTATAACCCGTTACGCCTGCCATTGTGACATCACAAATAACAAGATCGGGTTTTTCTTTCAAAGCTATTTCTAGTCCTAATCTCCCACCAGAAGCAACAAGAACTTCATACTCTTCTGAGAGCAGTTCTTCCAGATTCTCTCTGATATCTGCTTCGTCTTCAATCACTAAGATTTTTCTTTTAATTTGGTTCATAAACTCAATAAAATTTCTAGCACCCTCTGGAGAAAACGTTTAAATCTATTTCACACAGAGTAGACTTACTTTGAACTACAGTTTCAATTTTAATCGTTGACAAAAAGAGTGTTTTGCACCTCTTGTCATTATTTAATCAGGCTAAGCAACAAACCGTCCTCAGGGATTTTACTGGCATACGAAATAGATTACACTCAAGTTTCATCCTCATAACGGCTTCAGATCAACTCCTCCCCAAAGCGTTCCGACAACTCCTCACGGGATAGTTGAAGAAGTAAACGAGTGCGCTCTCTTACTGGAAGCTGCATGATCCTAGCAACAATTTGGGATAACTCCTCATCAAGAGTTCCGAAGCGCTCTTCAAGCAGATTTTCCACCATAATGCGTTGTCCTTCTAAAGTACCTTCCTGTCTACCTTCTTGAAAAGTATCATTTCGCCAACGGAGATAAGCTGGTGATAAGTTCATAATTAACTCCCTATCCTCATCACTTAAATTTTCGCTCCCTTCCACATTGATGCGCCAGTTAGCCAAAAGTTCTAAGATGTTGCGCCGTAATGGATGCTCTTTTGGTAGTGCTACCAATTCATCAACGGCTTGCTTTTGAACAGCGCCTCGTCCCAGAAGCCGCAGCCAGAGAGTTTGTTCCGTTGCTGGTAGCTGGTTAATTGCCACTAGCGCCGTCCTTTGCAACTCAGGCAGAAAGTAAACGCCTTCACTCCAGTTCCCCGAACTATCAAGTTTTGCCCCAAATCCATTCAACAGCGTTGCAGAACAAGAAGGCGACAGAATCCATAAACGCGGCAACTCACCCTCAGATAAAGAGTTTTTCTCCCGTCGGGCTTTACGCAGTAGTTCACCGTGCAGAGAATACAATTTGAGCAAGCAGTTGCGTACCTCTACTGCACTAGAGGGATTCCGAAAAGGCTCTAATAAACAAGACGCTGAAGCCATCTGCCCAAGCAAACCCAAAACTTGAGATTCTGTATGGAGTAAGGTTGCTGGCACAAACCAGATATCCACTTGCCGGACTTCACTGGCTACTTCACGGCTAATTTCTACTCTACCCAGAGGTGCTAGTAACTCCTCTAGATATTGCTTAGCAAATTGATCGTGAGGCTGTCGCGTCATCTAGTTTTCCCGCCGCCACCAAGCGCGTACCAGTCGAATATCTTCGTAACTATAACTTTTTCCCAAGTGTTCGCGTAGGCTTTTGAGCGACTCAGCACCGACAGTTTGAATGGCTTGGATGATCGGCTGTTGCAATTCTGGGGACACCAGTCGGTTTAAATCGACTGGCTGCTTCATCTCAAGTAGTTCACCGAGATGATTGATGATTGTGCTAGGGCTATAGCCACGTTGTTGAGCAATTTCTTCAATGCTCATACCCTGTTGGTGGAATTGCAGCGTCACCATATGGGTACTGGAAGGGAGGGCGACTGGTGGTTTCTGTTCCTGGCAAAAGGCGCGAATTTCTGAAACAAATTTGTCACCGTACTGAGTGAGTTTATGTGTACCCACACCAGAAATTTCAGCAAAATCCTCCAAGGTTTGGGGTTGTTGCTGTGCCATCAGCTTGAGGCTGGAATCGGCAAAGACGACATAAGGCGGAACGGATTGGGCATCAGCTAGCTGTTTACGCAACTTTCGCAGTCGTTCAAAAAGAATTTCTACTTCAGCACCTCTAGGATTAATGTCGGCTAACGCTTTCGCTACGGGTGTCTCTGTGACAGCAATATGAACCAAACGCTGGCTTCGCAGGATTTCCCAACTGAGTTTGTTGAGCTTCAGGATACGGTAGCCATCAGTTGTTTCGTCTACTAACCCTTGATGTAAAAGCGATCGCCCTAACATTTTCCACGCTTCTACACTTCTATCTTTGCCAATCCCATAGGTAGAAAGCAAGTGATGCCCATTCTGCTCGATCTTCTGCTTCCTGGAACCCCGTAGCACATCAATAATATGAGTCATCCCAAACCGTTCCCGACAACGCGCCACACAGGAAAGAAATTTTTGCGCCTCAATTGTCCAGTCTTCTACAGGTTTAGGAGAACGACAGTTATCACAGTTACCGCAATCCCCTGGAAACCGTTCGCCAAAGTAGCGTAGCTGAATCGTGCGGCGACAGTCTGTTCCTTCTGCATAGTCAAGTACCTGACGCAGTTGTTGACGGGCGACTCGTTGCTCTTTCGGATCGGGTTTTTGATCAATGAGATAGTCAATCGTGCGGATATCGCCAGCACCGAAGAATAGGGTACAGTCGGCTGGTTCTCCATCACGCCCCGCTCGTCCTGATTCCTGATAATAACTCTCCAGGTTGCGGGGTAAGTCGTAGTGGATGACGAAGCGTACATCGAGTTTATTGATACCCATACCAAAGGCAACCGTCGCTACCATTACCTGAACATCATCCCGGATGAAGCTAGTTTGGTTGGCTAGTCTCGCTTCATCAGTCATTCCTGCATGGTAGGACAGAGTAGGAATGCCATCTTGCTGTAGTCGGAAGGCAATTTCATCGACTTTGCGACGGCTGAGGCAGTAGATAATGCCTGAACCTTTATGAGAGCGGATTTTCTTTAAGAGTTGGTTGTAGCTTTGTCGCTCTTTGGGTTGTACTTCATAGTAAAGGTTCGGGCGATTGAAGCTAGCAATGTGAATTCCCGGTTGCCGAAGCGCCAGTTGTTCGATGATGTCATGACGCACGCGGCCGGTTGCAGTAGCTGTGAGGGCGAGAAGAGGAATATCTGGGTAACGTTGGCGCAGTTGCTTCATCTGCCGATATTCTGGGCGAAAGTCATGTCCCCACTCGGATACACAGTGCGCTTCATCAATGGCAAAGGCGGAAATCCCAATTTGCGATCGCACTTTCTCTAGAAATGGCAGAAATTTCTCTCCCAGTAAGCGTTCTGGCGCGACATAGAGTAACTTAATCTTGCCGTTGAGTATGTCTGCTTCACGCGATCGCACCGCTTCCCAGTTCAGACTACTATTAAGAAACGTTGCACCAATTCCGTTATCTTGCAACGCCGCCACTTGGTCTTGCATCAAAGCAATCAGCGGTGATACTACTACCGTTAAGCCAGGTTTTAGTAATGCTGGTAGTTGAAAACACAGAGACTTCCCTCCACCTGTGGGCATAATAACCAGCAAGTCTCGTTGGGCAAGTGCTTCTTCAACAATCTGTCGCTGCCCTAGACGGAAGGTATCATAACCAAAGAAATGTTTGAGTGCTTCCTCCAGAGAGTCAAACTGTGGCATAGTTAATAGTTTTTGCGCTGATGATGGAATCATTTTAGAACCCACATTTTGCCACTTCAATTAATTGGTGAGAATACTGCCTCACCGTCTATAGCTCCAAAGCCGTCAGCTATCAGCTATCAGCTTTTTTGTTTTCCTTTGTCTCTCTAGTTTTCACATACCTCTTGCTGTACCTCATCTCTCCCTGAAACCGCTATATCTTCAATAAGTTTTTATTCAGTGCTTGGGGACACAGCAAAATTGCCTAACTCTCCTTCAATTAGCAGGAAGGTTAGAAGCACTAGGTATTAATCCTAGTTGCATCAAACACTAGGTTTTCGCTGTAAAACTCATTGCCATCGTCAACCGAATAAAGTCAGCAATAGCTCAGTTTAGATTCACTTAGAAGTTGCATTAAACTACTTGAAATTGGGATTTCTTAAAACCCGTTATTTTTGCACAGCTTTTTGCCATCGTCAAGAGATTAGCTTATAGCATTGCGTTTTCTTATAGAAGTAGTTAGATTTCTTATATTTTTTTACACGGATAGTTTATTTCTGTGATTCAAGTGGGTATGCTAATATCTCAGTTTCCGCATCAGGGAATCTACGGAAAAAGTTTATCAGTTCCTTATAAATAAGCTATAAGCTTTTGCACAAGTATCTATAAATCCGATTGACCAAGGTGTCTACCTTCTGATGAAATTTTCAACCCAACAGTTGGGGGGCTATGAGCTGCTCTTCACTGTGCTACTGTCTGCTTTCTTTGCCAATGGAGTGTTGCCGCTTGCTGCCGCTGAAATCAAAAATACAGCTTCGGCATCAGGCGATAATCTTCCAACTGTTAATTCCAACGAAACTACCCTAACCGCTGGTCAAGCGATTCTAGAATTAATCAAAACCGCAGATCGTGCAGCGGCTGAACCTGGTGACACGGTGGTTTACCGCCTCGCCCTGAAAAATACCGGAGAAGGTTCAGCAGCTAACATTTCCGTAACAGACACACTGCCACTGGGATTGCAGTTTTTACCAGAGTCACTACAAGGCTCCCTCACCACCAGTTCTGGCACCACACCAGTCAACTTACCTCCGGCTGTAACATCAAACCGGACAGTAACCTTTACCTATCCGAGTCTGGCTCCTGAAGAGACGTTGAACATCGTTTATGCCGCTGTTGTGACACCAGACGCGATTCGGGGTGATGGCAGAAATGTTGCACAAGAAAGTCGCAGTAACATCGCCAGCTATCAGCTACGGATTGAACAAGGAATTCTATCTGATTGCGGCACCTTAGTAGGACGAGTTTTTGTTGATAAGAACTTTGACGGACAACAGCAGCCAGGAGAGCCTGGAATCCCCAATGCTGTGATCTACATGGATGATGGCAATCGCATCACCACCGATCCGAATGGCTTGTTCTCCTTAGCAAACGTCATCTCTGGTCATCGTACCGGGACATTGGATTTGAGCAGTTTGCCGGGATACAGTCTAGCTCCCAACCTCTATTTCATTGAAGGCAATAGTCAATCGCGCTTAGTGCGGCTCGAACCAGGAGGAATGGCTCGAATGAATTTTGCTGTGACGCCAGCCTATGGACAGGAGGAGCGGTGAACAATTCTCAAAAAAGGGTGAAAGGCAGTACTAGTTATCGACTGTTGGTCGTGGCTAGTAAGACAAAGGAGAAGTGGCTTTCCTCCGTCACGCTTGGTTTACTGACAACCGTGTTGGGGATGGTAGGAATTCTCCCAACCGCGAAAGCTGAAGAACTACCGGAATTATTGAATCCAGAATTGAGTAACGAGGAATCATCCTTTCAGGTGGGGCTTGAATCGCCATCCAAAAGGCATTCTGAACTCCTGAATTCCTCAATTCTGAACTCCTTTCAACAGCGCTTAGAATCTAATCTCTCAACTGTAACGACTGACGTAGATGGAACTAAGGAAACAAAGGAGACTGCCACCCCCTTAACTGTTCCCAAAAGTCAAGGCGTAGAGGAAGCAGGATTGTCTACCGATTTGGTGCAAGTTCCAGATACTCCACCTCCTCTTGATACGGTTCCTAACTTAGAAGAGGCAGACTCGACGGAACCGCAACCAGTGCTAGCTAACCCAAGTCCTGATAATGCCGAGGGACTGCCTGATACTTCAGCCGAAACAGTATCTCAGAACGACGCTCCACTTGCTGAGCCAACTCCTACCTTAGCGCCTAATGAGGTACGCATCATCACTCCTCAACCTGGTGCCACCTCATCACGCTCGACGAATCTGGTTGTTCAGTACAACGCAGATGCCCAAATCCAAGTCAATGTCAACGAAGAACCCATCGACCCCTCGATAATCACCCAGCAGGAGCGGGATGAGGTTCAAAACATCATTACCCAAGTTTGGTACAACATCCCTTTGGAAGAGGGAGAAAATACACTGACGGTTCAAGCAGGGGACGGGACACCTAGTAGCGTTCAGTTAACGGTTGAAGAGAAAACCGTTCAAATCGAAGTTGCTCCAGTTGGCGACCCCCGTGTACCTGCTGATGGTCGCTCGACTATCAGTTTGCAAGGGCGAATTACAGATGAGAATGGTCAACTCATCACTGAGGACACTGTTGTTACCCTGACGGCAAGTGCTGGTGAGTTTGTTGGTGCTGATGAGGATAAAGACCAACTGGGATTCCAGGTTACGGCAAGGGAAGGGCTATTTACTGCCGAGTTGCAATCAGGTTTGGAAGCTCAGAAAGTCCGGATACGAGCGGCTGTGGAAGATTTGAAGCAGGGCATAGAGGATGTTCGCCAATCTTTAATCCCGATCGCATCACCCTTTGAGGCTTATACCCAAATCGAGTTTGTTACCAATCTCCGACCCTCACTGGTTTCTGGTGTTGTCAACTTACGGATTGGTGCTTCTGGGACTGACTTTTGGGGAAGCCGACGCGATTTTCTTAACCCAGACCTGATTGATGAGGGGACTGAGGTTGATTTAGATGGGGCTGTTTTTGCGACAGGTCGGATTGGGGAATGGTTATTTACAGGTGCCTATAATAGCGATCGCCCTCTCAATGAAACTTGTGATGGTATCACCCGCTTATTCCGGGGTCCCCAATCTTGTGAGCAACAATACCCAGTTTATGGGGATAGTTCCACCGTTGATTACCTGACTCCTTCCACCGATAGCGTATACCTACGCTTCGAGCGCACGTCTCCTGTGTTTGGAGCAGAACCAGACTACGTGATGTGGGGAGACTACAACACCCAAGAATTTACCCGAAATTCCCAGCTATTTACAGCAACAACTAGGCAACTGCACGGTTTCAAAGGGAATTACAACTTAGGTAATCTTCAAATTACTGCCCTCTACAGCCCAGATATTGACGGGTTCCAGCGAGACACGATTGCTCCTAACGGCACCAGTGGCTATTACTTCCTCTCCAGACGGTTGCTCATAGAAGGTAGCGAGACGATTTTCCTTGAAAAGGAAGAAATTAATCGTCCTGGAACCGTAGTTGAGCGCATACCGCTCTATCGTGGGACGGATTACGAAATTGATTATGACCGAGGCACCATTTTGTTCAGGCGTCCGGTTCTGGCAACAGAAACCGTTTTCTTTGATGCCGATACAGGCGGCGTAACTGAGGGAGCAACCTTGCTAGTGCAGCGGGTTGTTGTCACCTACCAATATGACAACGCTGGTGGAGATGATACGAATCTCTATGCAGGGCGGTTGCAATACAACTTCTCTCAAGACTTTGACACTGAAAGCTGGCTTGCTGCTACTTACCTACGAGAAGATCAGGGCGATCGCGATTTTGAGCTATATGGAGCCGACTTCTTAGTGTCCTTGGGTACTAGTAGTCGGTTAATTGGTGAATATGCCCACTCTAGTAACAACTCCCTCTTCCTGGGTAATGTTACGGGTTCAGCGTATCGCTTAGAAGCGTTGGTGAATATTTTGCCAAGTCTTACAGGTCGAGCGTATTATCGCTCTGTCGAAGAAGGCTTTGTGAATAATGCAACGACGAGCTTTACACCCGGACAGACACGATATGGGGCGGCACTCTCCTATCAACTCGGTTCTACCACAAGCTTAGTCGCTGGGTATGACTACGAAGAAAACTTTGGCATTGCCCCAGAAGTCCGCACCGACTTTTTTGACCTATTTAACCCCGGTGTTGAAGCAGCACCCGGTGAACCTGTCAATAATTCTCTAACCACCATCCGTGCTGGTATCCAACAAGAAATTGGGGAAGCTACTCTCGGTGTTGATTATGTCAATCGCTCCCGTGACGATCGCATTGGTGATGTTTTTGATAGTGATGCCAGCCAAATCGTTTCCTACCTAGGTCTTCCCTTAACTGAATATCTTACCTTTCGTGCCCAGAACGAACTCAACCTGGGGGATAGCGACCCCCTTTACCCCGATCGCACAACGTTTGGACTGGATTGGGATGCCTATCCCGGCGTTACGGTACGACTGGCACATCAGTTCTTTGATGGAGGATTGCTCGGTAGTGACTCACTCACCAGCCTTGACACCATCCTGGAACACCGCTTAGGTGAAAACACTGATATTACGGGTCGATACTCGATTATTAGCGGTTTTAATGGCGTTACGGGTCAAGGGGCTGTCGGGTTAAATCATCGTTGGGTTGTCTCCCCTGGATTGAGGGTAAACCTGGGTTACGAACACACGTTCAGCAATACTAATATCGCCACAGCCGCAGGAGAACGCTTTGCTCAACCTTATGCCGTTGGTCAAACGGCTGCCTCTCTAGCACTTCTCGGTGGTGATGTCTATAGGGTTGGGGTTGAATACAGCGATAACCCTGGCTTTCAAGCCTCGGCTAACTTTGAGCATCGTACTGGTTCGGGCAACAATAACACCGTTGTCTCCCTCGCCGCAGCAGGTAAACTGACCCCAGCTTTAACGATTCTTGGACGTTATGAGCAGGCAAACTTTGCCAACCAGCTATTAGAGGGACTGGGAGATACGGCAACACTCCGCTTGGGGCTAGCATACCGTAACCCAAATAGCGATCGCTGGAACGCCCTACTGCGCTACGAGTACCGAAGAAATCCCTCAACAATTCCTGAAGCCTTGTTAATTGACAGTGGTACTGACTCCACCGAACACCTATTTGCCGCTGAAGCTATCTATGCCCCCAATTGGCGCTGGGAGTTTTACGGCAAAGGAGCAATGCGGATTAGTACGACCGATTTAGCCGATAATTTCGAGAATTCTTCCAACGTTTTCCTCTCCCAACTACGGGCATCGTATCGCTTAGGGTATCGGATGGATTTAGCGGTTGAGGGACGCTGGATTGGACAGTCCTCACCCACGTACAACGAATTTGGGGTGGCTGTGGAAACGGGCTATTACCTAACGCCAGATTTACGCCTCGCCGTTGGCTATAGCTTTGGTAGTGTCGATGACCGAGATTTTAGTGGCTATCGTTCCGAAGGTGGGCCCTACTTCGGTTTGACCTTTAAGGTTAATGAACTCTTTGGTGGGTTTGGGCGGCAAAGAGTAACACCACCTCAAGAGCAGGAATCGCGTGTGGAACCTGTTGCTAGTGAATCCCCCGCCACGCCTAGTGCCGTCAATCCTACAAGCCTCGGTCAAGGGAGTGAAAGAGAGAGTCAGTAAAAGAGAGGGGAATAGCCTCAAGGGATGGTTCCTGCAATTTTCCCCTTACCTCCTCTTTTTTTTTCTTCAGCGAATCGTTACTGGTGGAACGCAAGCCGTTTAAACTTTCAATGAATCACACAGGTACAAAACTAGAGACTGGGGATGCTCTCAAGAGTAGACAAACGAGAGTAGACCTTTTGCACACATATAGAAGTCCCCTTATCGTCTTTTTCCTCCTTAGCCTCTTCGCCTTTCCTACAAAAGCTACGGCTCAAGCGACTAATCAGGTTGTCGTTGTCAACAGTAATCAGGATGGAGCGATTCAACCAGATGAGGCATTAACTTTACGAGAGGCAATTGAGATTGTCAATGGTCAGCTAAGTATTGAGCAACTAAGCGAAGCTGAAAGAGCGCAGGTTGAACCCTCACAAGCTAATACACCCTCACGGATTGAGTTTAATTTACCGCCTGAACAAACGACCATCCGCCTCCAGGAAATGTTACCAAGCCTGGAAAGTCCGGGATTAGTCGTCGATGGTACCACGCAACCTGGCTATGACGCGACCGGCTCAGCCACGGCTGAAATTGCGATTCCGATACCTGTAGTCGCCATTACGCCAGCGCCTGACCAACAGATTTTACGGGGTTTAACGATTGTTGGCGATCGCATTACAGTTCGCGGTTTAAGTGTGTATGGGTTTAAGGAACTGCGTGAGGCGACACTCAGCACACCACCTGCCAATATTTTCATCGCTCACCGTTCCCCTCCACCAAACATCTCACGACAGCGACCGCCAAATGATAATGCGCCGTTCTCCCCAGATGATACTCCCCCTAGGGGTGTTGTAATTGAGGACAACTGGTTAGGTATTCCGCCGGATGAATCAATGCCAGAGCAGCCATCGGCGTTTGGTGTGTCAGTCTTTAACGCTGAAGGGACGACAATTCGACGCAATCGCATCAGTAACCACGAAGGCAGTGGCATTATTACCTCCGTTCAGGCAAACAATTTGCTGGTGACTGAAAACATCATTGTTGGCAATGGCATTGCTGGAATGCCTGATGCGATTCGCCTAGAAGGAGTCATCAATGACTCACAGATTACGGGAAATTTAATTTGTGGCAACGATGGCAGTGGAGTGTATCTATTTAAGCCTGAAGGGTCAACTCAAATTCGGGATAACCAAATCACATTTAATGGTAGACGCCTCCGTAGGGCGGCTGTTTACTTGATGGGAGATAATCACCAAGTCACTGGCAACCAAATCCGTAATCAATCGGGGCCAGGTGTTGTGATTGCGGCTTATCCCAAAAGTGATGGCAACGTGATTGAGGCGAATCGCTTTGCAGGGCTTGAAGGGCTAAGCATTGATCTCAACACGCAGCAGAACGTTGAGCCAATTCATTTTCAACGTGGGGATGGCCCCAATCCTCTACGCAATTCACCCAATCGACGCAAGGAAACCGGGAATTCAGCAATCAATGCCCCCGAATTTTTGAGTTCTGAGTTTTATGTTCTAAACTTTCAGGTCGAACTTTTGGGTAAGGCTGACCCAGGTTCAATTGTTGAACTCTATCGAGTCAGTGAAAATACGGAGATTAGCCATGGGCCATTAAGTGAGCCGATCGCAACAGTTACCACTGATGCAGCAGGGGAGTTTCGCGCTAGTCTCAATAATTTACAACCTGGGGATACGGTGAGTGCGATCGCAACTCATCCCCAATACGGCACATCTGAACCCGCGCTCAATGCCTTAGTTCAGTCTCCAACAGCTACTGTCACCCCCAATTCAGACGCACCAACCCCAGTGACACCCCAATGCACAACTCGCCCCGCACCTCCTGCCCCCCCGCAAGCACAAACGCCAGAAGAACCCCCAATACCCATAACACTTCGGGTGCCAAGAATTATCCACTTTGCGCTCGACCAAGCGACGATTAGCCCTGCCAGCGCTGCTGTTCTTGACCAAATTGCCGACGTACTGCGTACCTATCCCTTCCTCACCCTTGAGATCGAGGGACATACTGACCCTCGTGCAACGAATGCCTACAACCAAGAATTAGGAAACCGTAGAGCCTTAGCTGCGCGAAACTACCTCTTAAACCAAGGAATTGCACCAGAACGAATGACGATTCGCTCCTTTGGGGAAACACAGCGTCGCACAACAGGGGCTGAGATCTTAGATTATGCACGCGATCGCAGAGCCGAGTTCATCTTCCAAGACACCAGAGGCTTAGAAATCATCTTTGAAGAGCAAGAAACAGACCTGCAACCAGAATCCAGGGGAGGCACTAGGTAATGGTCAAACCTTCCCGCCAATCTAAGTTACAGACTTGCTTGGGTGTGCATTCTTCTAGTCATTCAATTTCTTTAGCATCCATGTTTCCAATCTTAGATAAGCAAGCTGTGAGAAAACACTGGCAACCCTTTACTCACCTAAATCCTTATCAGCACCTTGGCTGGCTGACTAGCACAGCGCTTCTGCTACTAGCGATAAGTGGTTCACCAGTCGCCGCTCAAACAACTCTGGTTGAAGAGGAATTTGATGACAACACTACCTTTGGTTGGTCAGTTGGTATAGCTAACCCAGATACACCCTTTCCTTGTTTAACAGCAGGAGACGCATTTACTCCGGATGGTTCAGTTGGAGCCTGTAATCCGGCAGACCCTGATGTACAGGGAGAAGGAGCGCTAAGAATCACAACAAATAACTTCCAGCAATCAGCCTTTGCTTTCTACGACTTCACTATTCCTTCAGGCTCCGGTTTAGTAATTACCTTCGACTACTTCTCATACGGTGGTGACGTAATTGGCAATCCTCCCAGTACAGCAGATGGAGTCACCTTTTTCTTATTCAGTGGCGAGACCACTAATCCTCAGCCTGGTGCTTTTGGTGGATCACTTGGCTACGCTCAACGAACCGGAGGAGGCGATCCTGCGGGTCTGACCAATGGGTATGTTGGTGTCGGACTAGATGAGTACGGAAATTTTGCCAATGATGGCGAGGGACGTGGTGCAGGCTGTCAGAATCCGTCTCCCTTTGGAACAGGAGTAAGAGTCCTTGATTCTGTAACTCTCAGGGGTTCGGGTAATGGAAATACTGGATATTGCTATCTCGAAAATTCCGATGTTCTACTTCAGGGCATTGACGTTCCCGATGCGCCCAATCGCGAGGCGGCACAACGAAGGGTCAGGATTACGCTGACTGAGGATAATAGGATATCAGTCGAGCTAGACTTTACAGGGACGGGAAACAACTTCCAACAAGTTCTTGACCCAATCAACTTGAACGATCCAGCACGCGGTCAAGCTCCTTTGCCTGAATCGTTCAAGTTTGGTTTTGCGAGTTCAACTGGAGATGCAACGAACATTCATGAAATCCGGAACCTCCGAATTACAACAGTCACGGAGGCTCCAGAGCCTGACTTGGAGATTACCAAAAGTCACGCTGGTAATTTTGTCGCTGGGGAAACTGGTGAATACACTTTGACCGTGAGGAACGTCGGTAATAATCAAACCTATGGTCCCACTACGGTTACAGACACTTTGCCTCCCGGCTTCAGCTTTGAATCATTTACGGGTGATGGGTGGAACTGCTCGGAAAACCCACCGGGAACGGTTACTTGTGTCTATTCTCCTGAGACAGACAACCCCGCAATCCAGGTCGGTGAGAGCCGTTCAGTTGTGATCAACGTTAATGTGACTTCTACGCCTGGTGAGTACATCAATACTGCAACCGTTTCGACATCAGCCGATAATAACCCAAGCAACGATACAGCAGAAGACGCAACGACTGTCACGGATGTCTTGACGGCGAGTAAAGAGGGAACACTCGTCGATGCTAATAACAATGAAGCCGCAGACCCTGGAGAAGCAATTACCTACACAGTAACCATTTCAAACGTCAGTTCTGTCGCCTCTACAGGAACAAGCTTTACCGACCAAATCCCGGAGGGAACAACATATATCCCAGGTACAACAACACTGAATGGCACAGCCGTAGACGATGCTCCTGGCGATACCATGCCGTTTTCTGGTGATGGCGCACTTGTTAACAGCGTTGGTGCATCCCCAGGAGAAATCGCTCCTGATGATACGGCTACAGTTCAGTTCCAGGTCAGTATTAATAATCCCCCAGGCGTGACCCAAATTGAAAACCAAGGTGCAGTAGCCAGTGACCAAGTTATCCTCCCTCCCCTATTGACCGAAGCGCCAGTGACAGGAGGCCCAGACATTATTCCGATTACTCCGGTTGGAGAAGTATCACCACGTTTGCGTTTAGTCAAGCGGATAACGAGCGTGAATACGACCCCCTTCAATAACGTTGTTGATGATCCAGCCGATGTGAATGACAATCCAGGGATTTGGCCAACAACACTACAGCCAGTGGGACTAAGACAATTAGACCCACTAGCGCCCCTAGAAAGCGGAGACGAGGTTGAGTACACCATCTACTTCATCTCAGATGGCACCGAGGAGAGTCAAAACGTTAGACTTTGTGACGCGATTCCCCTTGGAACAACATTCATCCCTGAAAGTTTCGGGTCAAGTAGTGGGATTTTGTTAAATCAAGGGGCGACACAATCCCCACAAACCAATGCCCCAGATACCGACCAAGGAACATTTTCTTCTCCGTTGACTCCTGTAACGGCTCCCTGTCCTGATACGAATAACCCAAACGGGTCGGTACTCGTTCAATTTGTACCTTCTATTCCAAATACTCCTCCAAACAATGTCGGATTTGTTCGCTTCCGGGTCAGAATTGACTAAACTTTCTCTCGGTGCTGTCTAGATGACAGACCATACTAGGAGTTTAGACAAAATCTGTCCTTAAGTTGTGAACGCTCTCATCCAAAAAATTCAAACAAGCTTACTGAATCTAATTGGTTCAGGTATCGAGGTTTTACCAGGAGTTATTGCAGGGATTGTTATTATCCTGCTGACTCGCTTTGGTGCTAACTTTATCGAGAAAATAATCACCAAGCTTGGCAAGCGAACTCTCCGTAGTCAATCGTTACAACTACTGCTGGCGAAGACGACTTATGTTGCCGCCTGGGTCATTGGAATTTTAGCCGCAAGTGTGCTTGCTTTTCCAGGCTTGCGGCTAGGTGACATTATTGCGGCATTGGGGTTGGGTTCTGTCGCAATTGGCTTTGCGTTCCAAGACATCTTCAAAAACTTCCTGGCAGGTGTACTGTTGCTATTGCAGGAACCGTTTCGGATTAATGATCAGGTGATTATTGAAGGGTATGAAGGTACAGTAGAGCAGATCAACATTCGTTGCACGCAAATCCGTACCTACCAGGGAGAGCGCATACTATTACCCAATTCAACCGTATTTACCACAGCGGTGCAAGTCAGGACGGCCTATGAGCATCGTCGAACAGATTTAGGGGTAGGTGTTGATTACAATACATCTCTACCTGAGGTTGCCGAGCTTTTAGAACACACGATAATGGGTGTAGATGGAGTTGTGTCTACTCCTGCGCCGGAAATAGATTTGGTGAGTTTTGGCGATAGCTCGATCGATTTTGTCGTGCGGTACTGGACATTACCGCCGCAAAAACAGGTGCGCCAAGTCAAGACAAAAGCGATTATTGCGATCAAAAAAGCTTTTGATCAAGCAGAGATTAACATTCCTTACCCGATTCGCACACTTTATATGTATGACCAGCAACGGTTTAATGATAATTTTCCTGTTTCAACGGATACTGAGTCCAATTGAAAGTCTCTCTATCTATAGGTAGACCATAGAGAAAGTTAGATTCAAACAATGTGTATAGATACTTGTTGTTCCATAAACCCTACGATATTTTAAGCCAGTTTACTGACAACGTCGGTAAAGTTCAGCAAGGCTGTGGCTCATTACTAAGCGATCGCGCTACACTCAAAGACTACATTCCAGTACCCTCAGTTTACCCAGTGGGACGCCTTGATAGGGATAGTGAAGGGCTAATGCTGTTGACGAACAATGGACGCTTACAGCATCGACTCTCAGATCGACGGTTTCGTCATCCTCGGACATACTGGGTACAGGTAGAACGTATTCCTGATGAAGCCGCCTTGAACCAGTTACGCGCGGGTATAGTAATTCAAAATTACTGCACCCGACCTGCGTTGGTGCAACTATTACCAACACACCCCCCTCTACCGGAGCGCCAACCGCCGATACGCTTCCGTAAAACGGTGCCAACCGCTTGGCTAGAGATAACTTTAACTGAGGGACGGAACCGTCAGGTACGGAAGATGACAGCGGCTGTAGGATATCCTACGTTGCGACTGGTGCGGGTTGCCATCGCTCATCTGCGTCTGGACGGTTTAGAACCAGGACAGTGGCGTGATCTCACACCAGCAGAACTAGAACCTCTGCGTCAGCTATGACAAACTAAATCCAGTACTACCACTGAGGGATTTTAGTTCCCCTCTAGACTCATACACCCAGCAACCAACCCCAAAAACTGCAACCTTCGATTCTGACGTGGCAAACTAGATGGCAGTTAGCTTATATACCAAAATTTAAAAATATTGACAGGAATTGAGGAAGTTCCATTATGTTACTTTGTCCCCAGTGTCAGTTCGAGAACCCCAATACTAATAAGTTTTGTCAAAGATGTGGAACTTCCCTGACCCATAAATCTTGTCATGAATGTGGGACTCAAGTCCCAGTGAATGCCGCGACTTGCCACAACTGTGGGGAGTTCACGGGAACGGTTTGGTGGGCGATTATTGCAAAAGACCTAGAGTCTTTCTCCCCCCCTAGCAATGCTCAAGCGGTGCCCCTTGAGGCACTAGAGTCAGTAACGGATAACACCTTCCAAACAGAGGTATCACCGTTACAGGAACCCGTTGATTCGGAGGCAAAGGGGCATGAATCGACCTCTAGTTCCCCTCAAATGGGCGTGAACCCCCCAGATGTCGAATCTATTCCCCTCTCACCTGTGGAACCGCTTGAGGCGACGGCAAATGAAGAAGGTTCGCAACCCCTACCGAGTTCCCTGCCACCAGATTTAGCTGAACCTGTTAACAATGACAACAATCATAGCGAGGTGGCTTCTGGCACACCAACGACTGTCTATCTAGACCCTCAACAGCGCTACCGACTGCTAGAACCCTTAAGCTTAGAACAGATAGCGGCGGCTGCCGAAACCCGCTACGGTACAGCTATTAGAGTCCTAGATTGTCAACCTTTCCAGCAATCACCCTTAGAAGCGCTGCTCGAACAACAACCCAATGAAGCCCAAAAAATTGAGGGTTTGGGTGGCAAATCTGCAAGTATACACTTAGAGTCCTGGAAAGTCCTTGGCATTCCAGCGATCGCACAACCCTATCTTGCTCTTAAAGAATCGTATTACCCAACGCTGCCAGAAGTTCATGATGCATGGCAACAGGATGGACAAGCTGTTGTGCTGCTAGAAGACCGATCTGAGTGGACGTTGCTAAGTGACTTATGGGGCAACGAACAGCTTTCTACGTTGCAGATTTTATACTGGCTTGACGAAATTGCCAAATTGTGGGAGGCACTAGAACAGTGGCATTGTCGTCAGAGTCTTTTGGAGATAGAAAATCTCCGGGTAGATGAAGACCAAGCACTAGGTTTAGTACGCCTATATCCAGAACCAATCGAGCAACAACTGACGCTTCAAGACCTGGGACAACTGTGGCAGCAGTTATTTAGTCAGTCCCAGAAGACACAATTTACTTCTTTGGGAGCGGTTTTCCGGCAGTTATGTACGAATGAAATCAAAACCGTTGATGAACTGCGATCGCAATTGGAAGCAATTGCCCACGAACAGCAATCGTCAATTCCTACAGTCGCTCAATCCCCGGATTCTACGTGGGACGAATCAGATAGCCCGATGCCAACAAATGTCACCGATGAGAGAGGAACGGCTATGACGCTGAAATCTCCTTTCAATAACGCCAGTGGCAATGATAGTGATGATTTACCCACTGTAATTTTGCCAATGCAGTTGCTGAGTTTGGATGATGCCGGTTGCACAGATATCGGTCAGCAACGAGAGCATAATGAGGACTGCTTTGGCATCCACACCCAAGTCAAAAAGCAGGAAAGCCCGATGGGTCGGTCTGTACAAGCTCGTGGCTTGTATGTTCTTTGTGATGGTATGGGAGGTCATGCCGCAGGAGAAGTTGCTAGTGCAATGGCGGTTGAGACAATCAGGCGTTATTTTCAAGACAATTGGCAAGACCAGCAGCTACCTACAGAAGACAGTGTACGTGAGGCGGTACTGCTAGCCAATCAGGCAATTTATGATGTCAATCAACAAAACGCCCGTTCTGGCAATGGTCGTATGGGCACAACGTTAGCAATGGTGTTGATTCAAAACACTAATGCCATGATTGCTCATGTGGGAGATAGCCGCCTTTACCGTTTGACCCGCAAGCGGGGCTTAGAGCAAATCACAGTAGATCATGAGGTGGGTCAACGCGAAATGAAGCGGGGAGTGGAACAGGCAATTGCTTATTCTCGCCCTGATGCCTATCAGCTCACTCAAGCCTTAGGTCCCCGCAGCGAACAGTTCATCAATCCTGATGTCCAGTTTTTGGAGCTTAATGAAGACACGTTGTTTGTTCTATGTTCCGACGGTCTGTCGGATAATGATTTCATAGAAACGCATTGGCAAAGTCACCTCGCCCCCTTACTTAGTTCTCGTGCCAACCTCGATCAGGGTATCCTTCAGTTAATCGAACTCGCCAATGAACACAATGGTCACGATAACATCACGGCTGTGTTAATCCGGGTGAAGGTGCGACCAAACTTTGATCAACAACAATTCCTCTAGTCGTAGGAGATGGAGATTGGGGTGATGAGCTATGGGCTATGGACTATGAACTATAGGCTATGGGCAAGAAATTCCTCGTTCCACCATCGCCTATTACTTTTCTAGTTCCCAGTTCCCCGTCTCGGCGAAGCTATGGTCACGCTGACCCTCTTACATCCTCAAGCATCCACCCCTCTGCAACAGTGGAATTTCGATAGCCAGTCAATTATCCGGATTGGTCGTTCTCCTGACAATGATGTCATTCTGAATGACCCTCTAGTTTCACGACATCATGTGGAACTTAGGGTTAGTTCGTCCCAATCCGGGGATTTATGGCAGTTGGTTAATCAGGGTACCAATGGAACCTTCCTCAATGGCATTTTGGTATCACGAGGTTTAGTCCCGGATGAAGCATTGATTCGACTTGCCCGTGAGGGACCAATGCTGAAGTTTCAAAACCACAAATCAACAACTCCTCCGACTTCCTCTCCTGTGCCTTTGCCTCTAGAAGAAGAAGAGGAATGGCCGACTCTCTCACAAAAGCCTAACCTTTGCACCCACACGGGTAATCCACCAGCGAACTTATTCTGCATTCACTGCGGTCAACCATTGGTACCAGTCCAGAAAGTCATCCACCAATACCAGGTATTACGGACTTTGGGACAGGGGGGAATGGGTACGACTTATCTCGCTTGGGACAAAGGCGGCTGCATCAAGGGGCGCCCTAGTCTACTGGTGCTTAAGGAAATGAACGCTGATATGGCGCAAGTGGCAAAAGCACAAGAACTCTTTGAACGTGAGGCTCGCACGCTAAAATCACTCAGCCATTCAGGAATTCCTAAGTACTACAACTTCTTTGTCGAAGGGGGTAAGAAGTATCTGGCAATGGAACTTATCCATGGTCAGGATTTAGAGCAGCGCGTTTTGGTTTCTGGCCCTGTAGCACCGCCACAAGCAATTGACTGGATGATTCAGACCTGTGACATTCTGGACTACATCCACTCCTGTAACCCGCCTTTAATTCATCGGGATATTAAACCCGCTAATTTGATGGTTCGCCATCGCGATAATCAAGTGGTGGTACTAGACTTTGGCGCTGTCAAAGAGATTGGGACGGCACCTGGGACACGGATTGGTGCTGAGGGTTACAGTTCCCCAGAACAAGACCGAGGTAATCCCGTGACTCAATCTGACCTTTATGCGATTGGTCCGACGCTAATTTTTCTACTGACAGGCGTGATGCCTTTAAAGTTTTACAAAAAGCGTGGTTCTGGATATGGGTTTGATGTTTCAACAATCCCGACAATCACTCCCCAATTGCGGGAAGTGATTGAACGAGTGTGTGAACCGAAAGTACGCGATCGCTACCAGACAGCGAAAGAACTGTCGAAGGCGCTAGCCGCTTGTCGCTAGGTATCAGCGTCCCGTTTCGCACTTAGCAGTGAGTTATTAATGAAGTCTAACTTTAGCGCGATCGCTAACTTATTCTTCGTCCCAAGCTTCTACTGCCAGTAAATCTGCGATCGGGTCTTGCATGGTAAACCCAAAGTCAATCAGTTCCTTCTTCCAGTAAGACCATTCATCCCCATAGAGAAGGGCGATTTTCCAAAGGCTATCGCTTGGCTTAATAATCTTAGATTCAACGAGTGAATACACCTGACGCTGAAACTTCACCATTGGGTGAGTAACTAATTGCTGAGTCATACTCTCAATAATTTTCAAATAACTTTTGCAAATGCTTGAACTAAAATGCTTCCTGATTTTTGTATTGCGCCGGTTCGTAGAGTTCTGCACGGCAAGGAAGCAGACATTTACTCTTGTAGCGCATCTAAGGAAGAGAGTGCAAGCTTTTTTGGGTAAGTGTACGGGAATTACTACCACTTGGCGTGGATTACTACACTCAACCTCTCCTACATCATACACCCGACACCCGAAAGTGTCGTTATCTCTTTTCTAAATCTCCAGAGGTTTGTTTACTTGTTCGTTGCTCTCTGGAAGTCTTGTCCTTTAGCTGAATCACGAAAGCCTTCCTTTCGTGTTCCCAATAGGCTTGGCGAAACAACCTTCGGTAAAGGTGGGACATTATCATCAACACGCAGTGGGACATAGTATCTGCTGTAGACGACACTGCGGGGTTTCCAAGGCGGTCGCCAAAAGCTATCCTGAATGACAGCTTTCCCTTTGTCATTCTTGGGTGACCATTCAAAGCTAATCACACCAAAATTGCTATGCCCAATTACTTCTTCCCCTTCTTGAATCCAAGGATTCCGCCAAAGCATTGCTAACCAATTTCCCAACCCTGTAAGCAATCCAGGATTTTCTTCCTCAGATGCTGCTGATGAACCCTCCTTACCTTCCCAAGGTGCGAGCGTGGCTTTCCCGCGTTTAAGCCACTCAACGTGGTATTGCCAGTCAGGGAGGCATTGAGCGTCTTTGAGGGCAATTTCCCAGGCAATGCCCCAGTTACCTTGCGCTCCCAAGATTTGCCGTACAACAGCACCCGTTGGGGGAAGCTCAACATCCATCACTCTTACACTTTCCTGTGTGACTTGGATTTCAACGAGTTCTGGCGGTTCATTCCAGCCTACCCAATCTTGGGGTTGTTCCGGGGCAAGAGATTTTGCTCTAGTGTGGATGAAATAGGTCTTCAACTCGCTGTTTTTGAAGGCACTTGCCGTCAGTTGGGCAAGCACTTGTCCATTTGGGTAGGGGCGCTGTTCCTCGTTTTGTTCTCCTCGACCTTGAACGTTTATCAGTGCGGAATTAGGCTCTCCTTTTGGTGGTTCAAAATGGCGACGTGCCCAATAGCTGATGCGAATCGCCCCAGCAAAGTGAATATCACCGGATAGCACTACCACCTGCTGCCGTCGCTTGAATAATTCAGCCAACAGCCTCGATAATGCCACCTCATGCAAATTCCAGGCATCACCTACATCCGAGTCGAAAACATTGCCTTTCTCCAGCTCCCACTGTTGAACGATGTCAATGATTCGTAGGCTTACGAGATTAGTAGGCACAACGATAAATGTAGCTTCAATGTCTGTCTCATTGGTTTGATTAAGCTGATCGGTAAATTCTAAAGGCTTTTGAATTTGTTTTCTGAAAGCCGAGGGAGACAAAAGCATGGGGGGATCGATCGCTCCTTCAGAACCTTGGGGATAGCCTCGCCAAGTTCGAGTGTCAAGCACAATCACTTCATGTTTGAAGCTCCGGACGGTGTAATGCCACTCGATCGGTTGTGTCCCATCTGGATAATCTCGATCCATGACCAAAACATCTTCATCAAGCTTAAACTTTGGCAAACCAGTTTCCGGTTCCACAGCAGGAAGTCCGAGGCACTTAGCAATCTCCCCTAAGGCAGATTCATCGGTTCCTGCTGATGCTGACCAAAGTGTTGCCGCTTTCAGCAAGTTACCACCCGGTTGTCCTTCCTGAAACTGGTCGGGGGTGTTTCCCCAAGCTTGAAACACAGCGTAGGCTAACAGCCCATTTTGCACCACACGTTTACCCAGTGGTTTACCCAACACACTCTCACACCAAGCACGATTCAGGTACCAGTCATCGCTCAAGTCGTGGTCGTCACAAATCATATAAACTGGCACATTTGCCATTGCCCGTCGGACTTTCCAAAGCTCACTAAAGCACTCTTTCAGCAAAACGGCTTCACGATCCCATTGCTTTGCCAGCTTTGGGTCTTTGTGGATATCCTTACCCCTCGGAAAGCGATCGGGCCAAAGAATCGGCGACCAAACAAGCATATAGAGGGTGAAGTATTCACCCAAGCTAAACAGGTGGCTTTTCGATTCCTCTGGAGTATCGATCAGCATGGCTGTCAGCCCAGCGTAATTCTTGGCAATGTCAGTGCGTGTTCCAGGCTTAAGTTCACTCGGTTTCCTGCTTTCATATGGTCGGATCTGAAAAGGCAAATTTTCTTCCCAACCGAGCAAAGTATCACCGACATCAGTGGCTAGCCACAGCAACGGGTCAGCAACGTCGTCACCGTAGATTTGGTCACCCGTGAAAAATAGCTGATGCAGTCGGGAATTTGGCTCCTTAGCATAATGCTCAATCAAGTCATCTAGAATTGGTAGGGCATCGTGTCCACCACCGTGTAACTTCCGACAGGAACCATGAGCCAGCCGTAAGTGATTTAAGTCTTCCGGTGGCATGGCAAAGGTGGGTAGCTGATGCTCAAAATAGCTGACAGTGATTAGGGGAGAAGGTATCGCTAACTGTAAGGCTTGAGCAAGATTCTGTTCCTGGGTACCGAAACTTAGGTCATAAGCATAAATTTGTCCAGATTTTAACACCCCAGAGACGGTAAAGGAGTCAACTTTTCCCGTTTCCTCCTCATTCACTGGCTTCGCTGTGACGGCAACAATGTGCAGATACTTACCAAGTGGCACAGTGGAGCGTGTACCTTCCAGTAACACAGTTTTGATCGTAGAACCGTTGTCCTGTGTAGCGTAAACTTTCAGAGTGACTTCGCGAGGCGCTTTGAGGGCAATCCAAACTGTTACAGCATTACTCTCTGTACGTCGCAAGATTGGGCCGACCAGAATTAGTGGCAGATGCTCGATGCGATCGCTACTTCGCAGCAATGGTAATGCCTGCAAAATCGTTTTGCTATTTTCATTGGCGCGCTGTACGCGATCGCCTAGCGGGACACTACTGCGTCCTTCGCTTAAAGGTGTCCGTGACATACAACAAGAGTTGCTGCCTCACACTGAAAGCAGCCTTAGTTAGAACTATGTCGAATAGCTTAGCCTATGCCTAGTTAAATCCAATTTTTTTATTTATCTGCATTACTTCTCGGAAAATAGACGGGGGAGCAGGGGAGGCACTGGAGGCTTTCAAGGGTAGGTTGGTAATAAAGACCCTCAATAATAATGAGATGATAGGGTGATGAGTGAAATATTCTCAATGTATATATTAACGTTCTAGTTCCCTATCGCCCTACCTCCCCAACATCCCAGCCTAAAAAACCTACCTTCGTGAGAGTAGTTGCAACATATCCGTTAAGAAAATCCGGAAAGCGAAAACTGTCATTGGTAACGATTAATAATCAAAAGTGAGATGCAGTTGGAGGAAACCATGTCTGTACCCACGCGCCGTACCTTGCCGCTAATCTTAATTCGCGGATTTGGCGGTTTCAACACTGATGATGAGAAGAGGGTTGCTTATCAAGGATTCAACAACGGCACCGTCTATCCTCAAAAGCGGGGGGAAAACTACATCTATGAGGGACTAATCCTACGGCTGATGAAATCGTCTTGGCGTTATCATGACGCTACTAATGTGGTGGGATATTACTCGAATAGAGTGACAGAACCAGCGCTTATTCCAGAGGCACTCAAGCATTTCAATCCAGAATTCTTCAGTGGCGACAAAGTTGTGATCGATCCAGCGATGGCGCTACACCTGATCAAGACTATTGAAGATTTGCGGCACACATTCTGGGTATTTCGCTACTACGACCTCAATGACCGGACTTTTGAAACATATGGTCAAGCACTGGTTCGGCTGATCGACTTTATTCGCGAACTGGCAGTAGACAAGAACGGTACTAGACCCAAGGTCAATATCATTGCTCATTCTATGGGTGGGCTACTCGTTCGCGAGGCAGTGCAGTGTACCTATCCAGACAGTAACCGCAAGGCTGAGGACTACATCAACAAAATTGTCACTCTAGGAACGCCACACCAAGGTGTCACCTTTCAAATTTTCAAAGATTGGATTGGTATTCAAGCGGAAAAGGAATTTGAGCATTTTAGTCCTGAGTTTCAAGCTGACGAAAACAATCGTGCATCCTATAAGCATTTTCAAGACCACTTCCCATTAGATAGGTTGCTAACGGTTGTTGGCACTAACTACCGTTCTTATAGCATCACTCCTGCCATAATGTTGAACCGCGTTTTCTCGGCTGGGGGTGAGTTTGGGTCAAACTACAACCGAAGTGACGGGTTGGTAAAGCAAGCGTTTGCTCAAATTCCTGGGGCACCGCGAACTTTTGTTCACAAGTGCCATGGAGGTATTGATTCACTAATTACAGCCCGTGAGTCCTTTGAGGTGGCAACGCGATTTTTCTTTGGGAATGTGCGGGTACGTTTACGCTTTGTGCAAGGAAAGATTACCCGTGGTCAAGATTTGTTTGGTAAAAGTGAATTCTTCCTGGGAGTTTCCATCAAGCCACGCCGTGTAGATTTTGAGCTTTTCCACCAAAGTGCGGAAGCGGAAAATTGCTATGGACCGTTCCGTAATGTCGATTTTAGCGATCGCAACATTGCCTTCCCTTGGGCAGATGACAACAAGCTCATCTGGGAGGGCTACCTGAACACCCTGCCGATTATCAACGACGAGAGCATAACAACTAAGGACATGGTGATGCGGCTAGACTTCTATATTGGCGAACGTGATTTGTTTGGGATTGGTTTTTCCGATAACTTGATCTTCCGCAAGCACTACTACGTTCGTGCTCTTTTATCACCTAATTTAAAGCTTTACCTCCATACAGGTGAAGAGTTTGCCCTAGACGAATTCCAGCCATCAAAAGAGCAGGAAATGAGGATAGTAGCTGATGGTTGGGAATTTGATGTCGTAGGAACTGGTTTTGAGGGTACGTTCGGTATCGAAATCGAGCGAGTTCCTGAAGAAGGACAGCCAGAACCGTTGACTGAAGAGAAGGCGACATAATTGGGCAACCGTTAAACAAATCCGTTTTTGTTGGCAGTTTTTCCAATAAATTTCTGACTAATGTGATTGCCTTACAGTGCGAGGAATCGCTTTTTTATGAAAATCTGTACTAAAGTGATAAACTGCTATTTTTTCAGGAGTAGCGTCGTACTATTTAAAAAGGCGATCGCAATTAGAAAATCAAATGGGATTCCAGCTTGAGAAAGTCATTCCCTGGGGTCGTTCGATGGAGGAATATGTCAAGATGTTCAATCTGACTCCTGACGAACTCCAATTAAATATTCTTGATTGTGCGGGTGGCCCTGCTAGCTTCAATGCCGAGATGAAGCAGCAAGGATATGAGGTTATTTCCTGTGACCCAATTTATCAGTTTTCTGCGGGTGAAATTGCCCAGCGCATTCAAGATACCTACCAATCTGTAATAGACGGCGTTCAGGCAACTCGTGAATACTTCGTTTGGCAGGATATCCAATCACCTGAACATCTAGGGCAAATCAGGATGGCAGCGATGCAGAAATTCCTAGAAGATTTACCGTTGGGAATTCAGCAAGGACGCTACATTACTGCTGAGTTGCCAACGCTGCCATTCGATAGCGATCGCTTTGATTTAGCGCTTTGCTCCCATTTGCTGTTTACCTATTCTGATCTACTTTCGCAAGAATTTCACCTCGCTTCAATCCGAGAACTATGCCGCGTTGCAACACAAGTACGAATTTTTCCCTTGCTGAATAATTTTTCTACAGAGGTATCACCTTTAGTAGGGTTGGTAATGAAAGAGTTAACAGCACAGGGATATAACCTAGAAATTCAGCAGGTGTCCTATGAGTTTCAAAAGGGCGGCAACCAAATGTTGCAAGTTCAGCGAGGCAACATCTCTTAAAAGCTGATCAGATTGTTCCTCTCTCGACAGGAACCAAATAACAGCCATTAATCCGCCAAGTCCTGTCAGGCTGCTTTTCCATCAGGTAAAGCGCTGTCATTGGTACACCCTCAGAGTCAAGCAGCAACACTGGCTGCGTTAGAACTCCTCTCATATTCGTGAGGTCTTCAAACAATACAGAACGGGGACGATAGACGGCTGGGTAAGCTGTCTTAACCATACGCATAAAGTTCTCCGGAGTTTCAAACTGAATCTGAATTCCCGGACTGGCAAACGAGAAAGCGGTAGTAGCATCATCATTTTGAAACGCCTGAAGTTGGCGTTCAATGATAAAGCGGATTGCGGTGCGATCAGTCTCAGTAACTTCCATTTGCTGAGCTTTAACAGGTAGAGCAAGTCGTGAACGGTTTACTCAAAATTATAAGGAGTGTTCAAGAGTTCGATTTTGTAGGCTGAGGCACTGCTCAAAAAATTCAAGGCGTCCTTCTTTTAAGAAAAACGCCTTGCTGCCTATTGATATTTTTTTAAGAATTGTTCAAGGTTTAGTAGGGTTACTCATGACTCAGAGTACCACCACGAGACTAGCTTTGAAGCCTACAATCGGTAGTCAACCTAGCTGAGTGAAGCGTTACTACGATCATAGGTAGCGCTGAAGCTAGGATGCGGCTTACCTTGAATGTGGTTCCAGTAGTCCACAGTATCCATTTCCATGCCTACTTCGGCGGCAGCGCGACCAAGCATGGATTGCTGGCGATTTTTGATGATGTGGTGATGACGCATCATTAGGGCGCGAGCTTGTTCTTGAGTAGACATTCTATTATTCTCCGATTACCTTAACGAGGCTTGGTTAGATTCTTTTTTCCTTACATTTATAACTATACCAGAAAATTCTGTAACAAAAGCTACAAAAAGGCTTTGATTACAAAAATTTACATAATTTTTTAGAAACATAAGAGACAGCTTCTGGCAATACTCCCAGCGTGAGAGTCCAGCGAGTGCGATCGCTTTTGTGAGAAAGTTGTCAAAACCCATAATCTAAATGGGTATCCCTTCTTGTCCTGTCCAGAAGACGAAACGCCTGTAACATCCTGAGGCACTCGTGGTACGGTAGTGCTTTCTACGATGTAGAGAGATTACTCCGTATGGATAGCCAAACCGCTAGCAATTCCCCAACCTCACTTCAGACCCAGTGGGATGCACAACTCTACGATAGTAAGCATTCCTTTGTCTCCCAGTTCGGTACAAGCTTGGTTGAGTTGCTATCTCCAAAATCTGGAGAATCTATTCTAGACCTTGGTTGCGGCACAGGTCATCTGACTGACAAGATTGCGGCGTCTGGGGCGGAAGTCATTGGTATTGATAGCGCCTCAACCATGATTGAGCAAGCACGTCACCATTACCCCAACCTACGGTTTGAAGTAGCGGATGCAAGAGATTTGCAATTTCAAGAACAATTTGACGCTGTATTTTCCAATGCTGTCCTGCATTGGATTAGAGAACCGGAAAAGGTTGTAGCTGGTGTCCAACGTGCGCTGAAACCAGGAGGACGTTTTGTTGCTGAGTTTGGTGGAAAGGGTAACGTTAATGCCGTTATTAGGGCGATTTCCAACGCTATGGAGGCTGTCGGTTATCCCGTTGATGAAGCGATGAATCCCTGGTATTTTCCTAGTATTGGGGAATATGGAACGTTACTGGAACAACAAGGATTAGAGTTGACCTTTGCTACTCTTTTTGAACGCCCGACCCTGTTGGATGATGGAGATCAAGGGATGCAAAATTGGATCAAAATGTTTGGCAATAGTTTTTTGCAAATCCTTCCGGCTGACAAGCAGACCGAGGTTTTAGCGAATATTGAAAATCAGTTACGTCCAACGTTGTATCAGGAGGGAACTTGGTTTGCTGACTACAAACGAATTCGAGTGATGGCAATCAAGTTGTAAGGCTAGTGGGGCGATTTGATGTATGCGATCGCTTTTTAAATACGAACAATACGAACTCCTTATGCTAACCGCATCACCACTGTAATCCTACTGCTAAACAACCGCTCAAAAATACAGACAACGTGACCGACCACAGGAAAATTGAGTACTACTATGCCTAGTGTGGTGTAATGGGAAGCGTAGGAGGTACTAGCCCCTTAGCTCAGCTATCTTTAGTTGGTTATAGACGCAGCCAATGCCGAGCTGGAATCTTCTAAAGCGTCACACGAGTCCCGGACTATCACGGCTTTTGCATCCTCAGATTTTTATCTTTAAAGACTTTTCATGCAGACTAAAGCTTTTAATGAGCTTTTCCCACTGTTTAACACGGCTAACCCAGAGACATTAGAATGGCTCCTGTCTGTTGTCGTCGAACACGAGTACCCATCAGATAGAGCTGTCTTAATGGAAGATGCCTGGGGAAACGCCGTTTACTTTGTTGTCTCCGGCTGGGTCAAAGTTCGACGCCTCTATGGAGATAACGTTGTTACGATGGCAATTTTGGGTCGGGGTGATTTTTTCGGTGAAATGGCAATCCTCGATGAGTCTCCCCGCTCAAACGATGTCATTGCCTTATCTGACGTACAGTTACTAAGCGTTTCTGCTCAGCGCTTTATTCAAACCCTCTTCAAAGACCCGCAATTGCACCACCGGATGTTGCAACTGATGGTGCGGCGGCTACGTCAGACAAATCTCCGCTTTCAACGACGGCATCAGCCGCCTGCTGTGAAGTTAGTAAGTACACTGGTTGGCTTGGCAGAAAACTATGGTCAACCCACTGAGCGGGGGATGGAAATCTATAACATTCCCTACAAGGATTTGGCAGATATCACAGATATCAGTGCTGAGGATACTGGCAAAATCATGGAAAAGCTTGAAAGTAAAGGCTGGATTAAACGTGATACCCAAAAACAGACACTCTACCTGATTAATATTAAGCAGTTGACTCATCTAGCAGGACGAGTTTAGGAGATGGGGAAGATGAGGGAGTAATTTTTGCCCTACCTTCCTCACCTTCCCCACCACTGCATCACCTCATCACCCCCACAATTAGCTAATCTAAAAGCTTAATCGCTATAAAGCTAATTGCTAAATGAAGACTGAAGCAACAACCGTTCGCCCCACTGGGGTACCCAGCACTCTACCAGTAATTTTTTACCAAGTGGCAATGCCACAACCCGAATCACACCTATTTGAGGTGACGCTGATTGTACAAGGTTGGCAGGAATCGGTACTGGACTTGAAAATGCCAGTTTGGACTCCAGGCTCTTACCTAGTGCGGGAGTATGCTAAACATCTCCAGGATTTCTCCGCTAAGGCAGGTGATAAAGGACAGCCATTGCCTTGGCTCAAACTTGGCAAAAATCACTGGCAAGTTGAGACAAAGAATGCTTCAGAAATAGCGGTGCGTTACCGGGTGTTTGCCAATGAATTGTCAGTGCGAACCAATCACTTAGATGCAACTCATGGCTATTTTAATGGGGCGGCATTGTTCTTCTTCATTCCTGGCTTTGAGCAACAACCGAGTCGGGTAACGATTGTGCCCCCTAAGCCGGATTGGTGTGTAACAACACCCCTACAACCTGTTTCAGGAGAAGCGAATACCTTTGAGGCAAAAGACTTTGACACATTGGTAGATAGCCCGTTTGAAATTGGTCAAGCACAGCTATATGACTTTGAAGTGTTGGGGAAACCGCATCAACTCGCAATTTGGGGAAAAGGCAACGCTGACCCCGATCGCATTATTGCGGATACCAAAAAAATTATTGAGGTTGAAGCCGAGTTATATGGGGGTTTGCCCTATGAGCGTTATCTATTTTTGCTGCATCTTGCCGCTACTGGTTTCGGCGGATTGGAGCATAAGGATAGCTGTTCCTTAATTTACCCTCGTTTCGGTTTTCGGAATAAGGAGAAGTACAACCGCTTCATACAGTTGGTAGCGCACGAGTTCTTTCACTTGTGGAATGTCAAGCGGATTCGCCCGAAAGCGCTAGAGACGTTTGATTATGAGCAGGAAAATTACACAACGTCTCTATGGTTTAGTGAGGGAACAACGAGTTACTACGATTTGATAATCCCCTTGAGGGCAGAGATTTACGATGCCAAGACTTTCTTAGAGGGTTTGAGTAAAGAAATTACACGCTTGCAGACAACACCAGGTCGGAAGGTACAGCCGCTAAGTGAGTCAAGTTTTGATGCCTGGATTAAACTTTATCGACGAGATACCAATAGTGATAATTCTCAGATTTCCTACTACTTGAAAGGAGAAATGGTCTCGTTCTTACTGGATTTGCTAATCCGTGCGCGACATGAAAATCAGCGATCGCTCGATAATGTAATGGCAGTAATGTGGCAGCAGTTTGGCAAAGATGAAATTGGGTTTACCCCCGAACAACTGCGGGATGTGCTTGAGTCGGTAGCACAGACAGATTTGGCTGACTTCTTTGAGCGTTACGTTGATAGTACTGACGAGTTACCGTTCGATGAGTACCTGCAACCGTTTGGCTTGCGGCTTCATAGCTTCGAGGAAGACGATGCCGCGCCATTCTTCGGTGCAATGGTGAAAACGGAGAACAATCAGGAAGTCATCAAGTTTGTCGAAGCGGGTTCTCCGGCTGGGATAGCAGGTATTGATGCAGGTGATGAGTTGCTAGCGATTGATGCGATACGAGTAACCGCTGAGAGCTTAAGCGATCGCCTGAAAGACTACAAGGTTGGTGATACCATCCAAGTGACAGTCTTCCACCAAGACGAATTGCGTACCCTACCTGTAAACTTGGCACAACCACGACCCAGTCGCTATCAGCTTGTACCTGTGGAATCTCCCTCGGATGCTCAAAAACAGATGTTTTCTGGCTGGTTAGGGATAGATTTGTTGGCAATTCGGTAGAACTCACAAATGAGGAGATGGGGAAGATGGGGAGGTAGGACGTTAATATACATAAACTTTGGGAGTTTTTCACTTATCACCTCACCTCCCCATTCCCTCATCACCCTATTTTCCTAGTAGTGCAAACACCACTACTTAACATCCAAGAACTTTGAGGTTAGCGGGACTTAGACAAAAATTAAGCCCAAATAAACCCTAAACTGGCTTTGTAAGCAGCAAACACGTCACGATTTAGGTTCAACCAATCAAAAAATCGAAAAGACATAGCTGTTCT
>NZ_JACJNU010000043.1:0-49211 GCF_014849525.1 Microcoleus sp. FACHB-SPT15 | reverse complement strand
TTATTTAGTTCAGCAACTCAAACGTCCCGATATTCTCATGTCTATCGTCTAGTTGTTGGACGCGGCAATACGGCTATGCCACGCCATAGATTGTGACAGTTGCGTAAGTCCTGATCAAGCCTAGAGTTAACTAGTGGAAAAGAAGCGGCGCTCCCACTGCCATCAATGAATGATATCTGTTGGAGTTTTCTACTTAGGAAAAGGACAGCAAAATCGCCGCGTTTGAAACCTTCCTCCGTGACGTTGACGGCATGAGCGCCTTCTTTACCAACGTCGCCAATAAAGCAGAAGCGTTCCACTAACGCTTCCAAAATCTACAACTAACTACCTCTTTTGTACTTTGAAGGTAATCAGTTTAATTCCAATCCAAGCATGGACGATTGCGCGGAGCGCACTGCAATCAGGCAATCGCACTTCGCTGAGGAACGGTATTGCCGGGAAAAGCGAAATGCACAACGAACCAGTTCACAAAAAAGGAGACTCTAATGCCTTACGTTACTGTCGGTAAAGAAAACTCTGGAAGCATTGATATCTACTACGAAGATTTCGGAGCAGGTCAACCCATCGTGCTAATCCACGGGTTTCCTCTGAGCGGTCATTCCTGGGAGAAACAGGTGGGGTTTTTGCTGGACAAGGGTTATCGGGTCATCACTTACGATCGCCGAGGATTTGGCGATTCCAGCCAGCCGTCGTTTGGCTATGACTACGACACCTTTGCTGCGGATCTGAACACGCTATTGACAGAACTTGACCTGCGTGATGTTGCCCTAGTCGGCTTCTCGATGGGTACAGGCGAAGTGACGCGCTATCTCGGCAAGTACGGCTCAGATCGCGTGAGTAAAGCCGTGCTAATGGCTCCGGTGCCACCCTTCCTGTTGAAGACAGGCGATAATCCCGAAGGAGTTGATCGCAGTGTCTTCGACGGGATTATGAAGAGTATTGTAGAAGATCGTCCAGCGTATCTGTCCGCATTTTTGAAAGACTTCTTCAACGTGGATGTGTTTCTCGGCGATCGAATTAGCAACGATGCCATCCAGATGAGCTGGAATGTCGCGGTCGGAGCTTCCGCTAAGGGAACGCTGGACTGTGTACCGTCATGGCTGACCGACTTCCGTGACGATCTGCCACGCATCGATGTGCCAACCCTGATCATTCATGGGGATGCTGATCGCATTCTTCCATTTGAGTCTACCGCAGCAAGACTGCCGCAGCTCATTAAAGGCAGTCGCCTCGTGGTGATACCAGGTGGTCCGCACGCCATCAACTGGACTCATGCCGATCAAGTCAATCCTGTGCTGCTGGACTTTCTTAAAGGAAATTAATCAGCATTCCAAAGTCCGCCTAAACTCATTGGTATCTGTTGCGATGCCATAGGCACGCTGAGTCCTCCGGACACGCCCAAGGGACGCGAACGAACGGTGATCTAGACTGCTGTGATCGAATGCTGTCCCAAACTTTAGAGCTAAAGATGAAACTCATCTCTGTTAACGTAGGACTTCCGCATGAAGTTACCTGGAAAGGGAAAACAGTTACAACTGGAATTTTCAAAGAGCCAGTCAGCGAACGGGTGATGGTGCGATCGCTTAATTTAGACGGTGATGGACAGGCTGATCTCTCCGTTCATGGCGGATTAGACAAAGCAGTTTATGTCTATCCGTTCGAGCATTACGATTACTGGCGAGGTGAATTGCCTGACACAGAGTTCCCATTAGGCATCTTTGGCGAAAATTTCACGATTACTGGACTAAGAGAAGAGGAAGTGAATATTGGCGATCGCTTTCGTATTGGCGATGTTCATCTGATAGTGACACAACCTCGCCTACCCTGCTACAAACTGGGGATTCGGTTTGGGCGACCGGATATGGTTAAGCAATTTCTCGCAAGTCGCCGAACCGGATTTTACTTTCGTGTTTTGCAAGAGGGAGAAGTTGGAGCCGGAGACACTTTAGAGTTGGTGAGCCAGGATGACAACAATATCACTGTTGCCGATATTACTCAACTTTATGTTCGTGAGCAAGACAATCCGGAGTTACTTCACCGCGCTGCTCAACTTGAAGCCTTACCCAAAAGTTGGCGTGACTATTTCCAGCGGTAGCGTGTGTTCATCTAAATTGAGTGCGCGATCGAGATTGCAAGAGAACTGTGTAGCATCACTAACACTAATTTACGAATAAACAACTTGTTTACTTGGAGACGACAATGACAATCAACCAAAATGGACTTCTCGTTGAATCAGGTGGGGGTCATTCTTACTACTTTGGTCAAGACCTTTATACCTTCAAAGCAGTTGGTGAAGAGACAGGTGAAGCTTACGCGCTTTGTGAGGTTGTTGTTGCACCTCAAGGGGGTACTCCTCCCCATCGACACAGCCGAGAAAATGAATCGTTCTATGTGCAAGAGGGAGAGATTGAATTTCAGCTTGACGAGCGCACCTTTGTTGCAACGGCTGGAAACTTCCTCCATTCGCCCAAAGGTCAGCTTCATCGATTTACCAACACTACCTCTGTACCTGCCAAAATGTTGGTTTGGGTGACACCCGCCGGATTTGAGAAATTTATTGCCGAGGTGGGAAAGACGGTGAATGGTCAAATTACATCTGCCCCACCATTGAGTTCTGAAGACTTAGATAAAATCCTCACTACTGCACCGAAGTATGGCATCGAGATTATTCCCCCACCTCCTGAGCAATGACAACACGAGGACTCACCGTAAAACTTCCAGGACTTGTGCAAAGCAACGAGTTTTAGTTGTGGGAAATCGGTAAAAAGTCTACTGATAACTGGGAAGACCTGAAGTTTAATTTACTCGATACCTGACATTTTGCTCTGGAAGAGGACGCAGATGTGATCTGCGCTAGCCTGCGGCAAGGCTTGCCGTAGGATGCTCAAAGGACTGTAGGACGAACGTGGTAGCGGGTAGAGTTCCTACGTCGCTATCGCTGACGCTATTGCAAACCACATCACACAATTTCTTAGGTCACAACTGCAACCTATCCCTATCTAAGTAAGTACAAAGGTTGCTAGGCGAATGCTTTCGTTTTGGCGATATTCACCTGATAGTGATACAGCCTCGCTACAAACTTAGGATTCGTTTTGATGTTGTTGTGAAAGAGTATTTCTGAAGCCAAAACTGGTGTACAAAACAATGCGATAGATATTGTTGCTTCATTTTTTGTCTAATTCCAAACAAACCAAACATTCATTTGCAAGAGGTCTCATGTTTATCGATTACCTTACACTCATGCTCATTAACCTAGCGGCTGGACTCGCTCTGTTAGCTGCCTATGTGTATTTTGGCCTTGGTAGTTCAAATCAGACACGCTGGATTCCAGGCTTTGGTGTAGTCGGTGCGATCGCTTTAGTAACTGGCTTACACATGACTTTTACCTGGCCCATTATTGGCAGTTTCAATATTGCCTTTGGTGAAACAACTGTCCTGTTTGGCATTCTCTTCGTAGCAACTTCACTAACTCTGGCAATGGGTTGGGAGCTATTTACCCTGGGCATTTATGGCTTCTTTGCAGGACTTGTATCGCTTCTAATTGGCTTTCGCATCATAAACCTGGGAATAACACAAATCCCTCTGCTGACAGGAATTGGGTTCATTTTAGTTGGCTTAGGAGGAATTTTCTCTATACCAACCCTCTCTCTCAAAGAAAATCGGCTCTTGCGAACTATTGGAGGAATTGTGTTAATTGTGGCAGCCCTCATCTTTGCTTTTATTGGATTGACTGCGTACTGGGGACATCTTGCTAGCTTCTCGACATGGCAGCCCCTGCCAAAGTAGTCGCCGTAAAACGACCCTAGTGTACTTTCCTAAAGTTAACTTCTCTTCCCTGCTCCCCTGCTTCCTCAACATGCTTTACTTTGATGCGTAACAGAAAGTAGGGCGGGATTGCCCACCCTACTCAGCTCAATCGTTATTTGAGACTAGAGTACATTCTTTGTTCAAATACGTGAATTAGCCAATGATCTAGCGTGATTAGCTTGCTCAGTGTTGCAAACCTTCATATAGCTCTGGTTATACCTTCTGTGCTTTCATCCCATAGTATTAATTTTCCAGCCGAATGATTGGAAAAGACCAGAAGCTTGAGGCTGTTATTTGTTAATCACGCCACATTTACTGTTCACTCACAACTAGGAAGCATTAATAACCTAACTAAAACGGAGTTAAATCATGCAGAACATCACGCTTGACACCATCACTGAAGCCATTATTAATCATGGCGATGGCGGCAAATCTCACCCACGACTATATGAAATTTACACAAGCTTAATTCAACATTTGCATGACTTTGTGCGCGAGGTGAATCTGACTGAATCAGAATTGCAGCAGGGACGTAATTTTCTCAATCAGGCAAGTCATCACACTGAAGAGATTCCCGCTGGAGAGCTCCATCTACTGACGGATCTACTAGGGATTTCAGAGTTGGTAGAACTGCTACACGATGCCCATCGCGGTACAGAAAGCAATTTAGAAGGACCCGTGTATTTGCCGAATGCACCAGAACGGCAAATGGGCGATCGCTTAGGCATTGATCCAGAAGGCGACACGCTTTTCCTGTCAGGGAGTGTTTTAGATTTGAACGGTCAGCTGATCGCTAATGCCGTAATTGATGTTTGGCAATCAAATTCTAAGGGACTGTATGACATTCAGGATTCATCTCATCTCCAGGGAAACTTCCGAGGGCGTTTCAAAACAGATGGGAGTGGCAAGTATACGTTTGAAACTGTGGTGCCAATGGGCTACCCCGTGCCAGTCAGTGGTCCAGCTGGCGAGTTGCTGCGACGGCTAGGACGGCATCCTTGGCGGGCGGCTCACATCCATTTCAAAGTCAATGCCCCGAAGTACACTTCGCTGACAACACAAATTTTTATGGCTGGCGATCCTCACCTGGATTCAGATACAACCTTCGCAGTGCGATCGGCGATCATTCAATTGCAAAAACATGAAACACTAGACGAACTCAAAGCGCACAATCAAAGTAAACCGTTTTACACGTCCGAGTTTGATTTTGTGTTGAAACCCGTTACTCCAGCGGAAGACCATAAACCAGCGGCTAAACATTATGTCTACACCATCGATTGAGAATAACCCGCTAATTGGCATTTGGAAGTTAATTTCTGCAATCGGCATCCAGTCAGATGGAACGATTAAGACAGACGTGTATGGGACTCATCCTACTGGCTATATTACTTACACATTGGATGGTCACATGATGGTGATGTTTTCCAAGAGCGATCGCTCACTGCTGAGTCAAGAGATTCAATCGCCGCTGAGTCCCCAGATGCAATCTCTACCTGTTGAAGAGCTTGCTCAAGCATTCACGACATTCAATGCTTATGCGGGAACTTATACATTGAGCGGCAACACAGTAATTCACCAGATCGAAATTGCATCGATTCCTAATCGGGTCGGTACAACGTTAGTTCGCACCTTTACTCTGAGTAAGAGCCGATTGACGCTGAAAACGCCACCAGTTTTGAGTGATGGTGTTGAGACGGTTTTCGAGTTGGTGTGGAAGCGCATTTAATTGCTTTGTCATTCCATCGCAAAAGCCTTTAGGTTTTTACAACTTGGCGGCACAGTAGGAAATTTCATTCAAGCTTCAACCGTAGGCGAAGTCAATTTTTATGACTAGCGTGATTAGCTTCCTTAATAGCGCAAATCTTCAACAAGCGCTTTGAAACTGTCTCTAACTTGTAGCTTAATTTAGCAAACTTGAGTGTTCTGAATCAATGAATCTTGAACAATGAAGATAACGGAACACCTGTTTTTCAATCCAGCAAGTGGAAATAATAGAACACTCGGCGCTCATCATCAAGCGCAGTCGTAGCATAGTTCAACGGTGGTTAAGTCAATGTTGATTCAAAAACTTAGTACATGCGAAGAATTCATCGCTGGAGATGGCACATTTTTGCGAGAGCTTTTGCATCCTGATAAGCAACCTTTGGAATTACGGTATAGTCTAGCTCATGCAGTAGTGCCAATTGGAAAAACGTCAACTCCCCACTCCTTGACAACTTCCGAAGTCTATTACATCCTCAGTGGGAGAGGAGAAATGTATATAGATAGTGAACTTCAGATAGTAGAACCAGGAGATGCGGTGTACATTCCACCGAATGCTAGACAATTTATTCGTAATTGTGGGGAAGAGGCACTGGTATTTATTTGCATAGTCGATCCCGCATGGCGTAAGGAAGATGAGACGATCTATCCTGTTGAGTCAGTCTCTGCAACTGAGTTCACATATCTAGGGACGATTGTCTGATACCAATTGGCTTTGACACAAATGAAACTAAGTCCCTACCAGGAGTGGCTCAGACCAATTGCGTCATTCTTATACCCAATTGGTTAAATGCACTGTTGTGCCATCACCTTCTTTAAATCTCAATAGCTCAAAGCGTAGCAGCAATACCACCGCACCTTCAGCGAGAGGATGTCTGGCAAACGCCACAATTTCACCACCTATAACCTTACAAGGAGTAAAGTTATGACCACATATCGCACGATCGCAGTCGATGGTTTAGATATCTTTTATAGAGAAGCTGGCTCTCGCAATAATCCAACGATTCTGCTGTTGCACGGCTTCCCGACCTCATCTCACATGTTTCGCAATCTGATGAGTGCGCTTGCTGATCGCTTCCATCTGGTTGCACCCGATTATCCTGGCTACGGCAACAGTTCGATGCCAACAGTGGATGAGTTTGACTACACGTTCGATCATCTAGCTGAGATCGTGGAGAAGTTTATTACTGCGATCGACCTCAAAAAATACAGTCTTTACGTGATGGATTATGGTGCGCCCGTTGGCTATCGAATTGCTACTAAATACCCAGAGCGAGTGCAAGCCCTGATTGTGCAAAACGGGAATGCCTATGAGGAGGGGCTGGGAGAGTTTACGGAACCGATGAAGACATACTGGCAAGATCCTTCTTCTGAGAATGCTAAAAAGCTTAGAGACTTTCTCTCCCTGGAAGGAACGAAGTGGCAATACACCAACGGTGCTCGCAATCCTGAAGCGATTAGCCCTGACACCTGGAACATGGATCAACTCTTCCTCGACCGCCCAGGAAATGCTGAGATTCAAATGGCGCTGTTTTATGACTATAGAACTAATCCACAGCTCTATCCACAATGGCAGGAGTATTTCCGCAAACATCAACCTCCCACCCTAGTTGTTTGGGGTAAGAACGACGACATCTTCCCGGTCGTTGGCGCTTATCCCTACCAGCGCGACCTGAAAGACGTTGAGTTCCATTTACTCGATACCGGACATTTTGCGCTGGAGGAAGATGGGGATGCGATCGCAAACTACATCCGTCAATTTCTCACGTCACGGCTGCAACCCATCCCTGCCTAATCAAATTTTGATTTCCGATCCCCATTAATTGGTTAAAAAGGAAAGGCACCATGACAATTCAAACTGTAACCATTCCCGCCTTGTTAGGGGGCAGTTTTAGCGCCTATCTAGCAGCACCCAGTACTCAGCCTCGTGCAGGAATTGTGCTGATTCAAGAAGTGCTTGGGGTAAATGCTATTATGCGGCAGACTGCCGATGATTATGCTAAGGCAGGCTATTTGGTGCTCGTGCCAGATTTATATTGGCGACTGGAACCTGGTGTGCAACTTGACCCTGAAGATAAGGACGATTGGGCTAAAGCCTTTGAGTTGCTCAAAGCGTTTGATGTGGATAGCGGCGTAGAAGACCTGAAGGCAAGTCTGTCTTTTCTGCGGCAGTATCCCAGCAGCACAGGCAAGGTCGGTAGTTTGGGCTTTTGTTTGGGCGGCAAACTGGCATACTTCATGGCAACACGTAGTGATGCGGATGCCAACGTCAGTTACTACGGGGTTGAGATTGACCAGAATTTAGCAGAGGCGACAAAGATTCAGAAGCCGCTGATATTGCACATGGCTGGAAATGATGAGTATGTATCACCAAGCGCTCAAGCGACCATTCAGCAGGGATTGAAAGACAACCCGCTGGTAACAATCTATCGCTATGAAGGAATGAGCCACGGGTTTAGTCGCGTGGGGAGTTCCGCTTATCGTAAAGAAGCCGCAGAATTAGCACGCGATCGCACGTTGGCGTTTTTAAAGCAGCATTTAGGGTAGCGGGACTTAAACGAAAATTGAGAGGCAATAAAGGTATCCCTCTTCTGTCACTCTCCGAAAACTTTTGCCATTGCTGAAGTCTAGAACTAACCTATGGTAGGCGATCGCAGACTTTTTCCTTCATAGAAATTGATCAGAGTAGGGAAATTGCCAAAATTAGATGGGCAAACGCTGTATTCCCTAATATAACTCCTTTGTAGAAAATATTAATAATAGGAAAAACCGGAGAGTGACAGAAGAGGGGTATAGCAGTCGCCAAAGCTGTTAGGACAAGTCAGCGTTAGACGCAGCGTACTTTGTGAATTGCTCGTTGTCCTAAGCCTCCTGTCCGTTGCTATATATCCAGGCATGGCAGCATTTCACGTTAACGGGACTTAGACATTTTCTAGCCCCTAAAGGGGCTGAAAATGCCTCTTAGTAAGGGAAAGAGGTCGATGAGTCAAAAATGGCTGAAACCCTTGTAACTACTCGATTCATGCCTATTCGAGCTAAAAGCCCTTCTATGTCTAGATTTGCAGCCATTTTTGCCTCACTTTTTGTCTAAGTCCCGTTAATGCGCTTTGTTTGGGCTGGAAATCTGTCCAAGTCCCGTTAAGTTGAAATTAAGTTAGTACTTTAGTGATCTTTCTTAAGTGTTCTCCATCTCAGCCAAAGCTAGATACTAAGCTTAGTTACTCAGTTACTCATGAGGACTTAATCCTAGCTGTTATTGCTTTTAAAAGCTTATTCATTGGTTGAGGAAGAGAAATTTACAACTATTTCAACCTTCCGGGCAGTGATGGCGATTTGATGCACAAACAGCTATCAACTTCAACAAGTGTGAGGTAAAAGATGACGAAAGTTTTAATTGTTTACGCAACAGATTACGGCAATACCAAGAAGATGGCAGAAGCGGTAGCTTCTGGTGTGACATCAGTTCTAGGGACTGAAGTGGAGGTAAAGTTTGCTGAGGATGTTACTCAAGATAATGTCATCGCCAGTGATGCTGTCATTGTTGGTTCCCCTGTACACATGGGAAGCCCAGATTGGCGCGTGAAAAAATTTATCGATCAGGTTTGTGGCCCTCTTTGGATAAGAGATAGCCTGATTGGGAAGGTGGGTGCTGTCTTTGCGACTGGTGGCGGTTACGGCAATACAGGTGGTGGCGCTGAACTAACTATGGTGGCGCTGTTAAATAACTTTGCTGAACTAGGAATGGTGATGGTACCTTTACCCAAAATCACACCAGGATATCCTATGGGCGGTCTGCAATGGGGTCCCTATGGGCGCTCAGCGGGAGAACATATGGAGCAGACAGGCGTAACTGAAGAAAGGCTGGAAGCGGCAAAGCATCATGGTGCGAATGTAGCGCGAGTGGCTGCTGCCTTAGCAGGCAAAGAATTGTTTGCCAAGTAAAAAACTCAGGACTTATGCAACTTTTATAGCAAAAGGCAGAAGGAAGAGGGCAGAAGGTTTATTACTGGTACTTGGTCATTTCAGCCATTAAATCTGTCCTAACCTTTATGGCGACAGCTATAGATGCGATTGCCCCAGGGGCACTGGCGGAGCCAATCGCTTGCCAAAACTAGACCAAGGACATTGGGAGAGCAGGGCGTTTAGTTACCTTGACAGTGTCACTTCAACAGATTGTTTACCATCATCAACAACAGGAGGACTTATGATTAGTCAAGCAAACTTGCAAGCGGTGAAAGTTTTGGAAGTCGCAGACGATCCGCGTCTTTCCAGGGAAGTGAAGGCATTTTTGAAATTACTGAATTCAGGTGGCGTGCCTTTAGAGACATTACCTCCACTCGAAGCGCGTCAAGTGCTAGTGAATGCACAGGCTTCCGTTAAAGTGGATCTTTCAGGCATTGACGAGTCTGAGAAGACGATTACCGCTGACGGTTATCCGATCAAGCTAAACATCGTGCGACCTGAGGGTGTCAAAGGTACATTGCCTGTTTTCATGTTTATTCATGGCGGCGGTTGGGTGCTGGGCGATTACCCAACGCACAAGCGCATGGTTCGCGATCTGGTCGTGCTTTCAGGTTTTGCGGCTGTCTTTGTCAACTACACTCCAACTCCAGATGCTCAGTATCCGCAGGCTGTCAATGAGATCTATGCCGCTACTAAATGGGTAGCCGAGCATGGTGAGGAGATTGGTGTTGACGGCAAAAATCTGGCAGTAGTCGGCAACAGTGTCGGCGGTAACATGACGGCTGTAACCACTTTGATGGCGAAAGCGAAAGGGGGCCCGCATATTAAGTTACAAATCCTGATGTGGCCGATCGTAGACGCTGATTTTGAAACGGATTCTTATCAACAATTTGGCGAGAAACGTTTCCTAACCACATCTTTGATGAAGTGGATGTATGACCTCTATACAACAGACTTGGAAAAACGCAAAGAAATCTATGCCTCTCCTCTACAGGCTACTGTTGAACAACTGAAAGGATTGCCTCCGGCGTTAATTCAGGTTGCAGAAAGCGATATCTTGCGTGATGAAGGCGAAGCGTATGGACGCAAGCTAGATGAAGCCGGGGTCAAAGTGACAACCGTGCGTTACAACGGCATGATTCATGACTTCGGACTGTTGAATGGTTTAGCCGAGGTTCCGGCAACCCGTTCTCTTTTTGTCCAAGCAGCCGCTGAACTGAAGAAATATCTGCAATAAGAAACGATCGTTATTAGAGTTCTCTCAAAGTTTTTGACCAAATTCCGGAGAGCGTTCCATCCAACCACGTTTCTTCAAAGTTGATATCTTCTTGCTTAACTTATGACTCATTTTGCCATTATCTGTCCAGCAGTAACTGGTCACCTCAACCCGATGTTCGCATTAGGTCGTGAACTGCAACGGCGAGGTCATCGCGTTACTTTTATCGGCGTTCTCGATGCCCAATCTACGACACTAGCAGCGGGATTGGAATTTCGGGCGATCGCAGAATCGGAGTATCCTTTGGGGGCGATGCCAAAATTGAGTGCACAACTGGGGGAACTGAGCGGACTTCCTGCATTGCGCCACGCCTTCAGTGATTTCCAACAGTGGAATGCTGTGTTACTTCGGGATGCCCCAGGAGCGATCCAGGAGGCTGGTGTAGAAGCATTACTGGTGGATCAAGTGATACCAGTGAGAGAGACTCTTGCAGAATTTCTGGACATGCCGTTGATTGAGGTATGCAATGCCTTGATACTTAATCCAGACGACACCATCCCGCCTTTTTTTACAACCTGGAGCTATAACCCAGCAGGGTGGGCGCGTCTACGCAATCTAGCAGCTTACCTTCTGTTTGGTCGCATCGCAGGACCAATCGAGAAGGTAAATGAAGAGTATCGCCGACAGTGGAAGTTACCCCTGCACTCTAGTAGCAACGAGCGATTTTCCCCATTGGCGATTGTGAGTCAACAGCCAGCTGAATTTGAATTCCCGCGCAAAACATTGCCCGATTACTTCCATTTCACGGGACCGTACCATGACTCAACCGGGCGGGTATCTGTCGATTTCCCCTATGAAAAGTTGACTGGGCAACCGCTGATTTACGCTTCTATGGGAACCATACAAAATCGCCTGGTGGAAGTTTTTCACACTATTGCCTCTGCATGTGTTGGGTTAGATGCCCAGTTGGTGATTTCTCTGGGTGGTTCCGGTAGCCCAGAATCCTTGCAAGGGCTGCCCGGAAATCCCTTGGTTGTCGGCTATGCACCTCAACTGGAACTGCTCAAAAAAGCAACGCTCACCATCACCCATGCAGGCATGAATACCACTCTAGAATGCCTCACCAACGGGGTGCCAATGGTGGCGATTCCCATTACCCATGACCAGCCTGGAGTTGCAGCGCGTATCACTTGGACAGGGGCAGGAGAGTTAGTTCCCTTATCCCAATTGAGTGTCCCTAGGCTGCGAGGTGCTATACAACAGGTGCTGACCCAAGAGTCTTACAAAAAGAATGCAACCAGGCTACAAGAAGCCATTCGCCGAGCAGGTGGGGTTAGTCGGGCTGCTGATATCCCTCTTCTGTCACTCTCCGAAAACTTTTGCCATTGCTGAAGTCTAGAACTAACCTATGGTAGGCGATCGCAGACTTTTTCCTTCATAGAAATTGATCAGAGTAGGGAAATTGCCAAAATTAGATGGGCAAACGCTGTATTCCCTAATATACCTCCTTTGTAGAAAATATTAATAATAGGAAAAACCGGAGAGTGACAGAAGAGGGATATTATCGAACAGGCTGTATCCACAGGGAAGCCTGTCTTGGCTCAAGAGGGTATTTTTTCAACACAAAACAGCCGAAAATAACTTTTTTCTTGAACCGTTTCCGTTCACTTAATTGAAAACGGTATGCAGTGCAAAGAAATTTGTACATTCAGGTAGATCGCGAGTTCATTATCGAACAGCTCAAACCGTCATTAAGAGCTAATCGACATAATCAACTCCCTGTCAATGCGTAAGTTCTACTCTCAACAACCACAGGACTCATCCAAAATGAAAAAACTAGAAGGAAAAGTTGCTCTTGTCACCGGCGGTACCAGCGGTATCGGTCTTGCCACTGCTAAGCGCTTTGTTGCCGAAGGAGCGTATGTCTTCATCACCGGTCGTCGTCAAACTGAACTGGATGCCGCCGTCAAAGCGATCGGTGAAAACATCACGGGCGTTCAGAGCGATGCCTCCAAGATGGAAGACCTCGATCGCCTGTTCGCCACGATTGAGCAAGAGCAAGGACACCTCGATGTGCTTTTCGCCAATGCTGGTGGTGGAGGAATTGCCCCACTCGGAGCCATCACCGAAGAAGAGTTTGACAAAACGTTCAACACTAACGTCAAAGGTGTGCTGTTCACCGTGCAGAAGGCACTGCCACTATTGCCAGAGGGGGCTTCCATCATCCTGAACGCCTCGACGGCTTCTAGCGTGGGAACCCCAGCCTTCAGCGTTTACAGCGCTACTAAAGCTGCTGTGCGCTCCTTTGCCCGTAATTGGACACTCGACCTCAAAGAACGCAAGATTCGGGTTAACGCTATTAGTCCTGGCGTGGTTCCGACTCCTGGTTACGATCACTTGGGACTGAGTGATGAGCAGTTGCAGGAATTCATAGACAGTCAAGCCGTCACTATCCCACTGGGAAGAGTCGGCACGCCCGATGAGATTGCCAAAGCCGTTGTCTTTCTCGCTTCAGATGACAGCAGCTTTGTCAACGGTATTGAGTTGTTTGTCGATGGCGGTATGGCACAGATTTGAAACGCGATCGCAAGCGGTCAACTCACCTAATAACGTTGAGAATCATCAAGGAGGTGGAAATGGCTTTAATTCATGATTCAATTCCAGATAGCGAGATCTGTAAAAAAGCAACGCAACTGGTTACAGAAGTTTCACCAACTTCTTTATGCAATCACTGCATTCGGACATTTCTATTTGGTGATTTGTTAGGAATACGTGACGGACTCAAGTGCGATCGCGAACTGTTGTATCTGGGTGCCATCATGCACGATTTAGGATTGACTGAGCGATTTGATGCTGAACAACGGTTTGAAGTCAATGGTGCCGATGCTGCACGAGCTTTCGTTTTAGAACATGGATTGTCAGACGAGAAGGCGGAGATTGTTTGGGATGCGATCGCGCTCCATACCTCGATTGGAATCGCTATACGCAAACAGCCTGAGATTGCGTTGGTGCATCTAGGAGCGACTGCGGATCTGCTAGGAATGCGGATTTCTGATATCACTCCAGAAACAGTAGAGCAAATACTTGATGTCTATCCTCGGCTCGGCTTCAATCAACAGATAACGCAATTAATGGTTTCACAAGTCAAACGAAAGCCTCAGACAGCCACATTCACTTGGCTAGCTGAAGTCGGTCGCTGCTGCATTCATGGATTTGTTTCTCCCAATTGGAACGATATGCTCAATAGCAGTCCGTTTGCTGAGTAAGTGTAAATCACTTACCTCAACTGCCCTGCTGGTGTGGATACACGCAGCGCGGATCGCCGCTAATAACGATAGCCAATATTTCTAACAAACCGCGCTTATTTAGTGAGCCAGCGCGGTAGGCGGGTCTCCACCCGTTGTAGATGAATCTTTCACTCCTCAACAACGATAGGACTCATCATGAAAAAACTAGAAGGAAAAATTGCAGTCGTAACGGGGGCATCTAAAGGAATTGGTGCCTCGATCGCCAAACATTTAGCAGCCGAGGGTGCAGCCGTAGTCGTCAACTACGCCTCTAGCAAAGAAGGAGCCGATCGCGTGGTTGATGAAATTACTGGTGCGGGCGGGAAGGCGATCGCAGTACAGGCAAATGTAACCAAAAAAGCAGAGGTCGAACGTCTTTTTGCCAAGACGCAGCACGTATTCGGCAGGCTTGACATCTTGGTCAACAATGCCGGAATTTATGAATATCTGCCGATTGAAGACGTCACAGAAGAGCACTTCCACAACCACTTCGATCTCAATGTGCTGGGGTTAATCCTTACCTCCCAACAAGCCGCAAAATACTTTGGCTCAGCAGGCGGCAGCATTATCAACATTAGTTCGATCGCCAGTACCGCTACGCCCGCGACTGCCTCGGTCTATAGCGCCACTAAAGCAGCTGTCGATGCCGTTACCAAGTCGCTAGCTAAAGAGCTGGGTCCACGCCAGATCCGTGTCAACTCCATCAATCCTGGGATGGTGGAAACGGAGGGCATACAGGTAGCAGGAGTGATCGGGAGCGATTACCAAAAACAGGTTGAAGCGCTAACCCCACTGGGTCGTATCGGACAACCGCAAGACATCGCACCTGCCGCTGTTTTCTTCGCCTCCTCCGATTCAGCCTGGATCACTGGGGAAACACTGCACATCGCGGGTGGTATTTAACGAGGATAACCGTGAACATCAACAAGCAGGGAGAAAAATTATGAAGGTCAGGTGCTGATTGTCTCGACTGCTACAAGCCCTTTATCGAAGATGGCAAGATAATCGTGGTCAGTCCCCACAAAGCCTATGAATCGCAGAGCAACGACCTCGTGAAAACAACTGCGTAAATGCACCCTGAATACTATGACGACATTATTATCGGTCGCTAATTCTTGCCAACTGATCGCGAACTGAGCAGAGTATGCTCTGCGATAGCGAGTCTTCTCCCAAGGGGAGATGCCAAGGGCAAACGAGCGTCAGCGCAGATCGCCTCGTCAACCAATCCAAGGAATGGCTCCTATGTCCAAAGAAATTAAACACAACCGCCGAAGCTTTCTGGGAAGCGCTGCGCTAAGCATCGTCACAGCAGAAATGGCGCTCATAGGTACCGCAAACGCGAGTTTCGACAAGCCCAAGGAAGCCGAACTTAGGTTGGCTCCAATCAAGCAGATCAAGGCGGGCCTCCTCGACATCGGCTACTACGAAGCAGGACCAAGCGATGGCCCTCCGGTGCTGCTGCTGCATGGATTCCCGTATTCCATCGATAGCTACGTTGATGTTGCACCGATGCTCGCTGCGCATGGATGTCGGGTGATTGTTCCCTACCTGCGGGGTCATGGCTCAACGCATTTCCTAGACAGTGGGACACCGCGCTCCGGTCAGCAAGGCGCGATTGGTGTCGATGTGATCGCCTTGATGGATGCATTAAAGCTGAACCGCGCTGTCCTTGCGGGCTATGACTGGGGTGGGCGAGCCGCTTGCGTCGCTGCTGCTCTCTGGCCTGAACGATGCACGGGTCTGGTGTCCGTCAACAGCTACCTTATCCAGGATATTGTGAAGGCAGGACTGCCAATTCCTCCCTCAATCGAATCAGGCCTCTGGTATCAATACTATTTCCAGACCGAGCGCGGACGCGCAGGACTGACGGCTAACCGACGTGAGATCGCAAGAACCCTCTGGATTCGCAACTCGCCGAACTGGCGCTTCGACGAGGCTACGCTCCATCGGCACGCAAGCGCGTTTGACAACCCCGACTATGTGGACGTCGTGATCCATTCCTACCGCCATCGCCTTGGCCTTGCAGCGGGCTACCCACTTTACGAGGATCTTGAGAAGCGGCTCGCCGCGCAACCGACCATCACTGTGCCGACGATCACGCTGGACGGGGGCGCGGATGGTGTCGTGCCGGCAACAGATGGGACATCGACGGCAGCGAAGTTCGCCGGTCAGCGCCAGCATCGCGTCATTCCGAACGTCGGCCATAACTTGCCCCAGGAAGCTCCCACAGCATTCGCGGCTGCGGTCTGGGAACTCGCATCGAAAGAACGTTGACGACTTCTCCAGAGCTATGACCCTGCGCCTCTTCCCCTTTTCAGCAGCTTACTCTATCGCTCGATAAGTCCTAACAGTAATTTGAGTTTGGGTAGAGGAATCTCGCTCGTCAATCTGGCTTTAAGTCGAAGCAGTTTGATGTGAACGATTTCAGTTTAATTGGTTTGACAACACTCTTGAAAACAATGAAAACACTGCTGAAAATATCCGCGTTACTCCTTGCTCTGCCAATAAGTGTCTTAGCTAATTTTTCCTTAAAAGCGTCTGCTGATTCTACTGCTGGCATCATCCTAAGTACAAGATGCCAGGGTGGCTACAACATCAATATTTGGCAGAATCATAGTTCTGGTGAACTGCTCTATCGCGTGACCAGTCCCAACGGGAATTTAAGTTTGGACGGAGGGACTACCCAAGCGACAGAAGGTGTTCGAGTGTATAAGTTTCGGAATGGAAATTATCAATATTGGGTGTGGGATGGCACGTTAGATAACCCGCAGTCTGGAACTTTAGAGGTGTATAAAAACAACCGTATCTTGATGCAGCGAACTTGTACGAAAAATTAAATCCCCTAATCCGTGTTAAGCACTTTTTTAAAACCTAGTTCGTTAGTGCCAGAACAAAGATAACCGTGAACATCAACAAGCAAAGAGAGACATGAACATCAACAAGAATGACACCGCAGTAGTCGTTATCGATCCGCAAAACGATGTCTTGAGTGAAACAGGGGTTTCCTGGGACTTGGTAGGTGACAATGTCAAGGATAACAAAACCGTCGAGAACATTGAGCGCATCTTCAAAGCCGCGAAGCAAAATGAATTCGAGGTTTTCATCTCCCCCCACTATTACTACCCCACCGACTATGCCTGGAAATTTGCCGGAACCGTGGAGCAAATGATGCTTAAATCTAGGGAGTTTGATCGCAGGGGGGCGTTGAGCCTCGACGGATTCTTGGATTCTGGTGCTGACTGGCTTGAGCGCTACAAGCCCTTTATCGAAGATGGCAAAACAATCGTAGTCAGTCCCCACAAAGCTTACGGACCGCAGAGCAACGACCTCGTTTTACAACTGCGTAAGCGCAACCTCAGCAAAGTCATTCTGCTCGGAATGCTCGCAAATATTTGTGTTGAAGCTCACCTACGCGACTTGATCGAACAGGGATTTGAGGTGCTCGTCGTCAAAGACGCGACGGCTGCCCCTCAACATCCGGAACTGGGCGACGGCTACAAGGCAGCACTGATTAACTTCGGGTATATCGCCAACGCCGTTCTGTCTACGGACGAGGTTGTAGCAGCAATGGCATAACGCCTATCAACGATGAGTTGCACTTGCCGATCAGAAAATCCAACTGGAAATGGTGTTTGTCTAATTGGTGTTACCGCATATTCAGCAGGAACCAGTTACCAATCTCACCAGTTTTCAAGTTAATCATGCAGACAACAAAGCGCATTTTAGAGATTTCAGCAATCCAGCAGGAATACAGAGGTGATCGTAATGATGGTTTTTACATGCAAAAAAGTTCAAAGCTTTTTGCTGTTGCTACTTGCATTTAGTGTTGTCGTTGGGGTATCGATCCATCCAGCATCAGCCACCTTCAAGGAATTAGCCCAAGCGTCCAACTCCAAACCTTCGATTGTTCTGGTTCATGGTACCAATGCCGACGCTACATCATGGCAACACGTCATTCCGTTTTTGCAACAGGATGGCTATACAGTGACCGCTGTGCAAAATCCGCTTACTTCTTTGCCAGACGATATTGCCACAACCAAGCGGGTGATTGATGCCCAGCAGGGAGCTGTTGTTGTGGTCGGGCACTCCTATGGTGGAAATGTGATCACAGGTGCGGCGGCTGGCAACCCACAGGTAAAAGCATTGGTTTATATCAATGGTTTTGCACCAGAGTCAGGCGAAACGATTAGCGAGTTAAGTGGCAGATACGCCCCACCTCCACTTAGCACAGCACTTGTAGCTGATACAGCAGGCTTCCTCTACATTGATCGTGAGAAGTTTCACGAGGTCTTTGCTAAAGACGTATCGAGAGTCGAGGCGCGGGTGATGGCAGTGACGCAAAAGCCGGCTGCCAAGGTGGTTTTTGACCAATCAGTGGACAGCGCCGCTTGGAAGACAATTCCTTCATGGTACCTCGTGGGTCAGGAAGACCAGGCAATTAACCCTGAGCTTGAGCGATTCATGGCAAAGCGAATCGGTGCTAAAACAACTGAGATCAAAGCAAGTCATGTGCCCTTTATCTCTCATCCAAGAGAGGTTGCCAAACTGATTATTGAAGCAGCAAGCTCTGCTGTGCAGTAATCCCAATGCCGAATGAAGTAACGTCAAACGCAAAGGAGATAGAAATGGATACTCAATACTACGACGACATTATTATCGGCGGCGGCAAATCGGGTAAAACCCTGGCACCTGCACTAGTCGCGGACGGACGCAAAACCGCTCTGGTGGAACGTAGCTTAAACATGATTGGTGGCTCGTGCCCTAATATCGCCTGCATTCCCAGCAAAACGATGGTGGCAAGTGCAGAGGTGGCAAATACTGTACGAAACAGTGCTGCCTATGGCATCCACACGGCACCGCCCACGGTTGATATGGCGGCAGTGATTCAGCGCAAACGATCAGTCGTGCAGTCCCTGCGACCAATAAATCTCAACATCTTGAACACCGCCTTGGGAGACAATCTGATTATTGGCACCGCTCGCTTTGTGGCACCTAAAACGATTGAAGTGGCAACAGATGAGGGTACTACTCGGTTACTCACCGCCGAACGATTGTTTATCAACACAGGTACGCGACCGTTGGTTCCATCAGTGCCGGGACTCAAAGAAGCTGGGTTTTTGACCAGTGAGTCGATCATGGAATTGGAAGAGTTGCCAGAACACCTAATCGTTCTCGGTAGTGGCTACATTGGGTTGGAGTTTGCCCAAATGTTCCGGCGCTTTGGCTCTCGCGTCACTGTAATTGGGCAGAGTGAGCAAATCCTGTCACAGCAAGATCCAGATATTGCGATCGCCGTGCAAACGTTACTGGAACGAGATGGCATTGAATTCTTGCTGAAGGCGAAGGTGTTAAGGGTCGAGCGTTCTGGCAATGCAACTAAACTTCAACTTCAAGTCGCTGATCGGGAAATAGAACTTCAAGGTTCGCATTTGCTCGTTGCCATCGGTCGTACACCAAACTCCGATATCTTAAATTTAGCTGCTGCTGGTGTTGCAACCGATGCACGCGGATTTATTCGGGTCAACGATCGCTTGGAGACAAACGTACCGAATATCTGGGCGTTAGGCGATATCAATGGAGGACCGCAATATACCCATGTGGCGCTTGATGATTATCGGATTGTCAAAGCGAATCTAATTGATGGGGGCAACCGCAGCACACAAGGTCGCTTGGTGCCATCCTGTCTGTTCATCGACCCAGAACTCGCTCATGTAGGTCTGACCGAAACTGAAGCACAGCAACAAGGGTATGCCATCCGAGTGGCGAAGCTGGATGCCTCAGACATTATGCGAGCGGTAACACAAAGTCAAACCGATGGACTGATGAAGGCGATCGTGGATACCGAGACAGGTCGTATTTTGGGGTGTTCACTCTTGTGTCATGAAGCGGGTGAAGTGATTTCGACGGTGCAAATGGTGATGCAAGCTCAGATGCCCTACACCGTTCTGCGTGATGGCGTGTTGACTCATCCCACGATGACCGAAGGGTTAAATATGCTGTTTTCAAAGGTGTAAGAAAGCAGTAAGTGCAGATACCTCACAACTTTTTACACGTAAATGAGGCTCTTAGGCTAATGACAACCATCCAAATTAACCCCAACGAGTTGTCCGACAAGAGAGTGCTGGCGACAGGCGAGACCAAAGGTATGGGCGAAGCTATTGTCAACCGTTTGAGGCAAGTTGGTGCAACGGTGATCACAACCACCCACTCAAAGCCTGATGAACTGCGATCACCGGATTTTTTTATTCAGTCTGACATCAGCACGTTTGATGGAGTGGAAAAAGTCGTCAAGGAAGTCCTCGCTCGTCCAGTAAACCTCACATTGTGGAGAAGTAGTCATGTTGAAAGTAAGACCGTGAGCAAGGATGCGAATGAAACTTATTCGCTACGTTCAAAGCTATTCCAGAAATGAGAGGGTAAGCAGCTATGCAAAGAACAACCAGTTTTGAAAGTAAAGGTCTTCATTGTTCCGTCACGTTTTACACTCCAGATCAAGTCGCATCCGGCGAACGCTGTCCGGCGATTGTCATGGCTCATGGAATTGGCTTGACCAAAGAGATGGGACTGCCGCAGTTTGCTGAGTTGTTCGTTCAAGCTGGGTTCGTCGTCTCACTGTTCGATTATCGCTACCTGGGTGCTAGTGAGGGAGAGCCTCGTGGGCAGATGCTCCCTACCGAGCAGCATGAGGACTACCGCAATGCCATCACCTGGACTCAACTACAAAGCGAAGTTGACCCGGAGCGCATCGGTCTGTGGGGCTTCTCCTATAGCGGCGGTCATGTGCTGCATCTGGCGGCATTTGATCCGCGCGTGAAAGCGGTCGTGGCACAAATGCCTACGGTAAATGCGTTTCTCAACTCCCGTCGCCTGACCTCTCCACTTGAACTCGAAGAACTCACGAAGATAGTTTCACTTGACCGGATAAAACGGTATCAAACCGGAGAAGTGAGCTACTTACCCTTGGTTGCCCCACCCGGTCAACCCTGCTTCCTGGCGACACCCGATGCGTTCACTTGGGTTGAATCGACTAAAAGCGCGAGCGAAGGAAGATGGGAGAATCGGCTTACCTTTGAATCGATTGAGCACTGTCTCTATTACGAACCGGTTCCTCACCTTGAGGCGATCTTTCCCACCCCGCTATGCCTGATTATAGGTGAGAAGGACTTTCTTGCAACTGCCGACTTAACTGCCTCTGTCTATGCGCGTGCGATGGAGCCGAAGTCTCTCACAATCTTGAAGGGCGGACACTTTGACGGCTTCCAGGGAGAGGGCTTCAAGATTGCAAGCACAACAGCCTTGAGATGGTTCGAGAAATATTTGAAGCAAGCTTGAAAGGTCTATTGTCTGCAACTACTTATTACTTCAATGTTAAAAATGGGGTTTGTCGTTCAGTCTGCTCAGAGACTTCAGGACTACCGCCATGTTCTACACATTGCTGAATCAATTTTGCCACTAAGCCTGTCCAGCCAGTTTGATGGCTGGCTCCAATACCTGCACCGTTGTCACCATGAAAGTATTCATGAAATAGAATTAGATCTCGCCAGTGAGGATTTGTTTGAAAGATTTCTATACCGCCATAAACGGGTCGTTGTTCAGTTGCATCCTTTAAAAATGTCCGAATTAATCGCTGAGATAATTCAGTTGCCACTTCTAAGAGCGTCATCATATGACCTGAACCTGTCGGGCATTCTATCTTGAAATCATCACCTAGATAGTGATGATATTTTTGTAGAGATTCAATAATCAGGTAATTGATGGGGAACCACACTGGACCACGCCAATTCGAGTTTCCGCCAAAGAGATTTGTAGTCGATTCTGCCGGTTCATAATTAATTCGGTACTCGTTACCGTGAATCTGTAAAACATAAGGGTGTTCTGCATGGAATTTAGAAAGCGCCCGAATTCCAAAAAATCCTAAAAATTCACTTTCATCCAGCATTCTTTGGAGAAGTCGCCGTAGTTTGTCTTGTCCTGCGATCGCTAGTAACCTTCTAGCTCCAACACCCGCAGTCTCCAAACAAGCAATATCTTGGACTAAGTCGGGGCGATTTTGGATAAACCATTCCGTGCGTTTTCTAAAACTAGGGAATCGTTCAAGTGTCTCCACATCTAAAGTAGAAGTGGCAAACAACGGAGCAAGTCCGACAACCGATCGCACTTTCATTAAGAAGTGATGACCATCAGGCAGATGGAGTGCATCATAATAAAACCCATCTGTTTCATCCCACAACCCTAACTCCGCTTCCCCGATGCCATCTATCGCATCCGCAATATAGAGAAAGTGTTCAAAGAACTTGCTGGCGATGTCTTCATAACTGGAATTGTCTTTTGCTAATTCCAGTGCGATTTCCAACATATTCAGGCAATACATTGCCATCCAACCCGTGCCATCTGCCTGATTAATATATCCACCGTTGGGTAACTTGGTATTGCGATCGAACACGCCAATGTTATCTAAGCCCAAAAAGCCACCCTGAAAGACATTTTTCCCTTCAATATCCTTGCGATTGACCCACCAGGTAAAATTGAGCAGCAGTTTCTGGAATACTCGTTCGAGAAATTGGCGATCGCTACGACCATAGATTTTTTGTTCAATCTGATAAATCCGCAATGCTGCCCATGCGTGAACAGGTGGATTGACATCGCTGAATGCCCATTCATAAGCAGGAATTTGACCATTCGGATGCATATACCACTCCCGTGTTAGGAGGTCTAACTGACGTTTGGCAAAGTCAGGATCGAGCAGGGTTAAGGGAATCAGATGAAATGCCAAGTCCCAGGCAGCAAACCACGGATATTCCCATTTATCCGGCATTGAGAGAATGTCTTCATTGAACAAATGAATCCACTCGTGGTTTCTGCCGTGCTTACGTTCTGACGGTAACGGCGGACCTGCTGGATCGCCATTTAACCAATCATGCATCACGTAATGATAGAATTGCTTGCTCCATAACAGCCCTGCAAATGCCTGCCGTTGTATGCTCCGCATCTCTTCGGATAGCTCAGATGGACAGATTCGGTGATAGAACTCATCCGCCTCTTGCTGGCGATCGCAAAACGTTGTTTCAAACTCCTGTCCGAACACAGCCTCTCTTGAATTCCCGTTATTGAGCGCAGATGGAGCAGTTTCTCGCAATCGCAGTCGCACTGTTTGTGTTTCACCAGCCGCAATCACTAACTGATAGTAAGCCGAGGACTTGGTTCCAGTTTGATGGGGATTAATTGCATCCTTGCGGCCCTGAACAACGTAGTCATTAATCCCGTCTTTAACATAGGCAGAAGAATTGCTAACGCCAAACAAACGTTCGTTGTTAGTCTCATTCTCAGTAAATAGTAAATTAGGTACGCCATCACAATACAACCATCGAGTCCCTAGCGTTGGGTGAAATGCCTCAATTACGCTGAGATTAGAAGTTGTTTGGTTGACATGCAGCCACGGTTTCTCCTGTTCGTACCCCCATGACCAAGTATTGCGAAACCATAGAGTTGGCAGCAAGTGCAGCGTTTTAGTTTCAGCTCCCCTGTTAGTTGCTTTGATTTGAATCAGAATATCTTCAGGTGATGCCTTGGCATATTCAACAAACACATCAAAGTAGCGCTCCTCAGCAAACACTCCTGTATCCAACAACTCAAATTCAGAGCTGTGGCGATCGCGTCGGCGATTTTCCTCTACCAGTTGGTTGTAGGGAAATGCCCCGTGCGGATATTTGTAGAGATACTTCATGTAGGAGTGAGTGGGGGTATTGTCCAGGTAGAAGAAGTATTCTTTGACATCCTCTCCGTGATTACCTTCGTTGCCCGTTAACCCAAACATCCGCTCTTTGAGAATTGGATCTTCTCCATTCCAAAGCGCGATCGCAAAACATAACCGTTGATGGGTATCAGAAATGCCTGCAATGCCATCTTCACCCCAGCGGTAAGCACGAGAGCGAGCATGGTCATGGGGAAAATACTCCCAAGCCGTACCATCGGAACTATAATCTTCACGCACAGTACCCCATTGCCGCTCACTCAGGTAAGGACCCCAGCGTTTCCAATACGCACGTCGATCGCGATCAGCCGTTAATCTTGCTTCTTCTTGAGTCATGGAGTTATTCCGGATGATAGGTATTGGCTTTGAACGCGACATCATCTAGAGAGTCATGCCTTGCAGGACACAGATGCAATATCTTTGTCAAAGCATAGAAGTGATAAGTAAGCAGGGTTGGCGACGATTGCCTTGGCGACAGAGTATCCAGCAATTGTCCAGGTTTGATATTTCCTGGCTGCCCGCCCAATTAGGTGTCCATATCGACCGTCGTAATATTCTGGAAATTCATCCGCCTGAAGGCTAGTCTCGGCGATTGCGACCGCATTTTCAGCAGTTTCAGTTCTGCCCACTTTTACTGCTGCTGCTGTCAGCATCCACAGCAGAACCGGCCAGTTACCGCCATTGTGATACGACCAGGGAATATTTTTGGGATCGTAACCTGTGACAATTTTCCACTCCACATCCTGTAGCGCCGGAAAGCAAATTTTCATCGGCATTTGCCCAATCAAGTCTTGAGAGTGTTGTTCAATCAGATTCATGATTGCCTGGGACTGCTCATCGGTAGCTAATCCCGTAATCACAGCCATCAAGTTGCCTAACGCAAAAAAGCGAAAGTCCATCCAACCAGACCCCAAATTTCCGGCATAGTACCCAGATGTTTTGGACAGCCACTCGGTTAGCCACTGAGGAATCGAATCTGAATAAATGTTGAACTTGTTGATTGCGCGATCGCCAAATTCCTCCCCTTTGTAGCGGTAAATTTCATTGAGGCGCTTGAAATCAAGCCAGTAATACTCGTGCAGATGGTATCTTAGATGATTGAGCCGTTCTTGTACTGCATTCAAATAGAGTATATTCCGATCGTCCAGCAACAGCAGCTCCTGCGCCGAACGCAACATGGCGTAAAACAGCACTTGAATCTCTAGCGGACGCCCATAAACGCCCATCCGTCGGTCGATCATGAACGCCCCATCGGGAACAAGCAGCGTAGGATACATATCAAATCGAGCAACTAAACACAAATCGAGAATCAGTCGAATGCCGTGCTGAAACTCTGCTTCATGAGCTAACTTGGTGTCACCCGTTGCTTTGACGTAAGCCCGCAGCAATATTAGCCACCACAAGCAAGAATCGATTGGAGTTACTCGTCCAATCGCCTGTTCGCCAAAGTCTGCAATCAACTGCTCTTTGCCGTTGAACGATTGCACCTTGAAACTAGCAGGCATCAACCCTTGACCGGGCTTGAAACAGTCTATTTGCTTGTCCCGACTCTGAAGAGCTAGAGTTTCAATTAAAAAATTGCGAACGATTTCTGCATCCCCTCGTATCAGAAACGCCAGGGCAGACGGGATAAAATCGCGCACAAAGCACTGATCGTAGTTCAGAGCCTCCACGCGCGAATCATTGGCGGCAATTGTCCCCACAGGGCGTTCTTGATAATAGAGAATCGATGCTTCTAATGCTTGCCAAGCTGCCTGTTCAAGCGGATTTGTGGCTGTCGAGTAACTTTCCATTTTTGAGGTTGTCTGCATCGCAAACCAGTGCTGCTTTGAGAGGAAGTCGCGCATTCACGCATTCAAAAAGCTTTGAGTGTAAGGCATTCAACTACTTGTAAGCTGGTTACTTATTTGGAGCCAGTCTCTACTAGTGTGACAATAAAGCCCAGATACTGTTCAGTAGCGCTGAGACACTTGCTACTGCTCGTGATAATTCCGAATTAGCCCGCCATCGACGAAGAAGGTGCTTCCAGTCACGTAGTCGGCGGCGGCAGAAGCGAGAAAGGCTACCATTGGCGCAATGTCCTCTGGTTTACCTAACCGTCCGAGAGGAATATTTTGTTTGAGTGAATTTAACTTCACAGGATCGTTCAAAAGCTTGGTATTGATAGGGGTTTCAATGGCTCCGGGTGCAATGTTGTTGATGGTGATTCCCATTGGTCCTAGCTCCACAGCCAGATTTCGCATCATCATCTTTACACCGCCCTTGCTGGCGCAGTAGGACGTGAAGTGAGGAAATGCCATTTCCTCGTGGGTAGAACTGATGTTGATAATTTTGCCTGTTCGTTTCGTTTCAATCAAGTGCTGCACGAAGGCTTGTGTGGTGAAAAATGTGCCTTTGAGGTTGATGTTGAGAACAGCATCGTAGTCGGCTTCAGTGATATTCCAAAAATTGGCATTTTTGCCATCAACCCCAGCATTATTTACCAGAATATCCAGCTTGCCAAAGTGCCCAATTCCTTCTGATACAAGCTTGCGAACGTCATTAACAATGCTCAGATCTGACTGAACAATATGCCCTTTACGTCCTGCGGCTTCCACCTGTGCCAATGTTTCTTTGGCACCGTCTGGGTGAGAGCGGTAGTCAATCACGATGTCTGCTCCTTCTTTTGCCAGGTAAGTAGCGATCGCTTGACCAATTCCCTGGCTGCTGCCTGTGACTAGCGCAACTTTTCCTTCAAGTGTCATAATGTCCTCGAATTAAATTTCAATGGATTATTTAAGGCTGGTGCGATCGCAAGGAGTGATTCGATCCTCTGACATTTTTGAAAATGCTGCGGTAGTGAGGAGCGTGAAACATTTTGCAACTCAAAACATCACGCCTACCCATACTCAATAGACGAAACATAGCAACCGCCAGTAATGCACCCAAAGGTGGAGCAATACAGTAAAGCCACTGGTCTCTCCATAAGCCCGTTACAAACGCCGGTCCAATACTGCGGGCAGGATTAAGGCTTGCGCCAGAAATCGGAGCTTCTACCCAGACTATCGCTGTAATGAGAAGCCAAGTCATCAAGGGTGTCCAGCGCATTAGACGATGGTTACACACAAACAGGAAAATCGATAACACCAGTAGAAAGGTGACAAATACTTCTGCAAGAAATACAAACCAGAGGGCATATCCTGCTCCAGGAAGGGTCATGCCGTTGTAGACGCTACCAGCGTATTTTCCCCACACCGAAACCATTAGAAGCGCCCCAAAAATCGCACCTATAAATTGGGCAACGATATATCCTACTGCATCCTGTCCATGCATTTTTCCATGTGCCCAAAATGCTAGGGTTACAGAGGAACTGATGTGCCCTCCACTCAATTTTCCTAAAGGCGAAATGGCAAACAATGCGCCACTCCCTGAGAATATTAACCCTGTTATTAGTAAGCGGATACTTTTATCAGGAATGAGATGCTCCATTGGGAGACCTTGACCGAAATCAAAGACAACTGCACTTAGCCCAACGAAGATGTTAAATGATGTGCCCACTAATTCCGCCGTATATTCTTCCCAATGTAAAGGCTGCCAACGGACAAAATAAAGTGCAATTTTCTTCCTAATTAACAAAGTAAGCCGCTTCATAGAGAAATAACCATTTCCTACGGTTTAGATGTTCCTCAAATTCCTGATGAGGGTCTTTAAGGTTTGAATGTTTGGTTTCACTGATTGCATCACTGGTTACCTTTCTGTTGTTAATAGCCCATCAGGATTGATTTGAAATATCCTTCAAATCAACAAGCCCAATTTTTAGGCTGTTTTGATGGGTCGCAAACCCATCAAAACCAGTCTTGACAGACTATTAGGTCAGTACAGGTGTGCGAATGGGTGCAGCCTGTTCACTGTAAATATCCATGATTGTGTTGAGTAACTGTAGTGCATCCGGCTTGGAACGTTGGAAGGAATTGCGTCCGATAATTGAACCAAATCCTCCACCTGCGTGAATGGCACGCATTTCATCGAGTAAGGCATCGTCAGTGTCAATCACTCCACCCGAAAAGATGACAATCCGTCGTCCGTTAAAGGTACATTGCACCACATGACGCACTCGCTCACTCAAGGTTGCGATCGGGATTTGCTCTTTCTCATACACCTTGCGTGCTGCCTCCTGTTCAATATGTTCGTTCGGCAGTTTCACCTTGATGATGTGAGCACCCAATTGAGCCGCAATCTGAGCCGCGTAGCCAATTACGTCGATCGCCGTCTCACCCGTTTTGCTTAATCCCGATCCACGGGCATAGGACCAGATCATCACAATCAATCCACGCCGCTTCGCTTCTTCGGCATAGGCTCGAATCTGTTGATACAATTCAAATCGTTGAGCTGATCCTGGATAGATGGTGAAGCCGATACCAACACAACCTAACCTCAGTGCATCCTCAACGCTGCCTGTGAGTGCTTGTGTAGGGTCTGCCTCATCTAGCAATACATCGTGATCGTTGACTTTGAGAATCAGGGGAATTTCGCCTGCAAATTCTCGCGCCCCCGCTTCTAGAAACCCCAGTGGGGCGGCATAACCATTGCATCCGGCGGCGATCGCTAACTCAAAGTGATAACGAGGATCATAAGCAGGTGGATTGGGCGCAAAACTGCGAGCCGGACCATGCTCAAAACCTTGATCCACAGGTAAAAGGACGAGTTTTCCAGTTCCTCCTAATTTCCCGTGATTCAGCAATCTCGCCAGATTTGTCAATGTACCTGGATTATCGCTGCCATACCAACTGAGAATTTCTTTTACTCGCTGAGTCGTCATTGTCATTTCTCCTAAAAGTATTGTTCAGTAAAACCTTTCCCCTTTCCCCTCACCGCATATCCTGCCAGCACCTTCGGCAAAACCAATGCACACGATGATGACGAATATGCCGTAAGAGTGGATTAGAACAGCAGGGACAGACTGTTTCGTTCACTGAAAGCCTAGACCGTTGATCGAAAGAGGTTCTTGGGAATTTCTGCTGCATTGCCATTGCCTAAAATGAACCATTCAACCGCATTGGCAAAACCTTCCTCTTCATAGGAAGTCGTTACATACTGTGCCTGCTGCTGCACTTCTACACTTGCATTCCCCATTGCAATGCTCAATCCACTTCGTTCAAACATCGGGACATCATTAGGCATATCTCCGATAGTGGCAATCTCCTGTCTGGGGATTCCGAGCAGTTGTGAGAGGCGATCGACTACAAATCCTTTATTGGCGCGGTGATGTGTCACGTCTAGGTAGTAGGGTTGCGATCGCGCCGCAGATACCTGTTCACCACCACCCGAACTGGCTCCTGCCTGACAGCGAACTTGCTGACTATACGCCTGCTGAACATCTGTTTCGCACTTAGCAACAGCATCCAGGTCATCACTAACGCCAACGACTTTGACAACGTTATCGAACAAACCATCAAAGCTAGAAACAACCGTAGGTGGAAACTTAACCGTCCACTCTTCGCGATCGACATGAGGACCATGCCGCTCGTGCACAAACCAATCCTTTCCTCGATAAATCCAAACATCCAGATGGTGGGCGGTAATCATCTTGATGACTTCTTGAACAGTTGTTGCGGGTAAGACGTTTTCCTCCAACGTTGAGAAGTCAGGATAGACAAACAGACCACCATTAAATGGCGCGATCGGTCCTGTCAACTTCAGGGCATCCACAATCATTTTCATCCCTAATGGTGGACGACCACTGGTAATTGTGAAGCGAATGCCTGCATCCCAAAGTTTATGAATAGCAGCACGGGTGCGCTCGGTTAGGATTTTCTCTTTAGTTACAAGTGTGCCATCTACATCTGCTAGCAGCAGTGAAATTTTAGATGACTTGGGAGAACTTATTGGGTTCATGATAAAAAGCCTGGTTGTTGATTGTTGGTGTTCAATTTATTGGTCTGCATCTAACACCGGATACTGATTGATACCGTTTCACTTCTGATTTTTCTTAAGCACAGGAGTTACGCACTTGCCCCCTAAATCCCCCAATTTTGGGGGACTTTGAATTCCGGTTCCCCCCAAAGTTGAGGGGCTAGGGGGCGAGATTTATTTAACTGCGTAAGTCCTGGCTTACTCTCGCCATTGCCGACCATCGCGCCGGAGCAGTTCGTCAGCCTCTTTCGGTCCCCAACTTCCTGCCGCATAGTTGGGAAACTCTCGTGTTGGTAATGCACTCCAAACATCCAGAATTGGGGTAACTACACTCCAACCCAATTCCACGTTGTCCGATCGCTGAAATAGCGTTGCATCGCCAATCATGCAGTCATAGAGCAACGTTTCATAGCCTGTGCTAGGGGTTGTGCCAAAGTAATCGGCGTAGCAGAAATCCATATTCACGCTGCCCATCTGCACTGTTGGACCAGGAATTTTTGCGCCAAATTGGAAGTTAATTCCTTCGTCGGGTTGAATGCGGAGGACAAGAAAATTGGGCGTTAATTGATCGACTGAAGTTTGACGAAACACCAGTGAGGGAACCTGCTTAAACTGAACCGCAATCTCAGTGGTACGCTTCGACAACCGTTTCCCGGTTCGGAGGTAAAACGGCACACCTGCCCAACGCCAGTTATCAATCGTGAGCTTTAAGGCGGCATAAGTCTCAGTGTTAGAGCCTGAAGCAACCCGTGGTTCAAAGCGATAAGCAGGAACCGATTTCCCCTTAACGATTCCCTCACCATACTGCCCTCGCACCGTATGAGTTAGCACGTCTTCAGGAGTTAAGGGTTGAATTGCTTTTAGCAGTTTCGATTTTTCATCTCGAACAGCATCCGCGTCAAATGAAACGGGTGGTTCTATTGCGGTCATTGACAACAATTGAAACAAATGATTTTGCACCATATCGCGCACGGCACCCGTACCTTCGTAGAAATTACCTCTGCCTTCTACTCCAACCGTTTCAGCCACCGTAATCTGCACATGATCAATGTAGTGACGATTCCACACGGATTCAAACAAGCTATTGCCAAAGCGAAACATTAGGATGTTCTGAACCGTCTCTTTACCCAGGTAATGATCGATGCGATAAATCTGGCTTTCCTTTAGTACGCTGCCAATGTTCTTATTTAATGCGCGTGCAGATTCAAGATCATGTCCAAATGGCTTTTCGATGATGACTCGTCGCCAATATTCTTCTGTTTCTTGAACCAGTCCCGTCGCACCCAGTTGTGAAATGATGTCACAGAAAAAATTAGAGGACGTTGCCAGATAATAGAGGTAATTGTTCTGAGTGCCGCACTCTTGGTCAACTTGCTGCAACAAGTTTTGCAGTTGACGGTAAGTGTTGGGATCTTGAAACTCACCCGATAAATAATAGAGACGTTGCTCAAGTTGCTGCCATAGCTGGTTGTCAACCGAAACAGTGGCAAACTCCTGTATCTCCTGACGCAGCTTGTGACGGAAATCGTCCTGACTCATCGAGGTATGAGCCACTCCGACAATCGCAAAGTCTTTTGGCAATAAATTGGTGTGTGCCAGATTGTAGAGAGCAGGCATCAGCAGACGTTTGGTTAAATCTCCAGCAGCACCAAAGATGACGATCGCACAAGGTCCGGCTGGATGAACTGAGGCTGTAGCCAAATCAGAGTTGACGGCGGTTGCAACGGTCATGATGTAATCTCCGCATGTTCTTCAATGTGTCCGCCAAACTGATAGCGCATTGCGGACAGCAACTTAGAGGCAAATTCATCCTCCCCTCTAGAGCTAAACCGCTGATAGAGAGCAGCACTAAGGACGGGTGCAGGCGTTCCTTCATCGATCGCAGCGGTAATCGTCCAGCGTCCTTCGCCAGAATCAGATACCCGCCCTGCAAACTTGGCAAGGTGCGGATCGTCGAGGAGAGCGATCGCACTCAAGTCCAACAGCCAGGAGGCAATCACACTGCCACGTCGCCAAACCTCGGCAATGTCAGGCAAATTGAAGTCGTACTGGTAGTGCTCTGGATCGCGTAACGGAGTTGCTTCCGCACTAGCAGCCCGCTGCTGTTTGCCCACGTTAGCATGTTGCAGAATGTTGAGTCCCTCTGCATACGCTGCCATAATGCCATATTCGATGCCATTGTGCACCATCTTGACGAAGTGCCCAGCACCATTGGAACCACAGTGCAAATAGCCTAGCTCTGATGTGCCATCCGCTTTTTCCCGACCGGGTGTGCGAGAAATGTTGCCCAGTCCGGGTGCTAGCGTTTTGAAAATCGGATCGAGGTACCCAACAGCAGCTTCTGATCCACCAATCATCATGCAGTAGCCCCGCTCTAGCCCCCACACTCCACCGCTCGTTCCTACATCTACGTAGTGAATGCCCTTCGGTTCCAGCAATTTTGCTCGTCGAATGTCGTCAATGTAGTACGAGTTGCCGCCGTCAATCAAAATATCGCCGGGGTCTAGCTTTGGAGTGAGTTCTGTCAGCATCTCCTCGGTTGGATCTCCCGCAGGTACCATCAACCAAATTGCCCTAGGTTTGTCGAGCTTTAGGACAAAATCGTCGAGCGTGTATGCCCCTTTCGCCCCTTCTGATGCAAGCTGTTTCACTTTATCAGGTGTGCGGTTGAACACAACGCAATCATGCCCGTTTCGTAGCAGTCGTCGGCCGATATTCGCGCCCATGCGTCCTAGACCAATTACACCAAGTTGCATAGCTTTCTCCTACGTGTACGTGATTCTCAATTTTTTGAAATACGTCCTGTTTAGGGGCAAAGATTTGGTCAGTGCTGTTGCAGCATTCAACAATTCCTTACCAACTGCCTTACCTTACAGAACGTCCTTAGAGAATTTGCTTGATCGCGTTTTTGAGGACAGCTAAACCTGCCTGAACATCCTTGCCAAGATGCACTCGCAACGCACGGCGATCGCGTTCTGCTAAAACCTGAAAGTCTCCCCGTGCTTGAGCCGCTTTCACAACTCCAAACGTGTATTTCTGCTCAGGAATGGGGAGGTCAATGGCATCATCACAGGTAATTTGGAGAAATACACCGCTATTTGGTCCACCTTTGTAAGCCTGTCCGGTTGAGTGTAAAAAGCGAGGACCAAAGCCCAGACAAGTTGCAACTCGCTTGGTATCCCGAATTTTTTCTCGAATCACTTGTAATTGCTCTTGATGCACATCATTGCGTTCGATATAGGCAAGCAGTGCAAAATAATCTCCAGCTTGCAGTCGATTCAAGTGGGCACGAAGGTAATCAGCCAGAGATTGAGAATTTCCAACAGCCTTTGTCAGTTCTGCTGCATTTTTGGAATCAGTGAATAATTGAATTCCATCTGCTGTTAGGATTGGGCTTTCGGGTGGCAGTTTTCCAGTCTTCTCATATTCAGTTGTTAACTGTCGGGTAACAAGCTTACTTGCTTCCACATCCGGTTGGTTAAAGGCGTTGATGCCAATAATGGAACCTGCGACTGCTGTGGCAATTTCCCAACGGAAGAACTCTTGACCGAGTCGGTAGGAATCGGCAATTGCAATCCGCACAACGGGTTGTCCTGCCTCCTCCAATGCTTCAACCGCTGCATCTTGAGCTGAGTCAGGAGCAGATTCTAGGCGGATGTAGGCAAAGATACGGTCACTCCTATATATGTCTGATGTTGCTAACGGTTCTCGATCAACTGGAATCAATCCTTTGCCATCCTTGCCTGTTGACTCTGCCAGTAATTGCTCTAGCCATGCGCCTAAATCTGCAATGCCTGGTGAGGCAATCAGCGTTACTTTGTCTCGTCCCTGCTTTGCTAGTACGCCTAGAATAGTTCCCAACACCACTCCAGGGTTGTCTTTTGCTGGAACTGATGGAGCGCAAGAATGCACCATTTCCTCAGCCGCATCCAAAAATTTTGCGACATCTACACCCATCGCCGCCGCAGGCACCATCCCAAAGTTGGATAAGGCAGAGTAACGACCACCAATACCTGGTACACCGAAAAAGATGCGGTGGAAGTCGTCCCCTTCTGCCACCTGTTGCATCTTAGAACCGGGGTCAGTAATGGCAATGAAGCGGTTGCCTGCTGACTCTGCACCCAGGATCTGCTGTACGCGATCGAAGAAATACTGTTTGAAGATATTTGGCTCTAGTGTGCTGCCAGATTTGCTGGACACAATGAACAGAGTTTTAGTCAAGTCGATCTGGCTCTCGATCGCTTTTATCTGAGCCGGATCGGTGGAATCTAACACCAGAAGTTCTGGAAAGCCTTCTACTTTACCAAACGTCAGCTTCATCACTTCCGGGCAGAGTGAAGAACCACCCATCCCCAGTAGCAACACATGGGAGAATTCTAGGTCTTGCACCTCTTGCGCCAGTTGCTTGAGATGATCAATGTGCGCCAGTTGGTCTTCGGTGATGCCAAGCCAAGCCAACCATTTATTTTCATCGCTGCCTGTCCAAAGTGAGGCATCCTGTGCCCATAATCGACGAATCTTACCGTTCTTTTGCCAATCGTCTAGAGCAGTCTGAACATCAGCGTTCAGTGTTTCAGGAAGTTTGTAGGTTAGGCAATCAAGCTTGTTTCCAAGAATCGCGGTTCGTTTTTTCTCAACCGCACTCAACAACTGATCGAATGCATCAGTGAAAAGCTGTACCCCTTCTGCCAACAATTGTTCTGTAACCTGTTGCAAGGATATCCCCGATTGCTGTAGCTTCAACAATGTCTCTTGGGCACCATCAATGTCTTCAGCCAGACTGGAACTAGGTTGTCCATGATCGCGAAAAGCGGATAACGTGGCTGGCGGAATCGTGTTTACGGTGTCAGCACCAATAAGTTGCTCGACATACAGCACATCACTGTATTGAGGATTCTTTGTTCCTGTACTTGCCCACAGCAGGCGTTGGGTTTGTGCGCCTTGATTCGTTAATTTCTGCCATCTGCTCGATTGGTAGATGTCCTGATAGTGCTTATATGCAAGTTTGGCATTGGCGATCGCAACTTTACCTAGTAAGCTTCTGAGCAAATCCCGTTGAGCCGGATCGGTAGCAGTTTTGAGTTGAGCCGTAATCTGGTTATCAACAGCGCTATCAATCCGACTGACAAAGAAACTAGCAACGCTAGCAATGCGGCTGATATCTCCCCCTTTTGCCGCTAGTAACTCTAATCCAGTGATATAGGCATTCGCAACTTGTTCATAAACATCTTGAGAAAATAGCAACGTGACGTTTACATTAATGCCTTCACTGATAATCTGTTGAATAGCAGGAATTCCATCAGGCGTAGCAGGCACTTTGATCAGCAGGTTAGGACGATCAACTGCTTGCCACAGTCGGCGGGCATCTTTAATGGTTTGTTGTGTATCGTTTGCTAGATAAGGAGAAACCTCAAGACTGATGTAGCCATCACGCCGATTGGTTTGCTCGTAAATCGGTTTCAAGACATCTGCGGTTGCTTGAATATCCGTGATCGCAAAGGACTCATACAGCGACATGACATCCTTATCGTGACTTTGCTCGCTGGCGGTTAAAGCCGAATCGTAATCGGTACTACCAGCGATCGCTTTTTCAAAAATGGAAGGATTCGAGGTTACGCCCCGCAAACCATCTTCGTCAACTAAGTGTTGCAGTTCACCACTGCTAATCAAACTACGACGGATATAGTCTAACCAGACAGACTGTCCATAAGATTGTAATGCTTGCAAAGGATTCTTCGTCTGTACTTGCACAGTAACCATTAGTTCACATCCTTAAATTGAATTATTGAAGCTGGAGAAATAATCGAGAATCTAGACGTTTCTCCCGTTACGGAATGATTTTGGATTTTCAGCGATCGTTTCTCCCTTGTCTCTAGACAAAGCCAGGAAAACAAAAAAACTGACAGCTAAGGAGCTTACTGCTGTAATGTCAGCCAGCTAACTGGGCTTTTGCGGCGGCAACCACTTTGTCAGGGGTAAAGCCAAACTTACGTTGTAGTTCTTTGAGAGGTGCTGAAGCACCAAACGTATGCATAACGATACGCCCTCCTCTAGAACCGACATACTCACCCCAACCAAACGTTGAGGCTTGCTCCACACAGACACGGGCAGTCACCACAGGCGGAATCACACTGTCGCGGTAGTTCTGACTTTGCTGCTCAAACAATTCCCATGAAGGCATACTCACTACCCGCGCTTTGATTCCTTCGGTCTTGAGTTGTTCATACGCTTCAATGCAGAGTGAAACTTCACTTCCAGTTGCCAGCAGCAACACATCGGGTTTGCCATCCTCGGCATCCGCCAAAATATAAGCTCCTTTAGCCAAACCCGATGCGGCTGCATACCGAGTGCGATCGAATGTCGGTAATGCCTGCCGACTCAACACCAGCACAGCAGGTTGATGCTGCAACTGCATAATCACTCGCCATGCTTCCACAACTTCGTTGGCATCCGCAGGTCGTAGGGTAATCAGCCCTGGAATCGCTCGTAGAGAAGCCAATTGTTCGACAGGTTGATGAGTCGGTCCATCTTGACCCACGCCGATCGAATCATGCGTGAAGATGTAAATGACGGGAATTTCCATCAACGCACTGAGTCGAATCGAGGGACGGCAGTAATCGCTGAAAATGAAGAACCCGGAGCCATAGGCACGTACTTTACTGAGCGAGAGTCCGTTAAGAATTGCCGCCATTGCGTGTTCACGGATGCCAAAGTGAAAGTTGCGTCCGCTGCGATCGCGTTCACTAAAATCACCTGCGCCTTCAAAGGTGAGACGTGTTTTGGTCGAAGGAGCCAGATCAGCAGCGCCGCCAATCAGCCAGGGAATTTGTTGAGCGATCACATTCAGCACCTTTGCAGATGCATCCCGTCCGCCTAGTCCTTTGGCATCAGCAGGAAACGTTGGTAGTGCCGTCTCCCAACCATCGGGAAGCTGACGATGCTGCATCTTGTAGAGCTGATCGGCTAGTTCTGGATACTGAGCAGCGTACTCTGTATAAGTTTGCATCCACTGTTGGCGTAGTGTATGTCCCCGTCGTCCTAGTTCTGCCCGAAAATGCTCTTTAACTCCATCAGGAACCAGGAATTTGGCATCTTCTGGCCAACCGTAGCCTCGCTTGGTTAATCGAATTTCATCTTCCCCTAGCGGATCTCCGTGGGCTGCACTGGTGTCTTGTTTGTGTGGAGCACCATAAGCAATATGGCTATCAACAATGATTAAAGTTGGTCTATCTTTCGTATCTTTGAATGCTTGAAATGCCTGTTCTAGCATATCCAAGTTATTCGCATCGACCACACGAACTACATTCCAACCGTAAGCCAGAAAGCGAGTGCCAACGTCATCACTAAAGGCTAAGTCGGTGTGTCCTTCAATTGTGATGTGGTTGTTGTCGTAAATCCAGCACAAGTTGGAGAGTTTAAGATGTCCAGCTAGGGAAGCGGCTTCATTGGAAATTCCTTCCATCATGCAGCCATCACCAGTAAGAGCATAGACATCATAATTAAATAGGCTAAAACCGGGACGGTTAAAGTATTGTGCCATCCACTGTTTAGCGATCGCCATACCGACACTGGTTGCTACGCCCTGTCCTAACGGGCCTGTGGTCGTTTCAACACCAGAAGTCCAGCGATATTCAGGATGTCCAGGACATTTGCTATCCAGTTGACGGAAGTGCTTAATATCATCAAGCGTGACGGATGGTTCACCAAATTGTTCGTACTTAGCATTGACAGCTTTAACACCCGTCAAATACAACAATGAGTACAGCAGCATTGAGGCGTGACCGTTCGATAAAACAAAGCGATCGCGATTTGCCCAGATTGGATCATTGGGGTCGAACCGTAAAAATCGCTGCCACAAACAGTAAGCAACTGGAGCTAATGTCATCGGTGTACCTGGATGCCCAGAGTTTGCCTGCTGCACAGCATCCATCGATAAAGTCCGAATCGTGTTAACGCATAGCTCATCGAGTTTTGTTTGATTTGAAACTTGAGTTTGGGAAATCACTGCTTTCTCTCCTTCTTAAGGATTTATAGAAAGAATTAGCAATGTAAACTAAACGCTTTTAAGCGTAAATTTTTAATTTGTGCTAATGCTTTTTGAAAATGAAAGATTCTACTGGCTAAATACGTTGCTCATTATTGATGATTGATGTTGCAGATATCCAAGAACAACAACTTATAGCAGTGTGCAACACGATCCAATCTCTAACAACTCAACATTGCTAAGTTAAACAACAACTTAAGACGAATGGTACTGAATTAAAGACTGCCATCTTTCTCCTACCACAACCAAAATAGTTGATACTCTTATCGCTATTGCATTTGATTTAGTCAATCCTAAACATTTACGAAACTGGTTTACAAACTGCTGCTCCTGTACTTCATAAAACTGCAATCTGCTGTAAATGAGAGGTTTTTAAGGATCGAATGAAAAACCTGAGATGTCACCTCAAACTGCCTTCCGAAGCTCTGTATTCTTACAGGTTGGGCAGGCATGAACTTCGAGAATACCTGCAAGTTCAGGATCGACCGTCTCCGACTCGCTCAACGTGGCGCTAGGGCCAGCCTTGTCGGCGTGGTGATTCATCTGAGTCCCGCATTTAGGGCAATTCATTTTTTCTGTTGACATAAAGCCTCTATTGTCATTAATAACGGAAACAAGATTCATGACTGGCATTTTCTGAGGCAGCGCGTTATTCTAACGCTATATTCTGCCGCCCATATTGCAGCACCTTCGCCATCCAAATCAATTCTTTGATAAAGTTATCCAGTCTTCTAATGTAAGCTTCCTCCAAAAGCTTGCCAGACTCATCAAATATCGTTTGGATGCTAGAGAAGTTGCCATCCCAGAAGATTGTCACCAATCCCAACTCCCTCATCACTGGTAATAGGTTTTGAATGACGCGGGTACCGCCAAAGGAACCCGCTGAAACACCACAAATCCCAACCGCTTTGTGAATGTATTCCTTGAGGTTGGTGTCCAACACATGCTTGAGTAGACCTGGATAGCCGTGGTTGTATTCTGGCACCACAATAATCAGTGCATCGGCTCGCATCACAGTTGCAGAAAATTTAGGGTCTTTGATAGATTCACCTGCGTCTGTTGTCGAAATCAGAATTTGGCGAATATCAATGAGTTCTGTCTCGACACCTTCACGCTTGGCGACTTCTTCCACCACAAACTTGGCAACGTGTTCGCTCATACGACCCTGACGAGATGTACCCAAAATCACCGGAATAAAAATAGGTCGGTTTGTGTCCATGAGATTGCTCCTGGTGAAGTATCTCTACAACAGTATTCTCTCAATTAGGGTGTTCTAGAAGAGAAGGATTCTTGTTAATCTCCTTCTTGTATGAATTAGTATCTAGCTTTGAGTAATGTTGAGAACACTCAAGAAAGATCACGAAAATACTAACTTAATTTCAACTTAACGGGACTTAGACAGATTTCAATCCAAAACCAAGCCCAAAGTATCGATGTTCGCGAAGAATACGTTCCGATTTTGGGTCAACCACTCCACTGGCATGAAAAGACATCCTGTCCGAAATGTCTCTAATGTTTCGGCAAAGGTGCTTAAAGGTTTGGAAGCCCAATGCCTTCTTAAGCCGCAGGTTTTAGGGTGCCATAAAATAAACCCTTGGGTTTCCCTTCTTTACTCACTGTACCGCTGCCAATGTCTCCGATGATGGGGGATTGGTTGAGGTGTTGACTCAAAACATCGACTATTTCAAGTCAAAGCCTATCAGTTATGCAGGAAAAGTTCCAGTAACTCAGTGAACAGTTGATTTACCAATCAATTTAGCGCCTGAAGGAGGGTACTGCACGTTTGCTTACAGCAACGACAGGCTTCCAAACAGATCAGCACGGGGTTTACTTGATGATCATTCTCGAAAGGCAGCCATTGGCGATCGTATTCTGGCATTTTTGAAAAGCATTAGTATGCAACCCACTTAAATTGCTTCTTAACTTGAAAAACTTGACTGTTCTAAATCAAATCACAGTTGAAGAATAAAGATGTAGTTTGTGGAGTAACAATGAAAGACAAGTATGTGTTACTGACAGGGGGTACTGGCGGGTTGGGTTTGGGTGTCACTCCTGTTGTACTGGCACAAGGTGCGCTCGTCACAGTGCCTTATCGCAAAGCGGAAGAAACAGTGCGGCTCAAAGAAGCTATCTCCCCTGCCGATCAGAGCAGAATCCAGTTTACTCCTGCTGATCTGCAAGATGAGCAAGCTGTTCAACATCTAGTGGATGATATGCCGCGAGTCGATGTGTTGATTCATCTGGTTGGGGGTTTTGCGCTTGGTAAAACCCATGAGTATCCTTTTGCTGATTGGCAACGGGACTTTGGGTTGAATCTCAACACAACCTTTTTACTCTGCAAGCATAGTCTACGACGTATGTTAGAGCATGGGTATGGACGGATTGTCACAGTCGGCTCGCGGGGGGCTGTAGAACCAAGCGGACAACTCGCAGCTTATAGTGCTTCCAAAGCAGGAGTCGTTGCCCTGACCAAGGCTCTAGCTGATGAAACCAAGGGAACCAACATTACAGCCAATGTGGTTCTACCCAGCATTATTGATACCCCTACCAATCGAGTAGCATTTGGAGCTGAGAACGCGCACAACTGGGTAAAAGCTGAATCTTTAGCTCAAGTTATTTGTTTCTTAGCATCTGAAGCAGCTCAAGATGTTCGAGGGGCAGCCGTTCCCGTCTACGGCAGTGCTTAATGCTCTCAAGAATCGATTTTCTTCACTTCTAGAACGCCAACGGGTATCACTGTAAAAATTACGGAGGAATTGTAGCCATGCATCTATCAGCTGACCCAGCAAATCCAACGCCCCCAACCATTGAGAAGAAACTTGCTCTGCTACAAAAGTTAAGAGATGAATTAGGCAGTGGAGACACGATTCGCCGTCTATTTTTTGGCGATTTGCAACCGATTGCACTCCAACCAGGAGGAGCTGGCACAGTCGTCCATCTCTATAACAAAGCTTCGGATGTCACCATTGCTTATTGTGCAACCTACGATGTCTTTTTGGCTGCCCGACTAGGACGAGTCACCGAATTCGATCCTGCCGAAATCAAGTAGCGCTATTGTTTCCCTCAGCAGTAGAACCCACCAACTACTTAAGCGGGTTTCCAATAACTAGTTAATTCGCTATAACTAGTTAGCAACCAGTTAGGATTGTCCTAGCTGGTTGCTACATATTCTAACTTGTTATTCACTGCTTAACTGATGCCAGCGATCACATTTACTAAACCAGGACTTACGCAACTGGCTCATAGTTAGAGAAAATGTAACCGCAGAATTAAACATACTGACATCTTGCACCTGGCGGTTGAAACCGCAGCTACACAAACACGCACCTGCCTACGCAGATTAGGAAAACTGCTGATTCTCGGTTAGTCCGTCCTCACTAAAGCTCCGGCGGCGGACAAGGAATGCAATAGCCCTAGAATTTCATTCTGAGGGCTTGGTGCAAGACTCCCCATGAACTGCACACACAAAAAAGAATAGAAAATTCCTCTACATAGGAAGTTTGCTGGCAAATCAGAATTCGTTGATGCAATTTATTGTGTGTACTCTATTTACTTGCAATCTGCTGTAATCAAATGCAGACGGATTTAAAGTGCTGATGATAGATGGATTAGGTTTTGCTTCTGGCATGGCTTTCATCTTTCCCACCTTCCCTATCTTTTTACAGCTTGCTCTAACTGAGCCGTTGTCAAGGATTGCACCAAATTTAGGTTGAGTGGCGGTTGGCTGACAAATTTAGCATAGGATGCAGACAGATAGGAATGATAGTCGGGTCGATTCGCCAGATGCCTTTGCACAAAAGCCACGCTGAGAGTACTGAGATAGGAACGAGCAATCGCTGGATCTGGTCCCACCATTTCTGCTGGAACAGGTATGATCCGAGAACTAGAAGTGCCTTCTGGAAGCACGGAAAAGTGTGTTCCGTTTTCGATTAAGACCAGATATCGTTCTGGAGTAGTGAGCCGCGTAAAAGGGCGAATCTGCTCGGGTACAGCCGGAGTAACCACGTCTTTACTACCTGCAACCAACATCACTGGAACTTGAATTTGACTCAATCCACGTTCCCCGAAGATGCTACTACTGAGCGAATTAACGGCAATAATAGCTTTCACCCGTTCATCCCGTAGGGGATAATTAATACGTGGCAATCCAGCCGTCTTGCATTGTACCAACAGCGACATATTCAGGAAATTATCGCGTTCGCAATTTCGCCGCAGCAGCTCAAAATTAATCGTTGCTCCTGCTAAAGTCAACGCCGCATACCCACCATGCGAATGCCCAATCACACCCACTTGCTGAAGATTTAATCGATTCTGAAGCACCAAGTCAGACTGGGAGCGACGTTGCAGTTCATCCAGCACATACTTCACATCCAACGGCTGGTTAATCGACTCCATCGGTTCTGGTGAACTTGCCAACCCTGCAAAGTATTGCTGGAACCGTTGGCTGCTAATACCTGGATGTTCCACTACAGCAACAGCAAAACCGTGAGACGCTAAATATTGAGCCAAGTAAGCAAACGTTGTCCGATCTCCAGCCATACCGTGGGAGATGACAATTACGGGAACCAGTTGCTTGCCAGGTAGTTGAGGCAGGTAAAGATCCACGGGTAAACGGCGATGCCGCGATTTATCTTCCAACGTCAACGTTTGTTGCTGCCAATGAAACGCTCCCTTCTGCCGCAAATCGGGTTGCTGTGAGAAATCAACTGGGGATTGAGCAGATGATTCTGCGATCGCTTCTTTCTGGATTGCCCCAACAATTGCCTCTCGCTGTTCGAGCAGTTCTGAAGAGCTATGAATAATATTCAGGCTACGGTTTAAGTTCAGCCTAACACTACGGGAAGGAAACCGACGCAGCACGTTCAAAACCGTCAAGCCTTCCGGGTCGGTTGCCGCCAAAATCATAGCAGAGCGTAAGGCATAGAAGCCATTTTGTCTGGAGTCCGTCTGAAATATTTCCCCTAGACGGTGTATTACTGTTTCTCCCAACGGCGAGTAGGTGAACTGAGATACTAAGGTAGGGCTAACCTCAAACCGTCGTGAAAGCAAAGTCTTAAATTGAGCCAGTTGCTGTGGGTTGGCACGCTTGGCGTAGAATCGGAATTCGTCAGTAACTTTGCCAAGTTACAGACTAACTTAATGCTTAAAAATGAGTTTAAAGGCTAACTCATAACAATATCCTCCAAATAACACTGCACCTGCTCCAATTAACCCTAATAAGGGAGGAACCGGAGCAGGTAGCTTCAACCAAGCAAACACCACACCGATAATCCAGCCTCCAAGGATTGCCATTCCAGCCACTTTAATAAACTCCATAGTTTAGACCTCTTACCTTATATAGAATTGGGCGCAAGCATCACTCTCCCAGTTGCACTTCGATTGAGAACTTGCCCATATGCCGTTATCGCGTCCTGAAGCGAATAACGGTTGATTCCGGCGACAGGGGGACGGAGGGCACCTGCTTCAAAACCGAGAGTAAGCCTTCCCAGAATGGACGCACAAGCACGAGCATCCAACGCCCGACTATCGACACCAAACAATCTTGTCTCTCGATGGTAAAAATCGATTAAATCAAAGCTGACTCGCCGCTCCTTAGCAGGAGAGCTAATCTCAGTTAGGCGACCCTTGTGAGCGAGTGATTGCAAGCATGGCTCAAACATTGGTCCACCAACCGTATCTAAAATGACCGAAGCGCCTTTGCTATCGGTCGCTGCCAGAACCGCTTCGGAAAGCTCTTTATCTGCTAAATTAATCACAATATCTGCACCCGATTGCTGGGCTAAGTCGCGATCGCTTTCTCGTCGTACAGTTCCCAGCACATGCGCTCCCTTCCATTTGGCAATTTGCATCGCGGCACTGCCGACACCACCCGTTGCTCCAATCACCAATACCGTTTCTCCTGCGGCAAGTTGTGCGGCATCAATACACGACCAAGCCGTCACGTAGGTTACTCCAATCGACCCTGCCTCTTGTATAGAGAGATTTCTAGGCTTGGGGGTGACTGCCTCCTTCGGCAAGGCGATGTATTGGGCATGGGTACCATCGCGAGTGAAGCCAATATCGCCACCCGTACCCCAAACTTCAGTACCAATCAGACTCTGTGGACCCTCTACTACAATTCCAGCAAAGTCCCGACCTGGTGTGCGAGGCACAGTAGTATGCTGCATATTGCCTAAAACATTCTTCACATCGCTGGGGTTAATTCCTGCCGCGTGAACCTCTACCAGAACTTCGTCTGATGCCAGGTTAGGCTTCGGTAATTCTTGAATCAAAAGTTCAGAGGGAGGTCCAAAATGGTCAATGCGAACAGCCAGCATGGTTACTCCTGGTAATGGGTGGTCACCCTCAGCTAGACTATGTTATTTAATTTCATTCGATTGAAACCAGTTAAGATTAGCCAGTTAACAGTCAACTTAGGTACAAGAAATGAAGTAGACTTCCTGCGCGAATTGAAACTTGCCCCCCAAAAATGTGGGGAAATTTCTCGTGAAATCAGTTGATTGTATGAATCTGTGCATGATCATGCAAGGATATTGCGCCCTTATCTATGATGTAGCTCAAGCCATTGTCAGACAAGGTTTTGAATAGCTACTTTGCGGCTAGTGTCAGCTCCGCTATATTTGCGCCTGATTGAGAGAACTGTAGAAATGGCTCACCTTCAGGGAGGGGTTTGCGATAGCGAAGCGCTGACTTCGGCGTGAGGCTTCGACTTTGAGCGCTCAGCCGAGCGCTGCGAAGCCCAGATATGCCAACACAAAGGTATCCACAATAGCATTTTGGCAATTTACTGCGCGATCGCGATCTTTAACGCCTACTAACCGACTTTAGTCAAGATATTGACTTTTACTGTGCCTGAAGTAAATGCGATCGCACAAATTCTCAATTTATTGAGTGTCAAGCTCGCTGGCTGTGTTTACCTTACGGGAATCAAGACCCAAACTACTTAAGTTGCTCTTAACTTATCAATCTTGCCTAGCCAAACCTGTTCAAAACATGAAAACTAGATGCAGTTACCCAACAGGAATTGATTAGTCCTTTCCAGAGTTATTTAGGAATAGATAGGCAGCTCATACTGCTCAATCTCGGTATTACATCGAAGTAAACCTTGCAACTAATGGGTATGCTCCTGCTTACTAGCCTTAATCCGGATTTCTAGTGAGCTGTTAGCTAATTCAATTCAACGTCAACAATCGTAGAAACTTTGCATGACTATTCACACCTTGCTCACTCCAGACGAATCAGTCGTCGCTCTGATTGACCACCAACCCCAAATGATGTTTGGTGTTGCCTCCCACGAGCGCATGTCAATTATTAATAACGCAGTTGTTTTGGCAAAAGCCGCTAAGCTCTTTAATGTACCTGTGGTACTTACAACTGTTGCATCAAAAACATTTAGCGGCGATCTATTGCCCGAAATTCAGTCAGTATTTCCAGATCAAGTTCCCATTGATCGCACCACCATGAACTCTTGGGAAGACCCACATTTCAAGGCAGCGATCGAGAAAACTGGGCGCAAGAAGATTGTGCTGGCTGGGCTATGGACAGAAGTGTGTGTTGCCTTTCCTGCCATCAGCGCTATTCTAGATGGCTATGAAATATATTTTGCTGCTGATGCCTGTGGCGACATCTCCGTTGAAGCGCATGAGTGTGCTATCCAGCGGGCGATTCAAGCGGATGCTGTGCCAATGACTACTTTGCAAGTAATGTTTGAGTGGCAACGCGACTGGGCACGGGGAGCAACCTATGACGGCTGTATGGAAATCCTGAAAGCCCACTCTGCCTATGGAATTGGCGTCCGGTACGCTAAGTCAATTCTTGGGGAACATGCCAGCGAAGCTGGGGCACAACCACAGTTGGCTACAGCACTGTCTTAAAAGGGAAAGGAAGAAGGGAAAGGGAGAATTTTTCTGGTTTCTCTGTTCCCCTTTTTCCCTTCGTCCTTGGCTACATCTTTAAGTCACCACTCAAATTTCTTGTAGGAAAGCAATAGATGGCACAGATTCTACACATTGATGCCAGTCCACGGGGTGATCGCTCTATCTAGCGGAGGAATGCTCACGAAAGAGTTTGTGACTATCTGGGACGAAAGGATTAGTGAAGGGCAGAAAAATGCTCCTGATTACAGTCCGAGGTAGCTCCTATCCTCAGGATACCCCAATGCATTCCTACGATATGTAGGAGCCGTATTTACGGCTAGCGTTTGGCTTCATCGGCATTACGGATATTGAGTCGATCCACGCAGATAGTCTAGCGATGGGAGATGAAGCCCGAAATCAGGCGATTGCCAATGCCCAATCTTCTCTAAAAACCAGGCTGGCACAGTGGTAAGCCTCACTTAGGAGAATTATATGTTTGCTAAACCTAATTCCAGTAATAATTTAACGGCTGATACGATTATCACGAATGGACGCATTGCAACTCAAGACGAGCGACGTTCCTTCGCCTCTGCTACCGCGATTAAAGATGGTCGCTTCATTGCGGTTGGCACCGAGAAAGAGGTGATGGCGTATCGAGGCAGCAATACTCAAGTGATTGATGTACGGGGAAGAACTATCATTCCTGGACTCAATGATTCCCACCTCCACCTAATTCGAGGTGGGTTGAACTACAACATGGAACTGCGGTGGGATGGGGTGCCATCACTGGCTGAGGGATTACGCATGTTGCGCGAACAAGCACGGCGCACACCACCTAACCAATGGGTACGAGTAGTGGGTGGATGGTCTGAGTTCCAGTTTGCCGAACGCCGGATGCCAACTCTGGATGAAATCAATCAAGCTGCACCAGACACACCTGTGTTCATCCTACACCTGTACGATCGCGCCCTACTCAACCGAGCAGCACTGCGAGTTGTTGGCTACACCAAAGACACACCCGATCCACCAGAAGGCTTCATTCAGCATGACAGTCGAGGGAATCCAACCGGAATGCTGATTGCCAAACCCAACGCCATGATTCTGTATGCCACCCTGGCGAAGGGACCGAAGCTGCCCTACGAGCAACAGCTCAACTCGACGCGGCAGTTCATGCGCGAACTGAATCGGCTTGGAATTACTAGCGCCATTGATGCAGGTGGTGGATTCCAGAACTATCCTGAAGACTACCAGATTGTTAATGACCTTCATCAACAAGGACAGCTCACTGTCCGCATCGCCTACAACCTATTTACTCAGCGCCCAAGACAGGAAAAAGACGATTTTGTCAAGTGGGTAAAGATGACCAAACCAGGCGACGGGGATGAATTCTACCGGATGAATGGGGCAGGTGAGATGCTCGTTTTCTCGGCTGCTGACTTTGAAGACTTTCTGGAACCCCGTCCCGATCTGGCACCTTCTTTAGAGACAGAATTGAAGGATGTGGTGAGGCTATTGGCAGAAAACCGTTGGCCCTTCCGCCTACATGCTACTTATGATGAATCCATTACCCGCTTCCTGAATGTGTTTGAGGAAGTTAATCGCGAGGTTCCGTTTGATGGTTTGCACTGGTTCTTCGACCATGCAGAGACGATTAGTGATCGCAACATTGAACGGGTGAAAGCACTAGGGGGCGGCATTGCGATTCAGCACCGCATGGCATTTCAGGGAGATTACTTTATCGATCGCTACGGGAAGGAAGCCGCTCAACGAACACCTCCCATTACCTGGATGCTAGAGATGGGAGTGCCGGTTGGTGGTGGCACTGATGCAACACGGGTAGCATCCTACAATCCCTTCGTTTCCCTTTACTGGCTTGTCAGTGGTAAGACGGTTGGTGGAACCCCTCTTTATCCAGAAAAGAACCGCATGGATCGGATGGAAGCCTTGAGGCTTTATACCGTTGGCAGCAGTTGGTTCTCCTCTGAAGATGGGAAGAAGGGAGCGATCTCACCCGGACAATACGCTGACTTAGCTGTACTTTCCGAAGACTATTTCTCCATTCCAGAAGAGCACATCAAGAGCCTAGAATCAGTTCTGACGATTATGGGTGGTAAGCCCGTGTACGGGGCTGAAGAATTCACAGATTTGTCGCCACCTGCGCTTCCTATTATGCCTGAGTGGTCTCCTGTTGCAGCCTATGGAGGCTACGCCAAAACCCCAGTAGCAGCATTTTCCTCGACTTCCCACATCTGCACCTCTGTTTGTGCGGCAATTCATCAACCCGTGCATAAACCGGCTTGCAATCTGGCATCGTCTGCAATGAATGTATGGGGAGGACTGTCTAGCTTTTGGGGCAGTACGGGTTGTGCGTGCTTTGCATTTTGAGGTTAAAGGGGAAGGAGGGGTTACCTCTGGAGATAAGGGGTAGGGGGAAGTGCTGAAGCAATATCATGCCTACGATATGCAAAAACCCTATCTGCGGCTCATTTTTGGATTCATCGGCATCACTGATATTCAAGTCATCCACGGCGATAATCTTATGCGGTGGAGATGATGCACATGCATAAGCGATCGCCAATGCTCAATCGGTCTTGAAAGACGTGATCGCTTATTGGTAAACCATGACTAAGGGTTAATTTTATGCTGGAACCGCCGTTGACAAGTGGCACAGATGAAGAAAACCATCAGGTAACTGCCGTCATCTCGCATATTGTCCGACCAGGACGGGAGCAGGGATACGAGGAATGGCTACACGGCATTACTCAAGCTGCCCACAAATTTAAAGGGCACTCAGGAATTAGTGTGATCCGCCCCTGCGATCGTACTCAGCCTGAATATGTCGTCATTGTTCGATTTGACCACTACAACCATTTGAAAAAGTGGATGGAATCCGACACTCGGCGAGAATGGCTTGAGCGATTGCAACCGCTGATCGAAAAGCCTGAAGCGGTGCAAACCCTGACTGGTCTAGAAGCCTGGTTTACCCTATCCGACAAGCCGCTGAAGTCTCCACCGCCTCGCTACAAAATGTTTTTGGTAACCTGGCTGGGGGTTGAAATCATGACCATTCTAGTCAGAACTTTTGTTTCACCACTTTTGTCTAACCTACCCTGGCTGATTAGTTTAACCATTGGCAATGCGTTCGTCGTGGCTTGCCTCACCTATTTGATCATGCCTCAATTGACACGCCTAATGTATCGATGGCTATATCCGCGATCTCGTGTGACACCTGCGTAAGCCCTGACGAATTTATTCCAGTTATCCGGGCTGATCGTTTCAGGATTGCGGACGCCGTTGATGTACTGCCATTTTGTTGTCTAGTGTGAAAAAGGGTCTGAGCTTGTCAGCATTCTCAGGAGAACGATCTTGCCAGTATGTCTTGATCGGGTTCCAAAACTCCCGTAGACCTTCCTCGTAAGCATTGCCGTTTTGCACAATCAATGCCTGCACTCACTCTGGATATTTAGCCGCAATGCGATATCCACTGTGAGCACCATAATCCATCACGTAAAGGCTATATTCTGAAGGGGTGACGAGTAAGCTAAAAGCTTGATGAATCAAGGTTTCTCCTCCATTGCTCGACACAAAGATATCAGCTTATTGACAGGCTTGTTGAGAATAGATGTCTCGCCGC
>NZ_JACJNU010000042.1:0-2956 GCF_014849525.1 Microcoleus sp. FACHB-SPT15 | reverse complement strand
AAGTTGATTAAACGCTCTGCTTATGGTTTTAGACATTTTGAAAATTACCGAATTAGATGCTTGCTTAATTGGCATCTTAATTGTTGATTTAGCATACTAAGTACTGAAGAGCCATCATTTCGCTTTAAGCTATTGCGTCTGTGGCATTGTCTAAGCAGTTAGCTGAGTTGAGGGGAAGAGGAATCAATTATCTTTCCCCTTGATTTTTTTATCTATCTGTAGCAGCAATACACTCAAGGGCGCACTGCTGTGCAATCCTATAATCAATTTGTACTTCATTGATTTGAAAAACCTATAAGTCAGAAAAGCGATCGCTTTTCACAAGAGGATAATTTGTCTCAACTTGAATCGAGTTGATGGAATGAATAAAAATACTAGCGGCTAATTTATTCAGCTTTGCGGAATTGAGTGATTAGCTGGTGAATTCATTCAAGGGTGAGGGAATAAATAGTAGCCATGCATCTACTCTCTTTCTAGAGAATTTCACTGAGGTAAATTCACTGAAAGCTTGGAACTTCCGCAATAATGCGGATACCCTATATAACGGCTCGAAGTAAGGTTTACTAAAGAAGTAAAAATTTTGCTAAGCAAGGTAGATGACTGATGAGCAAAGTGAAGATATTGAATGTAGACATTGACAATCTGTCAGAGTCCGAGGTTCTGAATCAGTTAGAACATGGTGTAGTTTTTACCCCCAACGTCGATCATATTATCTTGCTGCACAACGACCCAGACTTTGCTAATATTTACGCAGATGCTGACTATAAATTGTGTGACAGCAAAATTCTTTACTTTGTCTCTAGATTTTTGGGTTCACCCATAAAGGAAAAAATTTCTGGTTCTGACTTTTTCCCAGCTTTTTGTGAACATCACAAAAACAATGAGGACATTAAAATCTTCCTCTTAGGGGCAAAAGAGGGAGTGGCAGCACAAGCTCAGGAAAAGGTAAATGCGAAAATTGGTCGAGCGATTGTTGTTGGTTCGCACTCGCCTTCATTTGGGTTTGAAAAGAATGAAGCAGAATGCTTGAAAATCATTGAAATAATCAAGAACTCAGGCGCAACAGTCCTAGCCGTAGGAGTCGGTGCGCCAAAGCAAGAAAAGTGGATACAAAAGTACAAAGACCAGTTACCCGATATCAAGATCTTCTTAGCGATCGGGGCAACAATTGACTTTGAGGCAGGCAATAAAAAACGCGCACCGAAATGGATAACTGAGCTGGGACTGGAATGGTTGCATCGGTTGCTATCTGAACCACGTAGATTATGGAAAAGGTACTTAATAGGGGGACCTATCTTCTGTTGGTTGATCTTGAAACAGAAGCTCAAAGTTCCAAGCTTTATCAGTGTTCGCTTGCTGAAGTCACTCCCTGACCTCTAGAGTCCTAGGTTTCCCTTAGCATCTACTCTTCTCTCAGTTTCCTTAACAGGAAAAATGATTAAACAGCAATCAACTTCGTCAAAATTCTTCTAATGGAAAACCCCACAATTTTGGTAACAGGCGGCGCAGGTTATATCGGTTCCCATGCCGTTCTGGCGCTGCGAGATGCAGGCTATGAGGTGGTAATCTTAGACAATTTGGTCTATGGTCATCGCGATCTAGTAGAGACAGCGCTCAAAGTAGAAATTATTCAGGGAGATATAGGAGACCGGGCACTGCTAGACCAGCTCTTTAAAACACGGGAATTTGCTGCTGTCATGCACTTTGCTGCCTATGCTTATGTGGGCGAGTCGGTAAGCCACCCAGCCAAGTACTACCGCAACAATGTGGTAGGCACTCTCACGCTGCTAGAGGCGATGTGTGAGGCTGGAATCAAGAACTTTGTTTTTTCTTCGACCTGTGCCACCTACGGGGTACCCCAACAGATTCCTATTTCCGAAAACCAGCCTCAGCAGCCAATTAATCCCTACGGCATGAGTAAACTGATGGTGGAGCAAATACTCAGCGATTTTGACCATGCCTATGGCTTGCGCTCTGTGCGTTTTCGATACTTCAACGCTGCTGGTGCTGACCCCCAAGGTCGTTTAGGAGAAGATCATGAACCTGAAACCCATCTAATTCCTCTGGTATTGTTGACAGCAATGGGCAAGCGGGAAAGTATTTCGGTTTTTGGCACCGATTACGACACCCCAGATGGCACCTGCATTCGGGACTACATCCATGTCACTGACTTAGCACAAGCTCACATTCTGGGCTTGGAACACTTGCTCAAAGGGGGAAGTACAGAAGTCTTCAACTTGGGAAATGGAAAAGGGTTCTCAATTCAGCAGGTGATTGAAGCGGCTCGCGTTGTTACGGGTCGTCCTATCCCAGTGACTCTGGCTGACCGTCGGCCAGGAGATCCACCTAGCCTAGTGGGTAGTGGCGAGAAGGCACAGCGAATTTTGGGTTGGCAACCTCAGTACGCAGACTTAGAGACTATCCTGAAGCATGCTTGGCAGTGGCACCAGAAGCGACATGGGGGTATTTGAGCTGACTCAAAGTATGTATATTCAGAGATTTCAGAAACTTGATGGTCTTTGCTAAGCTCAACGTCAGCGTCTTCCAGGAGTTCAAATTGCTTGAGAAGAGTTCCTTGTCCAGAAAGGTTTTTAGCCCCTAAAGGGGCTAGAAAATGTCTAAGTCCCATTAGTAAACTTCTGAAAAGAGAATTTCGACGCGATTGGGCATAGTAGAGGCACACTATAAGTCAATCTCCTAGGCGGTGAATCCTTGGAATCCAGCCTAGGAGACTTTTTAGTACGTTTGGGTTCAGTGCGATCGCAGCTTAAGTCATTGCCATTCCTTAGGTGCTTTGACCGAAGGAATGGGTTTAAGATTGGCTTCTCCGCTAGCCATTTAGGCTGAAGTTCCCCCATACAGATGTACTGTTTAGTAAGCAAGAGCTTGCTCTGCTTGAGATAGAGATATCGTTCCCGTCAGCTTTGTACCCATGTAGTTTTAGATTTTCTTAAGC
>NZ_JACJNU010000041.1:0-91117 GCF_014849525.1 Microcoleus sp. FACHB-SPT15 | reverse complement strand
TCTTGCCAAATGTTTCAGGATTTGTAACTCTACATCCATTGCCCTACCTACAATGCACGAGGTTTACAGTATTTATTTCTTCATTCTAATTCTCGGAGAGTGACAGAAGAGGGATATTCAGCGGGAATAACCACCTCACCTGTTTTGTCGATGTAGCCCCAACCGTCAAATAACACCCCTAGCGCTGGATCATGTCCGCCAAAGGTTGCTACGGCTGCCAACCCTTCAAAAAAGTTACTCGCTCTACTAAACTTTGGCTCAATGACGATCTTCCCTGTCTTGTCGATATAGCCAATATTACATTGACCGCGATCTGAGCAAAGGAAAGGCTCCTCTGTTCTATTGACTACGGCTAGTCCTTCAGAAAAGGTCATTCCACAATCATTAAATTGAGGTTGAATAAACTTTCCTATTTTGTCAATGCAGCGTTGGGTTTCTCCAATCCAAACTCTTGCTTGCCCGTTTTGAAAGCTTTCTGCATTATTAAATTGTGCTTTGATAACGAACTTTCCCGTTTTGTCAATGTAGCCAGTCTTGCCGCCACTGTTGACTACGGCTAGCCCTTCAGAAAAATTTAAAGCACCGTCAAACTGTGGTTGGATGACAAACTTCCCAGTTTTATCGATAAAGCCACTTTTACGATTAATCCAGACATTCGCTACCCCCTCAGAAAAGCTTCTTGCAGACTCAAATTGGGGTTGGATAACGAACTTCCCGGTTTTGTCGATGTATCCCCACTTCTCGGCAACACGAACTGCTGCTAATCCTTCAAAAAAAGACTTGGATTCGTTCTCGTAGGCATAGTCAACAGCCTCAAATTGTGGTGGGATAACTAGCCTACCCGTTTTGTCAATAAAGCCCCACTTCGAGCCAAGCTTGACGGCAGCTAGCCCTTGGGAAAAACTGTGTGCCTCATCAAACTGTGCTGGGATGACTAGTTTGCCAGTCTCGGAAGTGATGTTCGGTCGGCTATTCTCGGTTACGGGCAACGTTTCAGATGCCTGCCTCGCGTTTATTGGTTGACTACTAGAGGTCAACATCAAAACACTAAGGAAAATCAGAGAAAAGCTAACTGTCTTCATGACAAAAGAAACCTCACACTCAAGAGTACCTGGCTTATTGCAGTAGTCAGCGATCGCTTGCAGAAAGTTCCTTCCCCTTTCCTCTAACTTGGAGCAGACTGTAACCAAACATACCTAAAGGATGAGGTAGCCAATGCAGGAATGGAGGCACATAGAAAGAAGCTTTGGTAATTTTCTTTAAAAAACTCAACAATGATTAGAAAGGTAACAGTAACTACCGCCCTCATGGCAGCGGGACTATTCTCTGCATTGGGATACTCGGCTGTTGCTCAGACAACCCGACCTGCACCTGTGCCAAACCAATCCATGCCTGCACAGACCCAATCCGGGCAGCAGCAAAGGAACCAGCTAAGTGCCCTAGACCAGCAGTTTGTGATCGATGCAGCTCATGGAGGAATGGCAGAAGTTCAACTTGGGCAACTTGCCTTGGAGCGGTCAAGGAACCCCGAAGTGAAGCAGTTCGCACGGCAGATGATTCAGGAGCATACAAGAGCGAATGAGCGACTAATGCGGTTAGCGACTCAAAAAGGAATTACTCCTCCGACCACTCCAGGTCCTAAATATGAAGCAGCTATGAATCGGTTGATGCAGCTATCTGGAGAAGCTTTTGACCAAGCCTACATGAATGAAGCAGGTGTCAACGCTCACATGGAAAGTGCGGCTGTCTACCAACGTCAAGCCGGACTTGGGCAAGACCCAGACCTCAAAGCTTTTGCTGCCACGATATTGCCAAGAGTGCAAGGGCACTTAGAAATGGCTAGCGAAATGACAGGTTACCGTTTTGCACAGCAGAACAATGCTAGACCTGGTATGTCTATGCCTCAGTAGGCAACGGCTATAGACACAATTTAGGAGAAGCGATCGCATCCACTAAGTTAATTGGAGGGTGCGATTGCTTTTCTTTGAGTCTGAGTGATACAAAGGCTATTAATAACGACATAATTGCGCTTGTCGTTGTTCATGAATTTCATAAAGCCGTGCGATCGCGTCTTCTGTATATCTTTTTGCTTCCTGTTGAATCGCTAACCAAACCACAGCAAGTGCTTTCAAATCCCGGCAATAGCGAATTAAGGTGGAGCAAGCAGCTACCCACTGCTCTAACTTTCGGTAGCTGATGAAGTAGCCGCCTAAGCCTTCAATATGCACCCAAAGCACATGCGCCCACTTTTCCCAGCGCCAAATCCGGTTCAAGTTAATTTCTAGATACTTGGCAAGTTGCCTTTGGGTGATGACGAAAGTTGCAGGGTTGATGCGGCAACGCAAAGTGTTCATGGCTGTTTTGCTCTACATTCATTGCAGTCTGGTTCATCTGGTGTTGGGTTAAAAACAATTGCAAAAGGAGCGTTTGGCACTAGCTGTCGGAGAATTTTTAGATGAGATTCAGCGTCATTCCGGCGACGAAACCGGGCGACAATCCGCCGTTGTAAATTTGGAAGAGGGCGAATAATGCACCACGGAGACAGCCGATTTTTGTAAGTCACGATACACTCCTCTGTAATCTGGTTAATGGACATGAAAAAGCGATCGCCTAGCAAGTCATACGCACTTTAGGCAATTACTCTTTTTGTTCTGGCAAAAGCTAACTAAGGCAGCTAACTAGCCATAGGCTAGTATTTTGAGCTGCCTACCTGTTGTTACTCTTGTAAATCCTATTTAAAAACCGATTAATTTCAGTGATTTTATAATATGGCAAGACCAAAGAAAGGTCAACCACAGGAGACAGACTCTCCATTTAAAAGACTGCGTCTAGAGGCTGGGCTCACTCAAGATGACTTGGTAAGACTCATGGGTGTAACCTCCTCAACCATTCGTCGTTGGGAAAAGGGAGAAGCAGAACCAACGATGACGGTTTACCAGATGAAGGCTTTCTGCAAAGCGGTGAACAAGACGCTCGACGAACTGCCTGACTCGTTATTGCCACAATCCAAGGATGATGAGCAAAGATAAGATAGGTGTGTGCTAGCCACCCAGTTGCATAGCTCATGGTTAACACAGGAACTCAACTCACACTAGAAGAATTTCTAGCACTTCCAGAAGGAGAGGTAAACTATGAGTTTGTCGATGTTTGGAATTAACAACAAGGCAGATTTTTGAAGAGGCAGAACTGCTTTGAATTAAAGATATAATCAGAAACTACTAGTATGAGTTTATAAAACTATCAACACAATTAATGAATAACGTTGTACCTTTTCAAACAGTAATTGAATACGTTGAGGCTCTTTCAACTGAAGAGCAAGACTTGCTACTAGAACTGATTTATAAAAGACGGGTTGAACAACGCCGTTGGGAAATCGCCAAAAATGCAGCACAAACGCTGGAAGCAGTGAAAACGGGTAAAGCTAAGCATGGTACACTGGCTGACCTGCGGGCTGATTTACTAAGTCAAGAATGAGTAATCTAGTTTGGGATAGTAGCTTTCGACGGGCGTTCAAACGAGTTGTTCGTAAGAATCCTCAGCTACAAGAAAGAATTTTTGAGGTTTTAGAATTACTTGTCGTTGACCCATTTACTCCAGCATTAAAGGCACACAAATTGAGAGGTCAATTAGAGGGTTTGTGGGCTTGCTGGGTGGAGTATGATTGCAGAATCATTTACACATTTGAGCAAGACTCCGATTCTGATGAGGAGTTAATTGTACTTATCGATATTGGCAGTCATGACGAGGTGTATTAAGAATCAATTTTGAGATATGCGTTTGCAAATTCATGCGATCGCTTTTCTACAACCTCTCAATACACCCAACGAGATCGCACTCCTTTCACTTGGAACATCGCATGATAGAGGAAGGTAGTGCCTGAGGGAACAGTTCATGAGCAACAGCTTTGTAGCGAAGCTACCCAAAGATGAAATTGCTGCGTTCTGCGATCGCTGGAAGATAACTGAATTTGCCTTGTTTGGCTCGATTTTGCGGGATGACTTTCGCCCAGACAGCGATGTGGATGTGCTGGTGACGTTTGCACCCGATGCAAAATGGGGCTTATTCAAGGTAGCTGAGATGCAGCAAGAATTAGAAGCTATTGTCGGTCGAGACGTTGATTTCGTCAGCAGACGGGCTATTGAATGCAGCCATAATTGGCTTCGTCGGAAAGAGATTTTAGGTACGGCAAAGACTTTTTATGTCAAGAGACAATCAGACACTACTAGACCTTGCGAGGTCAGCACGACTGATAATTGAATTTCAACAAGGAATTGATAAAGCTGAATTAACGAATGATATCAAAACCCAATCTGCGATGTTGTATCACTTCTTGATTTTGGGTGAAGCTGTCAAACGGCTGTCTCCAGAATTTCGTATTCAATACTCAGAAATACCTTGGTCGGCAATTGCGGGTATGCGTGATAGGCTTATCCATGATTACGATGAAATTGATCTAGAACAAGTTTGGGAAACTGCTCAGATAGATGTTCCAAACTTTTTGGCAATGATTGAACCTCTGCTGCCAGTGGAGGAAGGGTGATAGGTTCGGCGATCGCATTTAGGTTTGAGGATGTGATCGTTCCGCCACCACCTTCAAACTATTGGTGCGATCGCACTCAGTCCCCTTCAACGCTTCATTTGGCTCAATTTTGCGGGATGACTTTCGCTCAGACAGCGATGTGGATGTGCTGGTGACGTTTGTACCAGATGCAAAATGAGGCTTATTCAAGATAGTTGGTACTCTGACATTCATGAATTAATAGTTTCTTCTGTATTCTGCATTTTCCGTTGCCTAACCAATATCTCGAAAAGTACAAATAAGAACAATGTTTCAACACAGATGGCTATACTGACAATTTCAAGCCCAAAATAACGTGATAGAACTCCTGCAAGGCTTGGTAAGACTGCTACACCCAAGGTCGCTGCTGCAACTTGAAATCCTATAGTATTGCTAACATGATTTCGTCCGACACTTTCAGGTGTTGTTGCAATCAGTGAGGGAAAAATCGGTGCCAGTGAAAATCCAATGAGCATTAACCCAAACATAGTTAGAAAGTTAGCAATATTGAGCCAAATCAAAGTTGCCGCTATGACTGCGCTGGTCATGCATAGGCGTAATAAAAGATTGATAGGTGCTCGATTGGCAATTGCCCCAAAGAACACACGTCCAACTGTGAAGCTGCCCCAATAAAGACTTACCCACTGTCCAGCTAGTGTGGTCGAAATTGAGCGCGTCTGAGTAAACAAGCTATAAGTCCACTGCCCAACCGAAACTTCCACTCCCGCATACATGAAAAATACACAAATTCTAATCCAGACCACTGGGATACGAAGTGTACTTGTTGTGCTTGTGTGGGCAGCATCTGCTGATGGGGATTGGTTTGAGGCTGTATGAGGTATCCTCCACCAGTCTCGTGTCATTGCGAAACAACCCGAAAGCAGCAGTTGCACGGTTGCGACAATCAAGTAACCCCATTGCCACGGATGATTTGCATCAAGAACGCTAGTCATGATCAGAGGGCCAGCCGTTGTGCCGACACCATAGCTGGCGTGCAACCAATTGAGAATTCGTGGACTGAAATGTGTTGCGACATAAGTATTCAATCCAGAGTCGATCGCGCCTGCACCAAGCCCTGATAGAAACCCGAAACCAATCAGCACCCACCAAGATGAAGCGATCGCATAGCCAAGCAAGCTGATAGCCGTTGCCCCAGCACTAAGAGTCAGCAGTAAGCCAACACTGATACGCGCCAGGATACGACCGCTATTAAAGCTAGACAGCGTATACCCAGCCGTAGATGCAATCAAGAGCGAACCAAGGGCATCTAAAGATAGCGAAAAAGAGGTGCGGATGGATGGCCAAGCAACACCGAGTAGACCATCAGGTAAACCAAGGCTGATAAAACCGATGTAGGCAAGACAGATAAGAGCTAAACGTGGACGTTGTTGCATTGCCAATCCTCAATCATTGCTTTGGAATTTATCAACCAGGTTTTGTACGGCTGCAATAACGAGAGAGAAAAATGGTAGGGGTAGCCGTACCAAAAGCCGCAGTATTTCTACCTTTTGTAGAATTTCTACCACAAAATTGCGGGTTAACAACACCCGTTAATTACTAAATAATTTGCGAGGATGAACTTAGTGGTCGGAGGGCAATTAATGAAGTTTTTACGGCAACCTTTCTACAATGCATATCGCTTGATTCTCCAAAATCCCAAGTATCGTTGGTTGGTAATTCTAGGCAGCTTAATCTATCTGGTTAGTCCTTTCGATATTGTTACGGATATTATTCCGTTTGTGGGCTGGATTGATGATGGTTTTATTGCAACTCTGCTGGTTAGTGAAGTTTCTCAAATTATCTTAGAGCAACGTAAAAATCGTAGAGCAAAGAGTACTAGTGTCGATACTGTTTCAGCTAGCTGACCCATAAATGTCTTGTTCAAATTCATAACGTTGCGAGGAACTAAAGATGTCTGAATCTACGAAAGATCAAATCACAACCGATCTTCAGAAAGCAAAATCCGAAGGGAAAATGCGGGCAGAACGAATTCAGGAAATTGTTCAAGATGCTTTTTCTCAGACTATTGCTGAAGTAAAAGAAGGCTCTGCTGAGATGGGTTCAACTGTTAAAGAAACTTTCTCCAAAGTTTTGGAAACGAGGAATGCTAGTGAAGAAACTACGGAGAAAGCGTCCTCATCTAGTGCAAAATCTATGGCTTTGTTAGCTTTCAAAGCCCTTAGTCTTCGCTTAGCCTCACGTTTGTATAAAGAATTGATAGGCTTGCCACATCAGTACGCCAAATTGAAGAATCAAGCCGTTAATCTTGATACAAATTTAACTGAACGTTATGGCGATCGCTATTTGGCTGTGAAGCAACGCTTGGAGAACACAGCAGCTTGGTACAACACTACAACAGCACAAGCTAAAACAATCGAACCCAATGTTCTACAACAACGGCAAGCAGAGGTTGAGAACAAACTGGGTGAAGCCGGTGCAACGTTCGCGAAAAAAGAACAACACGTTAAACAACAACTAAAGCAACTTCTGCAAACTGCCACCGCTAGGCTTTGATGTACGTGAAACTATTGAAATTAAGGATTACTTGTGATGAAACTCGTTCGTTTTGCTCTTTCCATTCTTCTCCCACCTGTTGCTATTTTCCTAACCTATGGATTCAGCGCAACCTTTGTGATTAATATCCTGCTGACGGTTCTCGGTTGGCTTCCTGGTAGCATTCATGCTGTCTGGGCGATCGCCAAACATGAAGAAAAAGTTAGCCAACAACAAGGCACGGTTGAAAATTCTCCTACTGCCTTGTCCTGAAAGTTGGATTGGATGAATTGTATTGTTTACAGAACGGAGAACCAAGATGTTAGGATTCTTTGTAACAACGTTAATTAGTGCATTGGGTCTATTAGTTGTTGACCTTGCAGTGCCAGGAGTAACTATTGCCACCTTTCCTGCCGCTCTTCTGGCAGCAATCTCCATCGGACTGGTGAATAGTTTTATTAAACCAGTGTTGTCGGTTCTATCACTACCGATTAACCTCTTGACGTTGGGTTCATTCTCACTAATCGTAAACGGTGTATGTTTTTGGTTAGCTGCTCTGCTAGTTCCTGGTTTTACAGTTCATGGGTTACTTGCGATTGTTCTGGCACCCGTTGTTCTGTCTTTGGCTAGCACGTTCCTGAACAAATACTTTGCTCAACGAGGTATTGGTCAATCTCTTCTCGGAAGCAATTCTGAGGCAGTCCTTGAAGCTGGAGAACAGTAGTATCTACGACAAGCTAAGAACGCCTATAAAACTGAAAAAGCGATCGCTACTTAAAATTATGAGAGGTGATCGCTTTCGCGTTGATAGGCTGTGATTGTTTCCTACCAAGGTAATCGACTACCATCCCACGAAAAAAATTCACCACTATCCTTTTCTTGTAGTTGATCGAGAACTTTCAACAGTTGCCCGACAGTACGCTCAACAGGGAATAGTTTCTCTGAAGGAACATTGCGCTGAAATGGACGAGATAACTGCGTATCCGTTGTACCGGGATGCAAGGTAACAACAATTGCCCGTGGACAGGTTCGCTTATATTCAATTGCGGTTGTCCGCATGAACATATTCAGTGCCGCCTTCGATGCGCGATAGCCATACCACCCACCCAAATAGTTATCGCCAATGCTGCCAATTTTGGCAGAAATCGTCGCTAAAATAGCGCGATCGCTATGCTTCAATAAGGGCTGTACGTGCTTCGCCAACAGCACTGCACCAATACTATTTACCTGGAAATAGTGTAATAGCTGTTCTGCATTGAGTTGCCGCAAACTCTTTTCCGGTTGCATCGCTCCCTCATGCAACACACCCACGCAATTGATCACATAATGAAGTGCGGTTGTCTCTGTTTGGATTTCTTTTACAACAGTTGCAATCTGCGGTTCTTCTGTAATGTCCATTGATAGGCAGCGCAAACGAGAATCGGCAATTGTAAACAATTCTGATTGCGGATTTCGATAGGTGGCGTAAACGCGATCAACGCGATCGCTTTCTAGAAATTGACGAACAAACTCCAAGCCAATTCCCTGACTCGCCCCAACGATAAGTGCAGTTGTTGGATTGCTGTTGACCATAGCTGCCATTGGTACAAGGCGCTTTGAGTATATCACCTGAGATGTGGGGACTGGGGATTGGGAATTGGTAATTAATGACTACAATTTAGATAATTCAGGATTTCCGAGATTCGTGGTGACAGTTTTTATCGGTTCTGAATCATCCTCAATTTTGCTCTGACGAAGCCTTAGCTGAGCCAAAAATTGAGTGGCATAGCCTTCAAGCATTCTGCATCTGAGCGATTTGATAAACTTGTCAAATGGATTTAGATCCACAATGTAGTTACCTGCTCTCACGCCTAATGGCTCTAAGTGCTTACCTGGTAGCTCTTTGTGCAAAATCGGAAATTTTCTAGTCTTTAATTGCTCAATTAGCCAAAGCACATCACTGTTTTCGCGGATCTGCTTGTCTTTGAATTGGTCGTTCTCGCTACCAGCTAGCGTATCCTTATCGAAGGAAATCATTGCTGTCAGGTTGAATAATTGACTGCGTTCAATAAAACACTGGGTTTGCTCTCTAGTTGGCAATACACCTAGTCCAACTCGGTCGAGAAAACGTGCGATCGCACGGATAGGAATCGCACTTTCTGTATTGCTAATATCAGGCGCAATCAACAAAGATGGCTGAGCCAAAATTGAGGCACTCTCCAAACCAGCATTGCTAATAGTAGTCTCAATCTGCTGGTAAGCATTTCGTTCAACACAAGACTCTGTAATCTGTTTCCAGTGTTCGCCGCTTAGGAATTCCAGTAAAGCGATGTACTTGCAGCCTAAGCTGTGTCCCAGCCAAAAGTAGTTAGCCTTGTCTTGGTACACATCCTGTCGATAGCCTAATCTGCTTGCAATTTCTGAGAGTTCTTGGCGCAACACCTCCTGTTCCTTTAGTAAATCAATGGCAATTGACCAATGACGAAAGCTAAACCTGAAGGGCAGCGCGATGATTGTGTAACCTTCTTCAAACAACTCCTGTAAGAAATATCTGTAGAAAACGGTTGGAAAAGTGCCAAAAAAAGCACCGCCGATGAATTGTATGACACCTTTAGGTTCGGGATGAATCGCCACCCAGCTAAAGGAAACCGGGCGAAACTTAAAAATTTCACGCATAGGTAGAAACAAGGATAGGATTTTCTTTCTTGAGCAATCTATAGATCAAACGTAAGTTTTTACACGTTGAAATGGGTAGTACCCGCTTGGGTACCCTTTTAGATAACTTGTTTAAAGCGAGGGCAAAATCTATGTCAATCGATTGTGATCGTTATCTGTGACATACTGCAGCGATCACGAATTTCTCTGCTATCTTGCTTTTTCAGTAGCTTTGTGATGCATCCTAATTCTGGTGTTTAGTGCAATGCACTTATGGGGAGTAAACTTAGCAAGCGCAAGTGTGCCTATCGTTCATTCTCTACAGACTAGGCGAGAGCTATGACCATAGAACAGGCAACAACCGCATTCTGGAAGCTTGTTTATGAGCTATTGGTGCAGCCGGAGGCAGCAAAGTTAGTAAGCTCTGTGTTACCTTGATAATACTTGCAATGTCAAGTGGCAACCTATTTAAAATTAAGAGGAGACTCCTATCGTAGCCCAGAAACAACTGATCAACCGTCAAATCAAGGCGACCCAAGTCTTTTTGATTGACCATGAAAATACCAAGCGTGGTTTGACTGACACTTATGAGGCTCTACAAATAGCTGAGAGTGCAGGACTTGACCTAGTAGTGGTCTCTCAGGGTGAAGACGCTCCTGTCGCTAAGATTCTGAACTATGGCAAGCTTCAGTACCAACAGAAAAAACGTCAGAATCAGAGTGCTAGACCAACGGTCAAGGAAGTTAGGCTTCGTCCAAACATTGGTGTGTCTGATTACCAGCTACGCATCAATAACGCTATTCAGTGGTTGAGTAAAGGCGATTCAGTTAAGTTTCTCATTCGTTTACGTGGTCGGGAAAATCAATATCGCGAACAGGCAGCAGAACTGCTAGACCGCATTGCAAATGACTTAAGCCAAGTTAGTAAAGTCCAGACGCTTGATAGGCGCTCCCTGATTGTTCAGCTCATGCCTGTTTAGACTAACTTTCCAGGAATCTCTTGGGAGATTCCTGGATGAAGAGCTTGAAGAAGGATAGTGTTCTAAAGGTACGCGATCGCCTATCTAGATTGTTGAGAGTTAGACTCGACAGTCGCGATCGCTTTATGAGCCTATCCCAGAACCTCAGCTCCCAAAGGATTTCACAAGTTTTTGTCTAAGTCCTCTTAGGCAGTTGCAGTGGTTTGCAGGGTAGAGAGAAATTTAGGTAAGAACAATACTCTACTCGGCACAGCAAGGAGTAGAGTATTTGAAACGTTTACTAGAGCGTTTCTTTGTCATTCTTTTAACCGTATCCTTCGTGAAACGGGATGTTCATTTATAGACTATGACAACTGCTAGAGAACTTGCCTGGGGTGTCCGATGGCGCATTCCCGTTATCCTTGCTGTAACAGTATTCGTTAACTACCTAGATCGCATTAACCTCGCTTTAGCCCTACCCCGCATTGCCCAAGACTTTGGCTGGAGCGATCGCGAAGTCGGTTCAAAGGGTGAATTACTCTTAGCAGCATTCTTTCTCTCCTATGCCGTGTCGAACATGCTGCTTAGTCCGTTCGCTGAGCGATTTGGTGCTAAGCGCAGTGTCATCGTTGCTATTGCCGCCTTCTCACTATTTACTATCTTAAGCGCGCCACTTGGACAGTCCGTTACCGCACTGATTTTGCTGCGCCTACTTCTGGGTTTCGGAGAAGGTGTCCATATACCAATGCTAAGTGCAATTACCAGCCGATGGTTCCCAATCGGTGAGCGATCGCGTGCTAATGCAATTTGGGGGGCAGGAATTCTGCTGGCTACCGCAACTGCACCCCTGATTGTCATTCCGCTAATCAACGCTATCGGTTGGCGTCCCATGTTTGCTGTACTAGGTGTGGTTGGCATGGTACTCTCAATTCCGCTTGTTTGGTTTGGAGTGCAGGATGAACCCTGTAGCGAGTTGGGTGTAAGCGATGCGGAGTTGGCATATATCCATAGTGGGCGCGGAACCTCTGATGTTGCAGCCGTGAGAACATCTAGAGCAAGCTATGTAAGCGATCACCGATTTTGGCTAGCAGTCTTAGGCGGTACTTTCAACGCCTTCTGTGCCTTCGGCATCATCAACTGGTTACCCACTTACTTCAACCGCGCTAAAGGGATTGACTTTGAGCAGTTAGGTTGGCCTCTCGCCCTCATCTTTGCCACTGGTATCGTAGGTATTATCTTGATGGCTTATTTGGGCGATCGCTTCCAGCGTCGAACGCTGCTTGCGAGTGTGGGTTTTCTGGTGGTAGGTGTGATGGTTTACATTGCATCGCTTGTTAACACTCTGGAACTTTTGGTGTTATTTTTTGCGATCGCAGTATTCTTCCAGAGTGCCTATGGTGCCCAGGAATATGCAATCATTCAAAATTTGTTGCCTGCCGAGAAAGTTGGCGCTGGCACTGGATTGTACAACGGATTGACAATACTGTTTGGCGGTGTCGGAGGTTCGCTTATCCCTGGCACTATTGTTGCGACAACTGGTAGTTTCGATGCTGGTATTTTGAGCATTGTTGTGGGTGCTTTTGTTGCAGCATTCATCTTATTGCTTTTGGCACATAAAATTCAGTACTGAGTCCTTCAGCACTATAGGAATGGAAAACCGCTATAAATAAAAAACATGACTAAAAATCTCAATAGTAATTCACAACCTCTCTCGTCAGCCTTAACTCCTACCCGTCGCGTAGCAACTCCAAGTTTTGAATTCTATTCTAGTTTTTCTGAAGAAGAAGTTTTAGGGATAATTCAGGCAATAGAAGTTAGACGTGAAATTCCTTTAAAGTATTCTTACAAAGGCAGAGGAGCAAAAATCTGGGATAATTTTTATCTAAAATATATTATTCCTCGATGGTATCGGTCATCAAATGTAGAAATTGACCTTTTAAGGGATAATTTTGAATACCTCAATGGCAATCTACAAAAATGTCAAAAAGTTAATATTGTGGATGTAGGAGCAGGAAATTCCTATCCTGTTAAAGCATTTATCCAGAGACTTAATAAATTGGGCAAAGTTAATAAATATATTGCTTTAGATATTAGTGAAGAATTACTTGATTTATCTAGAAAAAACTTTGGAAAGTGGTTTCCAATAATCGAGTTTGAAAGTTACAGAATTGATATAGAAACTAGTTGTCTTCCTAAAACTTCTTCAAAAGATCAGGCTGATATTGAAACTGACGATATCGCAAAAATAATATTACATTTAGGTGTAACAATTGGCAATCATCAAAATAGGCTCGAAGTCCTAAAAAACTTTAAAAATAGCATGGGTCAGCATGATTTATTGGTCTTGACTAACGAAACTGGTTCTAACGCTCAATGGGATGGAAGAGTAAGAGGTGGTTTCAATTATCATGCAGAACAAATATATACATGGATTAAAAACAATATTGGAATTAGATCTGAAGATTGTGAACTTGTGAGAAAGTATGATTTAAAAACAGATAGTATGGTTGCTAATATGAAAATCCTTCATGATTACACAGTGAATTTCAGTTTTAGAGGAATAGATAAAACTATTGAAATCGCTGACGGGGAAGAGATTACTATTTGGAGACATCATAAGCATGAGCTACCTGAACTTCGGCAAGAACTAGAACAAGCTGGACTACAACTCGTCCATTACAGTACTAACAAATACTCATCACATTTTATGGCGATTTGTCAGGTTGCCAGTAATTAGAGTAATCTTCAATGAATTGTAAGAGTCCCTATAAAAGAAGCGATCGCCTTTCTCCAAAGAGATTATCAAAAGCGATCGCACTAGCCATAATTCCTATTTGCTATGAGATTGGTGTGCTACACACTCACTAATGCACGTTAGATTCCAGCATGACCAATTGCTAAACCCGCAACTAGCATCCCTAGTACCAAAAAGGGTTGGGCACTGGCTTGATACTTTACGTCATTCTTCAAAGGGTCACGGAGGAAGTACATATCCTGGAACGTGATTTGGGGAATGATTAAGAGCATCAAAATCGCGGCATAGAGATTTTGATGGATACCAATCAAGTAACCAGCAATACCCACTTGAAAGATATCAATCATCAGCACGCAAATCCAAGCTGCTGCACCAATCCCGAACATCACAGGTAGTGACTGTAACCCCAATTGGCGATCGCCTTCTACACTCTTGAAGTCGTTGACAACAGCAATTCCTAACCCAGCCAAACTATAGAACAGGGTCAAAATCACAATCGTCCAGTTTAGGTCACCAAACAGCGCGTGACCTGTCCACCAAGGGAGGGCGATGTAGCTTGCCCCTAGAGCATAGTTACCTAGCCAACCATTCTTCTTCAGTTTCAGGGGTGGGGCTGAGTAGATATAAGCCAAGAAGGCACCACCTAAGGCAAGACAAGTAATCGTGGGAAACTCATGACCTACCCACCGATCCAGAATGTAGGAAAGACCGATTCCCGCAATCAGTAGCACCAGAATCTGTGTAACGACCTGGCGCACAGAAATAGCACCAGAAGGGATGGGGCGATAGGGTTCATTGATTGCGTCAATTTCGCGATCGTAGAAATCATTCAGAGTTTGGGTATAACCCACCATCAGGGGGCCAGAAAGCAACATACAGGTTGCTGCTTTGAGGATGTCCTCCAGCGTCCAGCTATACCCACCAGAAGAAGCCGCACCGCAGACAACTCCCCAAATCAAGGGAATCCAGGTAATCGGCTTCATTAGCTGGAGGCGAATTTTCCAAATCGAGGTTTCACCAGGGGCAGCACCTTTCATACCCAGTAGTTGCCGGGTTTTGGCGCTACGTTCGGCTGAGTTGTCGTTAGTCATTTGTTGTTTGTTGTTTGTTGTTTGTTGTTTGTTATTAGTTGTCAATCACCAACAACCAACAACTAATAACCAATAACCAACTAGAGCGATATCGTTAGATAACTATTTTGGAATTTAGCACCCTTTACTGGTTGACCACTCAGTTGGGGGGGCAGCAGGATATTACGCCGTTGGTCACCTGCTTCAATCGTGATTTCAGGACCCGATTGGGTGAGTTTTACCTGCTTTTTGTCAAAACTAGGAAGGAACAAGCGTACCTGACGCGCAGGAATGTCGATGGTGATGGGTCGGGGTGCTTGGGTGGCTTGCTTGAAATCTGGCAAGGCATCCATCAGGGGTTGCCAGTCATCGTCAGTGCGAGAGGGAATCGTGGTTAGTGGCAGAGGCTCAAATTCTGCTGCTACAGCATCGCTGGTCGAAGCACGGTTGAGAAGGGTACCGCCTACAGTTAAGCCTACTTGTTGAGCGCTACCCCAGAGATATTTGGCAGTAGCGATCGCAACTGGGTCATCGGTGGTGACTAAGTATGCCGCCACGCGGTTTGGGTCAGTGAGTGCCGCTTTACCTTGCTCTAGTAGATTGTTCGCCTGGTTAGTGGGTGCCTGGGCGAAGCTATCTCCTGTCCATGAGACAGTTAAGACAGTACTGGTGATCGGTTGAATAAAGGGTGATACGGATTTCCAAACGTCGGAGTCTTCTACGACTTTACGGAAGCGGCGGATGTACCAGCTTAAAATCTCTGGTAATCCCAGCATCCGTAGGGTAGCTTGGTCGCCACTACCGTCGTAGATGATTGCGTCGTACTTGCCGCTATTTTCATACTCGCGAATCGCGTTCAGTGCCAAAGCATTGTCCATTCCTGGTAAGATGCCCAGTTCTTGACTGTGGACACTTGTTAAAACAGGCGATCGCAAATATTGCGCCTCTAGTTTTTTGACCTCTTCCCAGTTACGTTCTAGTAGTACCGTGCTTTGTAGCTGGACAACTTGGAGGTTTGCGCCAATTTCGGTTGGGTCGGGACTCGTTGATGCCCCTAGCAAAATTTCAAAGGCAGGACCTGGGTCTTGTCCTACCAGAAGCACTCGTTGACCGAGGCTGGATAGCTGTTTGGCGGCAGCGATCGCAACAGTTGTGCGACCGATGCCACCTTTGCCCAAGAAGGTAAGTATCAGGGCCATTGTTAGTTTTCTGCGGGTTTCAGTTCGTCTTCAAAGAACCAGGTGCTTGAGTTATCGTCAAATTGAACAATAACGCCAACGCCACTGCCATCGGTCATTTTGTAACCTTTAATGATGCCGACTTTCCCCAGTTTACTTACAACAACGGGAGACACGCGGTCTCTGAGGCGGTAGACTTTTACTTTTTGCCCGATCTCCATTAATGTTTCCAATACAATGAATCATTCCACAGTGTAGCGGAATCCGGGACTCCATAGGCGATTTCAGTTGTTAGGCATAACTAAAGAATGTCTTGTATTGCTGCGAATTTCTTGTAGACTCTTGAACTTAGTAGGAGTGGTTTGTCTCTTTCTTTAGCAGGGCAGCAATACGAAGGGAACTCTCGTGTTTGACCCAGCTTCAATAGGGGGAAAGGTGGTTTGTGTGGTGATTGTGAGCGAGGAAGCGCGTGCTACTTAAAGATATAAAGCTATTTCTCCGTAAGGTTTACCGAGTGAGGCGCTGGATACCACTGAGTGAACAGTGGTGGGCAAAGTTTGACTTGTTACGGGCACTAGTGCGGCGGGACTTAGAGGCACGGTACAAGGGTTCGGTGCTAGGCAATTTTTGGCCGTTGTTGAATCAGCTATCACAGTTGCTGATTTACACCTATGTGTTCTCAATTGTCCTGGATGTGAGGTTAAGCCTGAAGGGTTTGCCTGAGAATGATGCCACCTTTGGTTTGTGGTTGTTTGCAGGCTTACTTCCTTGGATCGCATTTACGGGAGGGCTAAATCAAGCAGCGAGTTCAGTGCTAACTCAGCCAAATTTGGTAAAGAAGGTGGTATTTCCGCTAGCCTTGTTACCACTGGTGCCAATTTTATCGGCGTTCATTGAGAGTTCCTTCGGCTTGATGGCGTTGATTGTGTTAGTGGCTGTGTCGTCTCAAACATTGCACACTACCTTAGCCTTACTACCGTTGGTTTGGCTACCGCAGTTGTTGTTGACGGCTGGGTTGGGATATTTAGCGGCAGGATTTACAGTGTTTTTACGGGATATTCCCCAAACGCTAGGAGTTGTTTTGAATCTTTGGTTTTATCTAACACCAATTGTCTATCCAGCCGCCATTATTCCGGAAGAGTTTAGAGAGTGGGTGTTTTGGTTGAATCCGATTGCTGCGATCGCTGAAGTTTATCGCGATCTAGTGTTAATCGGAGAAATCAGGCATTGGGGAGAATGGGGATTAGCGTCTGCGGTTTCTCTGGTCGTGTTTTGGATTGGAGTTAGCTGCTATCAGCGTTTGCGTTCAGCATTTGCTGATGTGCTTTAAATCGAATTCGCCAATTTTTATACAGCGGACACTTCCTGCTTTGAAGAAGGGTTCTTTGAGCCAACCTTACTTGCAACAAGTATGGCAAAGCCTCCTCAAACCCCGTTATGAAAAGATTTTTACATAAGACTGCCAAGCAAAAATGCTGAAAAGCGATCGCTACTGCCGAAGTCAGGCTTCTAGACGAATGCGATCGCTTTTATCCGTATCTTTCCCTTCACTACCAAGGATTACCGAGACATAACAATTTCCCTTGCTCCTGGTGGTGGGCAAGGTGTAAGCTGCTCTTGCCGTTTTGCAACTTTTTTGAGCCTCTCGTCTGCACCTAAATCGTTCAATATATTTTGCACACCAGCTAGTGCTTTCTCACGAGAGATTATAGCAACAACCGTCAAAAAGATGAGCTTCAGATCAAGAGCCAAGGAACTATTTTCGACATAGAATAAACCTAGCCGACTTTTCCAAGGTCTGATTAACTGGTTGTAATCAAGATCTGGATCTTGACTATCTTTAAGAATTTCACCCTCGTCAGAAAACACTATCGAAGAGATATCAGTAATTCCAGGTCTGACACTCAACAGACCTAGCTCTACCTCTGTATAGAGATTAACTTCTCTTTGAACATTAGGGCGGGGACCCACCAAGCTCATGTCGCCTTTCAAAACATTCCAAAGTTGTGCAAGTTCATCAAGTTTATATGACCTGACAAACTTACCAATTGGTGTAATCCGTCTATCATTTGCGCCAGTAGAATCAACCCCGGATTTGTCAGCGTTGTTGACCATAGAACGCAATTTCACCATCTTGAAAATCTTGCTGTTTTTCCCAACACGGGGAGCAATATAGAAAGGTGACGCGAAATCCTGTGACCAGATGAGAACGCAAACTGGAATAAGTAAGGGAGCGGTGAGAATTAGACCCCCAAGGGATATCAGTACATCAAATAGTCGTTTCATCGTTACTCCACACACTAATTGAACATAGTTTGCACCTTTTCACAAATATTTTCAACGTTTAAATAATAGATCTTTTCTAGACTCTTACTAGTGGGGGCTGGGGCATCCGGTAAGGTGAGCCGCAAAGGTTGAAAACGTAATGTACCAATAGGACATGATTCTGTTACAGAAGCAACAATTTCTCCAGCAATGCCACAATTTCTCCAGTCGCCATCAATTACACACAGTCGTCCAGTTTTCTTAACCGATTCTAGAACAGCATCAATTCTTAAGGGATTGAGGACACGCAAGTCAATGACTTCGCTGTAAATATTTTGAGACTGCAACTGTTTTGCCGCTTCTACACATAAGTGAGTGGAGTAACCATTACCCACTAAAGTGATATCCTTGCCTTCTAAAACTCGGTTTGCCTGTTGAGTTGCGAGATTGTATTCTTCTATTGGTGGTAAATCTTCTTCATTGTCGTAAAGCCAGCGATCGTCAATGTACATTACTGGGTCATCAGATAGGACACTGGCAATCAGAAGGTCTCTAGCATCGCGAGGACTGTACGGCGTAACCACTCGAAGTCCAGGAATGTGAGCAAACCAGGAATGTAGCGATTGAGAGTGTTGTGCGCCTTGTTCGCCACCCCGATTAATAATGCAGCGAAAGGTAACGGGTGCATGAGTTTTCCCAGCAAACATATGCGACCACTTGGCGGCTTGATTGACAATCTGGTCAACCGCTAGCAGGGCAAAGTCAACACGGGGATGAATCACAATTGGTCTGTAACCACACAGAGAAGCCCCGACAGCAGCGCCAGTACAGGCAAGTTCTGATACGGGAGTATCGATGACACGTTCCTTGCCAAACTTTTTTTCAAGTTCGGTCATCGTATTGCCAACATACCAGGGACTCCATAACCCCTGTCCGATAGTAAAGACATTGGGGTAATGACTTAAAAGATAGTCGAAGGCTTCACGGATTGCCTCTCCATAATTTTTAACCGCCATAGCGCATAGTTCCTTTAGTAGTAGACACAATCAAGCAACTGGTTGTCAGGAGGATAAGGTGCAATTCTTGCTTGCTCCAGTGCCTCAGTTGTTAGACTATCTACTTCTTCGCGTATGGTCGTCAATGCCTCTGTACTTAGGAAGGATTGATTGTCTAGTGCCTTGGCTAATCGACTAATTGGGTCACGCTGCTTCCACAAAACTAGCTCCTCACTACGTTTTACCCCCACATCCATATCTTCTCTATGACCGACATGACCTCGCCAACGGTAGGTTACAGCTTCAAGCAATGCAGGTTTTCTGCTTTCTCTGGCTTGTTTTACTAATTCACCCATCGCCTTTGATACTGCCACGACATCATTACCATCAACGGCTTGGGTAGAAATGCCGTGCGCGATCGCATAGCGAGTAATCGAGTTGTAGGGTTGGCGCAAGCTGATATGTAGATGACTGGAAAACAGATTATTCTCGCAGACAAAGATGATAGGAAGACCGAGTACAGAGGCGAGATTTAAGCTTTCGTGAAAAACGCCTTCTTCCGTTGCACCGTCTCCAAAAAAAGCAACAGCTATATCTGTGCCATTGTCCATTTTCGCCGCTAGCGCCGCACCTGTTGCGATGGGAATGGTTGCCGCAACAATTGGAACCGTTCCGAGTAAGCCGTGTTCCGGGTCATACAAATGCATCGACCCTCCCATGCCGCCAGCACATCCGGTAACTCGCCCCAAAACTTCTGCAAATAAAGTGTAAGGGTCACCACCGAGAGCAAGATAATGGGAATGGGAACGGTGACAGCCAAAAATTTTATCCTTGGGTGTCAGATGTGCGGCAACACCGACGGCTGTTGCCTCTTGACCAATCGCCAAGTGACAAGGACATCTGGCTTCACCCGTTGCCACCATATCCGCAATGGTTTCTTCAACTCTGCGGATGAGGATCATGCGCTTGAGTTGAGAAACCAATAGTTCAGGATTGCAGCCTTCTACGTTTAAAGGTTCTGTTAGCTGCGTCGGGTCAGCTAAACAACCTAACTCAGGCGTGAGTGAATCCGTCATACTGCTAAACGGTAGAAGTGGTGAATAGAATCACAGATGTAGTCAATATCCTCAGCACTCAATGATGTGTTCATCGGTAACATCAGGCACCGCTCAAACATTTTCTCAGTGAAGGGCAGACTGACATTAAACTTAAGGGCTTCAAATTGGTGAACCGCTTTACCTGCCCACTGAATAATCGTGCCAATGCCATCTTTCTTTAAATGGTCTTTTAAGGCATCTCTATGGCTCGACTCTATCTCATAGTTTTGATAGACATCGTAATGGTTGGGGTCGGAGTCGGGGCTGGGGGGTAATACCAAGTCAGAGATTTCTGAGAGTCCGGCATGGTAGCGACGGGCAATTTCGCGTCGCCTTTCAACCGCTTGAGGAAAGGTTTGCAGCTTAAAGTTCAGGACGGCAGCTTGCAAGTTATCCAGACGAGAATTTAAGCCCCAAGCTACAATATCTCCGTCTTCATTGCGTCCATGGTCTCGTAGCAGACTCACTTGTTCGGCTGTTGCATCATCATTAGTTACAACTGCGCCACCGTCACCAAAGCAACCCAGGACTTTGGCGGGATAAAAGCTATAGGTTCCAGCAATACCAAAGGTACCAGCGCATTGTCCTTTATACTTGGAGCCTAAAGCTTGAGCGGCATCCTCAATAATGAGTAAGTTGTGTTCGTCGGCAATTGTCTGTAAAGCATCCATCTCGCTGGTACGACCATTTAGCTGCACGGGCATAATTGCGCGGGTTTTAGCAGTTACAGCCGCTTTGACTGATTCTGGATCGATTAGATGGTCAGTTCCACACTCTACTAGAACTGGAGTCGCACCTGCGAAGTGTACAGCAGCAGCAGTGGCGATGTAGGTATGGGACGGCAAAATTACCTCGTCTCCCGGTTTGATTCCGGCTGCACGAAGGGCGATGATTAAAGCATCTGTGCCATTTGCTACGCCAAAAGCATATTTAGCGCCGACAAACTTTGCTAGGTTAGCTTCAAATTCAAGTAAATCCTTTTGCAGGATGAAGGCACCCCGACGCATAACATTGAGCAGAACAGGCATTAATTCCTCTTCCTGAGGAGTAAACAAAGCCTGATAATTGAAGAAGGGAATAGTCTTTTGCATAAGAGATTATTTAACTTGCTATTGGGACAGGCTTACTTCTCTTGCAGAGTTGCAGCACAGTAGATTACTTTGTGTTTTGTATCAGGTTCAGCAAGGGGTAATTTAGTGGGTTCGACGTAGGGAACTATGTCCTCTTCTATTTCAGGAGGCATTTTGACCAAGCCGCCAAAAACAAGCTTCTTTAAAAGCTTTTTACCGCCCATCGTCTTGGGAACAAACCCAAACGCTATTGCAAATTTCTTGACTGGACGCAGAACTTTTTGACGGAATGACGTTTCAGTTACGGGGGTGTTCCCGAAACATTCTACTGAAAATCCTTGCTTTGAGAACAACTCCTTTAGCTCAACGACACCATAATAAGTGTGACTGTAGGGGCTGGGGTTGAAATCGTATAAATCCTTGTTGGCTGTTGCAATCAGTACTTTACCCCCCTTTCTCAAGACACGCCGACACTCACGGCCGAACTTCTCTGCCGAAGGGACGTAATAAATAGCTTCAAAGAGAATAATGACATCTAGGGAGTTATCGGCGTAGGGCATCTGTTGGGCATCAAATTGCTTTAACTCAATGCGATCGCCATAATGTTCTTTAGCAATTTTGAGAATATCTGCCGAGTAGTCGCCAGCACTAAGATGTTTAGCCCGTTTAGCCAAGTAACCCAAGCCTTGCCCCGTACCACAAGCTGCTTCTAGAACATCTTTCCCTTCACAATAATTACCTGCCCAATAGTAGCGGTTGCAGAGGCGCTGAACTTGCTCTTGGCTAACCTCATCTCCTGCTAATTCAGTTACCGATAGAAAATCTTCCACATCAGCCTCATTAGTTTTTCTTGGGTTCAGAGAGTACAAAAACAATCTGCCATGCCTGCCACTTGATTAAGGGAAGTTTCAAAATCAGGTTATCTATTTTCTCGAGAATCGTTAGTAAAGGGTCAAATATAGGAAGTTTCCGAAATGGAACGGCTAGCAAGGTAAATAAGTAATAAAAATGTACTTCTACTTTGTTGAAATACTTCCCGGCAACGTCCAAGCTTTCTTTTCGGAGAATATGCTCAACTTCCCACTCGGTTCTTAAATGGGGAGTCATCCTTCGGTAAGTATTAATAACTAGATTATGTCCTAAAGCTTCATTGCAAATAATCTTGCCATTTGGCTTGAGGATTCTTGACATTTCTGCAAAAGCCCGTTCCAAATCTAAATGATGTAAAGCGCCGTATTCTGTGATAACGTCAAAAGAGCTATTGTCAAATCCGGTATTTTCTGCGTCACCCACCTGGTAGGACGTAATCCCCTCGATACCATTCTTTCTGGCTAACTCCCGACAATTTGCGATCGATACATCAGATATATCAATTCCTACGACCTCTTTTGCCCCATTTTGGGCGATAAAAACTCCGTCCTCTCCATTTCCACAGCAGTAATCTAATACCCGCTGCCCTCTACAATTCTCTCTAAACCAATCGAGAATCATCGTGCGGCTTTGCCTCTCGATCGCATAATATTTCATATTGACCCACATGGGGTTATTCTTGATGGTTTCCTCCAGTTCGGGAGACCACCTTGTATCTGCAACGTGTATATCTTCGTTGACTAGCCTGAGCTTGTCGTGAAACTCTTTCTCGCGCTGTTTTCTCGTTTCCATAGAGTCTACTTTCATAAAAATTACAGTTTATTAGAGATTAGGCTATCTCGTACAATTCTGTCAAAATTCTATTAACTACTATCGTTTCGTCAAAACACTTCTTTGCTAGTTCTCTAGAGTATTTGCCGAACAAGTGCCTTTTATCCTCATCATCCATTAAGTATCTCAGTTTTTCTGCTAATTGCTTAGCATCCTTTACAGGTACGAGAAAACCATTCTTCCCATCTTCAACAACTTCTTTACAGCCTACGCTATTAGAAGCAATTATCGGTTTTGACATCGACAGCCCTTCTAATAATGTTCGCGGAACCCCTTCACGATAATAGGAAACGAGAACCATTATGTCAGCCAACGCAATAATGTTTTTAATATCATCTCTAAAATAATCAATCACAATAAGATTATCTGCTCGATGAGCATCAATATAGTCTTGAGGTACGGAATCGGGGCTACCTGGATCTTGAGGGCATACCATCAGAAATATCCAGTCAGGATAGGCGGCTTTTAAAAGCTCTGAGGCTTCAACAAATTCGCGAACCCCTTTACTCCAGATCAGCCTTGCCGCAACCATAACTACACATTTAGGGTTTTCCTTAATTTGAAGCTCTTGCCTTAATTGCGCTAAAATTCCTGAATTTACATCTGTCAAAGAAAATTCGTTTAAATTTATTCCTCCACTTCTAATAACAAGCCCCTTAGCAGCTTTTATAATTCCTTTTTCTATAAATAGCTCTAGATCGTCTTTATTTTGAAACCAGGTTTTATCACTAATTGATAGGGCAAGTTTATATAAAAAAGTAGCAAGTTTACGAACAATTCGCTTTTTGGTTGAATCGAACTCTTCAGAGAAAACATAACCGATTCCTGAAACTAAACAAACTATTCTTTTAATTCCAGCTAGTTTAGCGGCTAATGTACCAAATATATTGGGCTTGATTGTCATATTATGAACCAAGTCAAATCGCTCAGCTCTGAAAACACTGTATAGCTGAAAAAGTAGCTTTAAATCTTGAACAGGAGTTATGAATCGGTTCATTGCAATGGGTATGCATCTAGCACCCATTGCCTCTAATTTTGAGACGTAGGAGCCAGGAGGCACTATGACACATACGTCCATCCCTTTATGAACAAGAGCTTTGATTAAGCCACCTCGAAAATGCCACATTGAGAAATCATCATTTAGAATCAGAGCTATTTTCATTAATTACTCACAAATACGAATGTTATTTAGCCCAATGATGCGATCGCTAAGACAATATTTCAAATTGTTTATTTGCTTGGTAGGAAATATAAAGTCTACTTGGTTATCGGAGTAGGTAAATTTTTGCTGATGCCATAACTTACTGTTCTAGTTTCAAAAAACTCAGTAAATTTGGTGAAATTACATAGATAGAAACTTCATTTATTCCATAGTTTTCATACTCAGATTTGAAGTCAATTCTTTTATACTTTGAATCAAGTTCGTTATAAAATGTATTCCAAGCTTCTGCTTGCTGTAGTAGATTGACTTCTTCAAGACTACTAACATGACTACTCTTGTGAAAACTTTCTAACATGACGACATCCACTGAAGCTTCCAGTTGGTTTAGCGTAGGTGGCATAAAGCTTGCCATTTCTTCTGTTTCTAAGTAGGGGTATTCAAGAATCTTTGAACTAAAATCAAGTGGCAGATCAAAAATTGGGGGATTCGCCCAACTATGAGGGGAGTAGTAAGCAACGCGAGTGCCAGGAGGAGCATTTTTGATAAACCATTGTCTTGGCTCATCTCTAGTAATTTGTATTGAAGCTGCCTTTTGTTCAGCTTTTTGCACAATTAACTGATGGTTCTCAAACAGGAGCAAGGAAGGTTGTAAAAGAGCGATCGCAAGCATCAAGTAATAAAAAGGTTTTAATACCTTAGCATTTGGCAGGCTTTTCAATTTCCAACGCCAGAAAGTAGTCCCCATTGCGATAATCCATAAATAAACAGGGATAAAGTGAATGCCCCAGCGCTCCAGCTTAGGACTCGCAATACCCAATCCTGAAAAAACAATTAAAGTGGATAGAGCAACAAATCCGGCAACTGAAAACCGCCTAAACAAAGAGAAAAAGACAGTTGTTGCCGAAATTAAAAACAATAAAAGAAATACATACCCATATCCTAGAAAATAATCCCAATTGTAATAAAAATAGGGTTCTTTGGACATAGCTGCATACCATAGCTTTAACTCAGCCGCTCTATCGGACAATACACTTAGTAAACTATTGAAATGGATAATATAGCGAAGAAGTAGTATCAAAGATGTTACAAGAAATGACACTAACAAAAGATATAAATCCGTTACTCTATAACGCCTTTGCCAAAACAATAAGATAATAGTTATCGCTGGTACATAAGCGAACATCAAAGTATTGAATTTGATGTTAACAAGGAAGGCAAGTGAAATGCCAATAGCAAGACTTAAAAATTTTAAATTAGGTTTATTAATCAGCGCAAAACTTGAATATGAAAGGATTAAAAATAAGGGCATTATTACATGATCGACACGCATCAAGTCCATATTAGATAGCTGATAGTTAAAGACAAATATAATTACGATTAGTAAAGATAGCCAGTTACTCCAACTTATCAATCTAATGATTTTGAAGAGAATGATGCTTGATAAAATATTGAACAGAGCGTTAGTATGCCTAATAGTAAAAATTAGGAAAGCTTGATCTAGGTGTGAAAACTCCAAATTTAAAAAATTAAGTTTTTGTGCAAGGCGTAGCAGTAGTGAGCTGAGAGCGTAGATTAAAAATTGTGCATCAAAATAAGGTGGATAACCCGATATTTCTGATAATAACTTGAGATTCGAGTTTTTTATAGCATTAATGAAAGAAAGAGATATATTGATTGTTGATTCTGAATCTGGTTCAAACGAGTATAAATAATAGGTGTCAATTAGCGGTATTACTTTCCATGCACCTAGTATTAAAACAAACCCAATAAAAATCTTTTCCCATTGTTTGGACGTATCTGTAACATGAATTGTTTTGTAAATCCGATCCAACCAAGGGAAAGAAGCTAAGTTATGATTATCCATAAGGCAAGCTTCCATCTAGGAAGTATAAAAGAATTATTGATTAGATTCGCTTAATTGATTTTGCATAAAAGAAACCTTGTTGCGAAGCCCCAGGATGATTGGCTAGGCTTCCACAAACAGCAAAAATACCTGTATTTTTCGGCATCATCAAGTTGTCGATTATCAGCCAATTAGGCTGAGTTAAATCGCTCAAATTCATCATACTTATTAAATTTGTGGCGGCACTTAAGCTTGTCAGTTCCTTAACCACGTCAGGGTCAATATTATGAGAAGTCTTGAGCAGTCCATCCCTAAAATCAGTTAGACGAACGTTAGGCATATGCGTTTTCCGGATGGAATTATCTGCGACAAGATTAATGGATGAGCCAGAGTTAATACGCAGATGTATCGCTTTTGTCCCTACTGGGCATGACAGCTCATCAAGTTGAGGGGGTCGGCTAAGTACCTTGGTAGTCATTGGGGCTAAAAAGACAAATCCTGCACAAATCAGGCTAACAACTAATAAGTATTGAGAAGAGCTTTCCTTTGTTGGTACTGTCACTGGCTGGTGCAACTCCAGATTTTTAGCGATGAATTCAATCCCCAGAGCAGGAAGTGTCGCAAGGAATGGCATCGTAGCCGCATAAGCTCTCATGGCATCAGCATCCCAAGGTGGCACACATGGCACAGAGGCTAAAATACCCAAAGTAGCTACAACCATTAGAGAAGCATTTGGCTCTCGCCAACACCGAAAGCTGTTTAAAAGAGCGATCGCACTAAGTATTTGTAGGAAAAAGTTTGTCTTTAAGTCAGGTATAAAGGAGAAAACATAATCCTTAAACAGAAATTCTTCCCAAGCTCGAAGTGAACCTCTAACTAGAGCAAATGGATTAGCACGAAGACTCTCAAAGGCTAGAGCATAGATTTTTTGTGCTGCTTCTGTATCGCTCATGCTATTCAACTCCGGATGATCTTGAAGGACTTGAGTCCAATCCCCTCCAACAATCAGACCATAAAGAGTGTAGGAAAAATTGGAAAACGCCATGCTATCGGCAGAACCAATTACCTTGAGCAGAATAGAGTTGAGGATAAAACCGAGCAAAACTACACTAGCTCCACCGAGGAGAAAGCGCCACGAAAAACGATCCACTCCGCGAAATGACCAAGTTCCCCAAAGGATGAGTGCAGGCAAAATAAAAAACGCTCCAGCACGGGCGTTTAGGGCTAGGCTCAGGAGTAAGATACCGACTAAACAATAACTAATTTGTCTTTGCCGTGCGCCACGCCAGAGGATAGCAAAACCAACTGCACCTAGAGGCAATCCTAGGCTTTCTGTCAAGGTGTAACCAATAAACCTTCTGTAAAAGAGAAATAGTACAGCGATCGCTACCACCCCGGCTGCCGTCCCGTGGCTTCTTTGTACCTCACGGGCAGCCAGGAAACATGAAATTGCAGCTATCGCAACTAAAATCGCCAAGGTAAGTTGTAAATTTTGCTGTGTTAGTCCAAGTAGGGATGCCAACACTCCAGAAAATAAAGGTCGCCGACTACCCCATGCTGACATGTTGCCAAATTCAAGCACTCTTCTGGCTTCCCAGTAGTAGCCGCCAGCATCACCCGTAGGCAACAAACCACCAATAATAAAGCCATTGCTAATACCACTGTTCCACAATGCTGATATGGGCAAGGCAAATAAAATTAGAGTCAAACTAAGACTCAGAAGCGTCCCTATCCAGCCAGATAATCGATAGGCTGGGTAAAACAGCAAGGCGATCGCAATCAAGACAGGAGTTAAGCCGTTCTTTGCCGTGAAACTAATCTCTGTCGGTACGCGAAAGATTAAAACCAGTGCATACAGCAGCAGGGGGACTGTAATGCTGATAACTGGATAGAGTGATCGCCTTAGCAACTTAATTACTGTAGTCATTTGAGCTAGTTTACGTTTTAGCCGTAATCAATAGATGCTGAGGACTTTATCTGCTACAACAAAAGTGGTTTTCGCGAACAAATTAAATCAATATATCCTCGTTTGTCTACTGTTTTTTCAATTAATCCCTCTTTAGCTATTTTGAGATTACCGCCTTGACCCAGGATGTAAATGAAATAATTTTTCTTTTGAAAAAAATCTAGTAAGGTAGTTGGGTCAAAGCCTAATTCAGAAATCCCACTTGGCGCATATTCAATAGCAATGATAGCACCGGGATTAGCTGCCAATGTTTGTTCCATACCCAAGCAAGCTGGTAACTCATAACCTTGCACATCGATTTTGATGAATGTTATAGCTGATTCAATTTTTTCAGATTTCACAAAGCTGTCTATACAGCGCATCTCTACAGCAGAGACTTTCATTAAGTCGATACCTGATTCACTGTATTTATCAGTAACAACTCGATGATCGCCATGATGGCTCTCGTTATACCAAAGTTTTACCGTTCCATCCCTAGCTCCCACTGCTGCACAAAGGGGAATTATTTTGGTTCTTGCCTTCCAGGTATCTATTATTTGATTAAGTTGAGCAAAATTAGTTGGTTCTGGCTCAAAAGCGTAAACTTTGAACCCAGGTGTAACTACGTTTGAAAAAAGGGTAGAGGTGTAACCGATATTAGCGCCAATATCTAAAATATGACCCCCTTTAAATAGTTCTGGTCTTTTTCTTATTAGTCCAAAAAATGGATCTTCAATATATTTTTTGTAAAGAAAGTAAGATAGCCAAAATATTTTCTGAAACCAGCGGCTTTCAGATAAACCTATTTTCTTAAAAAAGCTATATATCGCTAGTAAGATTTTTTGGAATAATTCCACACTGTTTTCTCCCTCAATTCCTCAAGTTGACCCTCTCAACCTTTTTTTCTAAAACTACCAAAATACGGAACGCTAGAAAACGACTCATGAATGATAAAGTTTTTTCTAGTGTTAGAACTGGTTTGAGCAAATTCATTGGTAGCAAAGAAGGCTGATTAAAGCCGCCACTAAGCGGATAAGCAAAATATGACATCCGCCTATGATACTGCTTAATAAATTGCGGATACTGCTTCTGAAACGAATCATACTCTCGCTCAAATAGAATGGTTGCAAATGCTTGATTAGCGTCGAATGGCTGCCGATCCGGCGATGGTTCAACCCAGTCCAAGGGATTTTGATTAAAGTTTACTGGCTCTGGGTGCAGAAAATGGTAGATAGGCCAGGAAGCAAAAGATACATAAGGCTCCATCATCGCCACTCTGCCACCTGGACGCAGGACTCGCAATGCCTCATTAAAGAAGAGACTTACATTTTCGATGTGGTGTAACACATCAAAGAGAACAATATTGTCAAAACTTTGGTCGGCAAACGGCAAATCTTGAGCATCAACAACTGCATCAAGCCACGGCAGAGGAACTATGTCAGTTGAAACAACATTGGGCGCAAATTCTTTGAGATTGCCGCTGCCTCCACCTAATTCTAAACTTTTGCCGGGAGCTAATTGTGCGACTATTTCTTGATACCATTCGGTGTACAGCGCACGAAGAATTAGCTTTTGCTCCCAAATGATTTTGTGCTGCCGCAGAAGTTCTTCAGACATCTTTACAGAGCTTTAAGTTTACGGAAGGCAAAAAGGGTCATTTTTAGAAGTAACCAGCCATGCTGAAATCTGCTGATTTTTGTGGAACCATACGTGCGATCGCGATATCGAATCGGCACTTCCACAATCTTTAGATTCAGTTTTGATGCTCCTAAAATCAAGTCAAAATCACCAAATGGATCGAAGTCACCAAAATAGTGTCGGTTAGCGACCAATTTCAGGTAATCCTGACGAAACATTACTTTGGTTCCGCACAAAGTATCTTTGAGAGGTTGATTCAATAACCAAGAGAAAGCAACACTAAAAAATTTATTTCCCAGAAGGTTAATGAAGCGCATCGCCTGACCTTCCATCGGATAGACTAGACGGCAGCCATTAATAAATTCTCCCTTGCCGGAAGCAATAGCCTCATAAAATTTGGGCAAGTCTTCGGGGGGTACCGTTAGATCGGCATCTAAAATCATGAGAATATCACCTGTTGCTGCCGCAAACCCTTTACGAACAGCATCCCCTTTTCCTTTGCCATCCTGACTTAGAAAACGTATACAGAGGTCGGGGTAACTGGCGATGACCCGCTGGATTTCGTCAACCGTTCCATCGGTAGAGTGTCCATCTACAAATATGATTTCTTGCTTACTGCCAAAGCTTGGTAATCTCTGGATTGCTGATTCAATATTCCCTTTCTCATTGCGACAAGGGATTACCACCGTAGTGGAATGAGCCTTTTTTTCTGGAGTAAAGACAGGTCGGGCAACCAAATAAAGCGATAGGCAAAGCTTGTTTAAGCCAGGTATCGTTGCTAAATATTTATTAGTCAGGGAAGATAACAACGGAAATCTTTTGGGAAATAAGAGCCTCTTCTCCCTCTTGACTACTTCAAAATCTGCTAAATTGAGCAAGTTTGCAATATCATTGGATGAAAGCCAGTTCTGTTGGCGTTGGGGCATTTTTAGCCCAATCTTTTCAGCGATTTGTAAAACGGGTTCCCATAAAAAATGGTAGTAAGAAATAATTATTCGGGTTTTAGGGGTACAGAATTTGCGAAGGTTTTTTAAGGTTAATTCAATATCGATAAGATGACCGATTACATCGCACAAGATGATAAAATCAAATGTTTCATCAAGTGCTAGATTTTCTACATCGGCTACAACGAATTCGAGTTCAGGACATTGAGAATGTTGGCTTCTGGCTTGGTCAATCATTTTTTCGCTGAAATCAACCCCAACTCCACGAGAGGGCTTCACAGCAGCGAGTAAGTCACCTAAACCACAGCCTAGCTCTAAGACCTTCAAGCCTTCAGGGATCAAAAAGCGGTAATAACTATACTGTTGCTCGTAGTAATAACTAGCTTTCTGCTGCCAGAGATGACGATCTTGGGCTAATTGGTCAAAGCGATCGCGTATCTGTTGTTTGATAGAGCGATCACGATAAGTCTGTTCGTCAAAGAAGCTTTGAGCACTGGAAAAATTAGTTTTCATGCCGATCGAACTTGCGGAACTCCTCACGAAAGGACATAATACACCAGTTTTTCCTGGCTAGTGCAAGAAGGCAGAAGGTCAACAGGCTCGTACTTTTTACTTTCGGCTCTGTTGTTAACTGGTCACTTATTTGGGTCATGCTGCACTAGTGTATTACATTGGCATCCAGCCAAGCCTGAAACATCAGCACATCCCATAGATAGTATTGCCAGTCATCATCACCCGAAAGATGCTCTGTCCATATCTCTCGGATTGGATGAGGGTTAAAAAATCCTTCCTCACGCAACCGCTTTTCATCCAGCAACGCTTCAGCCCAATCCCGCAAAGGTCCGCGCAACCAGTCGTCAATTGGAATCCCGAAGCCCATCTTCGGTCGTTCGATCAACTTTTGAGGCACATACTTATACAAAACTTGTCGCAGCAACCACTTGCCCTGCCCATTGCGGATTTTCATTTCCAGAGGAACCTGCCATGCAAATTCCACCAAGCGGTGGTCTAAAAAGGGGACGCGAGCTTCTAAACTAACCCCCATGCTGGCTCGATCTACCTTGGTGAGAATATCGTCGGGCAAATAGGTTACGGTATCCAGAAACATCATGCGCTGAGTGAAATCGGATAGCCTTGCCCATTTCTCACGGTCGGTCAGGATGGTAGAGGGTTCTAAGCTACCTAGTACTAGGGATTCTGGTTCTTTGCAGTGGGATACCAGTCCTTTGTACATGGTGTCAGGACTGTCAACGGCTAAAATTTCTGCTAATTTGTGTAATTTATAACCAGGCTGGCGTTGTCTGAGCTTGGCGGGAAGTAAAGAGCCGAATCCAGCAAACAGCCGATCCCAAGTTTGAGGCGATAACGTCGTCAAGCCATAAGCCGCGAACTCTCGAAGATTTGGGGGTATCCAGCCAATCTTTTGCCAAATCCTTCGCCCCCAGAAGTAGCGGTTGTAGCCACCGAATAGTTCGTCGCCGCCATCTCCGGATAGGCTGACGGTGACGTGTTGTCTGGCAAGTTGGGATACTAAGAACGTGGGAATCTGAGATGCATCTGAGAAGGGTTCATCATACAGGGTGGGCAGTTTTGGAATGACTGCGATCGCTTCTTCTGGAGTTACATAAAGTTCTGTGTGGTCACATCCTAAATGTTGCGCTACAGCCTTGGCATCTTTTGCTTCGTTATAGGATTCCTCATAGAAACCAATAGAAAAGGTTTTCACTGGCTGACTACTTTGAGCCTGCATCAGGGCAACTACGGTAGAGGAGTCGATGCCTCCCGACAGAAAAGCACCCAAGGGAACATCTGCCACCATACGCAGCCCAATGGCTTCCTGCAAGAGTGCCTCCAACTGTGCCACGGCTTCAGATTCCGAGCCAGCAAACGGTTTAGCAACGCCTTTTTCGGCAACTTCCTTAATAGACCAATAAGGTATCGGTGTCAGTTCACCCTGTCCTTTCCAGGTGAGAATTGTACCGGGGGGCAGTTTGTAAATGCCTTTATAAATTGAGTAGGGTGCAGGAATGCAGTTATGCCGCACAAACAGCGCTAAGGCATCTCGATTAATCTTGCCCTGAAACCTAGGATGAGCTTTTAAGGCTTTTAACTCAGAACCGAATAAAAAAGTCTCGCCGCTACAGCCGTAGTAGAGAGGCTTTTCACCGAAGCGATCGCGTCCCAAATGCAACACTCGCGCTTGACGATCCCATAGCGCAAAGGCAAACATACCATTAAGACGCTGGACTGCTTGTTCCAAGCCCCACTCGCTAAAGCCAGCCAGCATTACCTCAGTATCGGAATGACCGCGAAAACGATGACCGAGAGATGCTAATTCTTGCCGAAGTTCTGAGAAGTTGTAAATCTCGCCATTGAACACGACAACATAGCGACTAGAGGCAGAATGCATCGGTTGATGACCTTCAGGCGAAAGATCGAGGATGGACAAGCGTCGATGTCCTAGCGCAATTCCCACCTCTGCATCTACCCAAGTTCCACCATCATCCGGCCCTCGATGCAACAGCGTGTCGGACATTCCCTGTACTAGCCACTGCATCTTTTCGGCACTTAGTTGTCCCGATGTATCCCAAAATCCCGTGATGCCACACATTTGGTCTAAATTTTCAGGTTAGTTTTCTTGCCAGCACACTTTCATATAGTGCCTCATACTGTGCCACAACAGAGTCTAGAGAAAAGTGTGCGATCGCTCTATTTCGTGCAGCTTGTCCCAAGGCAAATCTACCCTCTGCACCCAAATTGATTAACTCTTTCCAAGCGTTTGCTAAAGCTTCCGGATTTTGTGGAGGTACGATTCGCCCTGTTTTGTCCACCATCCAGGCTGAGTCGCCTATATCTGTAACCACACAAGGCACACCACAAGACATGGCTTCTCCTACAGCTAGAGGAAATCCTTCACCATAGGAAGAAGATAAAGAAGCGATGTCTAAAGCCGCCGTAAGGCGTGGCATATCAGTGCGTTCTCCTAGCAAGTCGATTTGCTCGTAAATCCCTAACTCCTGAATTAAGTCATACAAAGCCTGATTTTGTCGATCTATTCCTTGTCCAGCCAGAATGAAATGTACGTCTGGATGTTCTTTTAAGACCAACGCAGCAGCTTTGAGAAAATTAGCTTGGTCTTTCATGGCATGGTAACGAGCCATCAATCCAATTAAGCAAGCTTGTTCGGGCAAGCCTAACTCAGCGCGAACAGTGACTCTTGCTTCAACTGATGGTGTGAAGAGCAAGGTATCAACGCCATTGGGAATTACACAGCTATTGCTCTTGGAATAACCTAATGCTTCGTGCTGGATCTTACTAATTTTAGAAACATGAACAACATTAGTATCTAGCTTTGATAGGTAAGCACACAATCTAATAATTACTGCTGTCAATTTTTTTTCAAAGGCTAATGAATAAATTGAACATTGAATACACCAGACAATAGGCATCTTTTGCTCGCAGAAAATACTAGCCACCTGTGCTGCCAGATTCGCATGATACATCCAGCCTTGAACTATATCAGGATTGAGTTGACGCACTAAGCGAATTAATTGCTTCATCGCTGATAGTGCAGGTGTCCCTGCGTTCATCCCAATAGTATAGACAGGTATGCCCAAAGCTTGAATGCGATCGCCCACCGTGCCATTATCCATCAATGAGACGACTACCGGAGTAAAGCGTTCTCGGCTCATCCTAGACAGGAGCTGATAAAGCATCATTTGAGCGCCGCCGATAGAGAGATCAGTAATGATGTAAACGATTTTCATAACTTGCATCTAGCTTGAATATTAAAAGCTAGCTTACTTCTCAGTATCATGACAGCAACTGGCAACCATCATGGAAACGTAATGCTTCTCTAAACGTTCTAACTGACAATACTAAAGTTAAAATAAGAAAAAGCACAACTTATTGCTATGTTTACATTATCAGGTGAATGAGGATTTATAGCTATCGCTCTTCTGTCAGACTCAGAAAATTACGTTCAAAGCAAAAGCCTAAGAGCTTTTTCACATAACGATTTGAGTGATGAGTTTCTATCAGAAACTCGAAAATGTAAACCAATTGGAAACTCCGCTTCTATAAGGGTTACAGCGTTTGCGATAGCGAAGCGCTGATCACCTAAAGTGACAGAAGATCTATACTTTGCGGTGTTGCTCTAAATCAGTAAATTCAGTTGTTTTTTATTTACTTGTTTTGATTCTAAATTTGAAAGTAACAAAAAAGAATAAGAACAAAAATATTAAAATTATAAGATTGTAAATTACCAACTTAGGCATACCACTTACTGAGTAAGAACCTAAAACAAATATTGTATACGCATAAAATGCAGAAAATCCTTTGTCAATTTCTATAATGGATTTAAAAAATAAATCTACTACTCTAAAAATATAACCTAATGTAAATGCAGTGAGCATAACACCTGGTACAGACAAGCTATACATTCCAAAAGCAATAATTCCAGGTGGCACACCCCAAGTCAATACAGGTATTTCAGGGTAGTAATCATAATACATAGAAGTATTTAAGCGATGAACTTCAAGACCTGTTGTAATATTTAGTCTTGAAGGAAGTAAATCACTAATTCCTGTATAAAAATCTCTAAAAAATAACAAAGGATAGCTACGCTCTATACTTAACTGAAGCGAAATCTGTCCCGAAACAAAGTAGTCTACAGATTTCAAATATAGATTAGTTGAACTATCTTTTAAAAATGTTTCATATTGACCTTGCCCAAGTGAACCAGAAAGTAGAGCCGAGGCTATTCTGAATGGTACCGCAAGAATTCCTTCACTTTGGAATACTCTATAAGCAAGAATAAACACTTCATCAAGGATAGGCAATCCCAAAAAAACAATTGCTAAGAATAGAAATAAATACGTTAGATAGAGTTTATTCTTTTTAATACTGAATGTAAAGTAAAAAATTAATCCTAGACCAATAAACTTTAGCTTTGATACTGAAATGAATAAATTACTAACTATAATAACTACCAAAGGAATCAATAAGAGAAAAATCAATTCTGTTTTTGTTTTACGTTTTTTGTAAAGATAATATATGAGGGGAATGAATGCTAAATCTATAAATCTTCCAACGAAAGCAAACTTACCGACCATATCGTCGCTAAGAAGACCTGCCCGGTTAAGATCTAAATTATATATAAATGATGAAAAACCTCCGAATTCTTGAATATAAACTAGTAAAGAAATCAGTGATAGTAAAGATAAAAAGTAAGACGCTACTCTATATACAGCTATTCCATTAAACTTGCGGATAGAGAGTTTCACTAACTTTTGTAAGCCACCTCGGTAAGCCACACCTCCAATAAAAGCGAGTATGAATATCAGTGTTGTAAAAAAAGAAGAAAAACTCACGAACCTTGAGGCTGGAGTCAAGTGAATTTCAATTCCAGATTCATACATTTTACTCCCAAAAAGAATAATATTTATGGGAACAAATATATATGTTATTAGAATTTGTAGCGCGAAAAAGTTTTCAATATTCCAAAAGTTATTCCTGATTTTTAGGCATACATAACTTGAATAAGCTAAGAATAATAAACAGTATGAAAGAAGCAGCATATCCACTTATCTATCCAAAGAAAAATTACTAGGAGACTGCTCTAAACTAGACACTACATTTTGAATTAGTTTATTACAGTTAAACTCTAAAAGAATTCTTGAACGATTTTTTAACTTGAGGACAGGATTTTTGTATTGCTGTTCTTTTATCAAGCTCCTCCATCCTGCTACCAGCGCTTCGGAATTCCCCGGTGGTACGACTATACCCACATTTTCAACAATCCATGCTGAGTCGCCTACATCTGTTACCACGCAAGGCACACCACAAGCCATTGCTTCGCCAATGACATTAGCAAATCCTTCTCCATAAGCAGAAGAAGAACAAAGAATATCGAGAGCATTATATACCGCAGACATATCTACACGTCTTCCCGCCCAGATTACCTTTTCAGAAATATCTAGCTGAACAGTTAATTGATAGAGTTCCTGCGTGTAATCCTCCAAGCCACTACCCACACAGACAAAGCTCACATCTTGTCTGTCTTTGCATAGTAGAGCTGCTGCCTTTAGAAAAGTAGGATGGTCTTTCATTGGAGCTAGTCGCCCTACTAGACCAATTAAAATAGTATTTTCCGAAAGACACCATTCTGCCCGTACCTTTTGCCTTGCTTCTATGTCTAGATTAAAGCGTTCAGTATCAATGCCATTAGGAATAACGATCATCTTATGAGCGGGAAAGACATGCTCTAAATAGTAAGAATGACCTGCTTTAGAATTCACAATAATCAGGTCAGCAAACCGAGAAAGAAAGCATTCCCAAGGGAAGAGTATACGTGATAGCCAATCAGAATGGCTTAAATCCATATTAGATACTCGCACACCCCAAACTATTTGGGGTGTCCTCAAAAAAGGTTTGAGAAAAATAGTCAGTAAATTTGCTGTTTCTAGATAACCATGAAGTACATCAGGCTTTATGAGCTTTAGATGATGAACAAGACGCCAAAAGAAGGAAAACAAATCCCAGCGTCCTTGCTTTTCTAAACAGATCAGACGAATACCACTATCCTTTAGCTCTGGCTCGAAAAATCCATCTGGATAAAAGTATAAAATTGTAATATCGAAGCCTTCTTTTTTGAGAGTTTTGGCAAGAGTAACTAGTTGTTTTTGGGCACCACCACAACGAAGAGATTCGATTAGAAAAGCGATTTTTCTCATTGCTTGACAAAAACGAACTGATTATTTCCCAAACTCCCTAAAGTAGTGAGCAAGTTTTTCAACATAAATCCTCTGTCCTGGTAGAACTTGAAGATTTCTTCCGGTTTGGCTACCTCATAGGGATAGCCGCCTAGCCAATCATACCAATCATAGATTATGGACATTCCTCTTGATTTTTTATACTCTTTGTAGCGTAATATTGGGTTTCTAAGCTTCACAAGATCTATAGCTAAACCCATAAGAATGAAATAGGAGATGAACAACATAGACACTAAAGTTCTGCCGACAATCCCAGAACAATAAAATTGCTTAACTTTGAGCCAACGCCTAGATGCACTACCCTGGTCGTTATAAATAGCAAGGCACAACTGCCCTCCATCAACTACTGGTAAGCTGGCATTGTCCAGTGCTTGCCACATTGCACCCGTATGGTGAAGTACTCCCCAAGAATAAACGATGTCAAACTGGCGTAATGATTTGATGTAATCGATGTTTAGTACTGACCCTTGTTCAATAGTCCAGTTGGAATCTTCAGGAAAGTATCGCCCTTTGAGTTCTTGCGTACAAGCTACTGATTGAGGATCGTAGTCAAAGGAATGGACTTTTGCCCCCAATCGACGTGCAGCAAGAGAGAACAAACCACTGCCAGAACCGATATCAAGAAAGCTTTTACCTTGTAAATTCTCTACCTCCAACATTTCTTGGAGAGATTTCTCAGCTTCGGCAATGCGCTCATCATTAAGGACTGATAAAAAGCGCTTCCAATTTTCACCAAACTGAAAGCGATCGCCCTGCTTTACTTCCTCTTCAAAGGTGATTTTCATAACTCTATGTCCATTAATACAGATTGCTAATTTTTTCTCACAAAGATGGCTTTTGCCTGAAAATTCCTAACAAGAAAGGGAAGCAAGGGAAATTTCCTGGTTAGGGAATAAAGGTATCCTGTTGAGTTAGGGTGATGTTTAATTAAAAGTTCTTCAACGAAAACTACATCTTGAAAATGGTTAGTGAAATGCTTTTTTACTTCTGCGGGAGAGGGATAATTAGTTTCTTTATTAAGATATTCAAAATTAAGGTTAGCAACGGTTCTAAAGTCCAGCCCTTGTTGAAATTGATTTCTTATCCCCAATAAAGCCCAAAACAATAAATAATTATATCCTTGAAAAGCTCCTGCAAGCGGTACGAATACATGACCTTCAATTATTCGATACTTGGGAGGAAAGAAGTGCAAACTACAACCACCCGGTTTTAAAACTCGCTTAATCTCTCCCAAAGCTTCTGAAAAATTTTGCACATGCTCAAATACTTGATCACTGAAGACAAAATCAAATGTATTATCATCAAAAGGAATTCTATAGTTGTTTAGATCCAACTTGTGAAAACTACTAGAGATGGAAGGACTTGTTTCCTCGTGCTGCAATAAATTTTGAATTTTAGTATACGAGTCTTTTATATCAACACCAAAGGTATTTAAGCCGTGCTTTCTATAGTGATAAACCAAGTATCCCGAACCACAACCAAAGTCCAAAATCATTGATTCAGAGTTAAAGTTTACTCCTAAATCGCTCAATATATTTTGGTGGTATTCAAAACGCTCTTCACTTTCCTTAACTTCCTGCTCGAAAGTGCTTATCATAACCTCTCCTCAACAACTTGAGCCAAAAGTTTTTCCCAGATGCTCATTACCTTTTCTAAGCTAAACCGTTCTACCACTTCTGGCGCACGGCTAGATAGACGTTTCCGTTCTCCCTCATCAGACATTAGGCGATCCATGGCTGCGGTTAGCGCTTCTACATCTTGGTTCGGCACTAGGATACCATCTACACCATCCCGAATAATCTCCCTTGGTCCACTAGGGCAATCACTGGAAATAACGGGAACTCCACAGGCCATTGCTTCACAGAGTGCATTGGGAAAACCCTCAAAGCGAGAAGACATGACAAAAATCTCGGCTTGCATGAGAACTTCATATGGATTCCTCACTACTCCAGGAAGATGAACCCGACTAGACAATCCTAAGCTTTCACGGAGAGATTCAAGTTCTGTGCGTAATTCTCCTTCTCCCAGAATTGTCAAAGTCCATTCAGGATAATGGTCTTTTAGACGAGCAAAGGCTTGTAGTAAAAGGTCAAAGCCTTTCTGCCTTGTAAGACGCCCCATAGCGAAAAGCGATCGCCCAACCCATAGCCCGCCTGATGTATTCTTTCTCCTGGTGGGGAATACAACCGGGTTAGGAATGATACACGCACGTTTTTGCTGCCCTGATGAGAAATAAGTTAATGCGCCTTGAGTTTGAACGACAAGGTGATCGGCGAAGGGATAAGTCCATCGGCGTAACTGTTCCCAAATTCTACCGATGGAATACAAGGCTGGATCGATACGCTCTGAGACTATCACAGGGATTTTCAGCGATCGCTTTCCCCAAGGGGGTTCCTGAAGGGTAATGGTTCCGAGGGAAAACCGTATAGCTAGCAAAGTCAGCACATTGACTTGATCCATAAAGCTAATGACAGCATCAGGATTACTGTTAGCGATCGCTGATTGTAGGATTTGAATACGTTTCAGATTCTTCCAGATGCCGACAAATAAGTTAGAGGATTCGCCAGCAATACTTAGGGGTATATGACAAACACGGGAATCTAGGTCATAAAATGGCGGTTTTGTTCCGTCATCAAAAGTCAAGATTGTAATTTTCCATTTCTTGGCAACCCAGTAGTTAGCCATAATGGACATCACTCTTTCTGCACCACCGGAGGATAGGGAAGAGATGACTAATGTTAACCGCATTTATTTTGGCAACTAATAAAACCTTACTTACAAACTTTTTTTATTACACTAGAGCTAGAACTTACCAACATATTCCAGCCCCCATGGTTTCACGTTTAAATCACGTCCTAGAAGCCGCTTTACAAAATTTTTGCTATTTTGCGGTAAAAGATCTTTTAGTTTATTTATAGTTACCTCTTCCACCTTTTCTGTTGTACTCGCATTTCCCATTTTTCCCCCTTCAACTTGCCCCGAAAACTCACCTTGCTGTGGAAGTTTGTCAATGCTTGAGGTGCTTGTCTTCTGAGCTGAGAAATATACAGCGATAGGCTGATTATGAATCACATTTGGATAAGACTGTTGAAAATCCCACTTCCAGCAGTCGCACTTGCTGTTGTAGTTATTCTGGAAGTTCGAGCGCTTGACCTCCAAAAGAAAACCTTCCAAATTGGTAAACCCATTAACTCCGTAGTAATCATAAAACAGGGTAGGACTAAACTGATAAAATCCATGACCCAGGCAATTCGAGCCTGGACTGATATGGATAACTGTACCACCAGGCTTCAGCATACAGTTCACGTTCTGTAATGCCTGCTTCACATCAAACACATGCTCTAATGTTCCGCCATCTATAATCAATCCAAACTTCTGTGCAATGTCATTTTGGACGCTAAAATTTAAGTCCGCTACATAGTCTGCATTTTCATAGTGGGATACATCCAGAGCAAAAACGGACAAGCCTCCAAGAGACTGGAAAACTATGCGATCACTGGTAAACTTGGACATTGAATCTGTTGTATCAATCCAATTGGGTATGTTTGTCGTCAACGGTTGATTTGGGTCAATTGGTTGAGGCTCAATTCCTTCGGATATTAGGATTTCTCGTACTTGTTCATAGGTGGCATAAACAGCCTGACGACCAAGTGTTAATACAGGCCCTTGAAAGGGCTTAAGTTTATGTTGGCGAGCCAGAAGTCGAATATATGATTGAGTCAGACCCATCAGGTATCTCTCCTATGTCAAAATTTCGGGTAAAAGCCCTAGAACGAACTTACTGTTATTAGAGTGGACATATGCACTCCACCTACTACGAAAAGATTAAATCTTTTTGTTCTATCTACCCATTTCCCCTGTCTGTTTTCAAGTCAGCAGATAAACTCAAGAATTAGAGCGATGGACTATCACTCTCAGGCTGATGCCATTTTGCACGAAAGCGAAACCAAATAATTGTGGTCCACGGAAGGGCTAATATTGAAATCACAAACAAGTATGCTGCCGCTGCCCCTGTAGCCCCAAAGCGACTGCCTAATCCCCACACAAGGCAACCAATTGCTACGCTGGAAACCACGCTGGAAACCACCAATGGCTCTTTCTTGTGAGCCCGTAGATAAGCGGCTTGACATTGTATGAGCTGCATCAGAATTGTCGCTAATAAGAACAGGCTTGTAGGCACTGAGCCAAGCAGCCGCTCGGCTAGCGGCACTTGCAAGAGATGCAGACCGTATACCAAAAGCCAAACGAGTATGCTGCCCCCAGTGACAACGACCATCGACACAAGCGAAACCCTCCGCCAGAAACGATCCAAAGCAGCATAGTCTTTCTTGGCAATCAGCATACCAAAACGCGGCACTTTCGGGTAAACCCACGCAAGGGCTATCCCTTGAATCACGTTCACTATCTGCCAGCTCATCCCCATCTTTCCTGCTACGGCTGCACCGTGATAGTGGAACATGACTGGGGTAAACAACGAGTAGGCAAAGTAATTGACTACTCCCTGAAGCGCCAACCGCCACTGCATAGGCCAGATTTCACTTTTCCAATGAATACGAACTCCTGTTGCAGGTTGGAAGAAAGGTTTGAAGAAACGCCGATAGCGTACCAAGAGCAGGTAAAGGTCACACAATAAGCTCACCCCAGAGGAGGCAACTGTCGCCCATAGCTCCCCGCCCAAGGTAATGGTTAACCACAACGCCAGGTTACTCAGTATCGATTGGATCAGCCTGAATTTGTTGATTGTCTCTACCTGATTGCATCCTTCTAAAAGGGAATTAAACGGCAATCCCCACAACAGTAGACCAGTCAGAAACACCAGCACCAACCAAGGTGCTTGCCACTGAATATCGGCAACGGGGGTTTGCGAAAAGAAAACAAGGCCAATCGTCCCTATCCCGACTACAAAAACGGCACTGACAACTGCATACCACCTAAAAACCAATTGCCCTAAACTGACTAGCCGTGATAATGCTTGGGGATTACCCACAATGTAGCCAGCACTATCCAACCCTAGGTGCGCCCATTCGTGGCTAGCCACGTTGATGATGACCAGATATAAGGCTAATTCGACGAAAGACTGGAGTGCTAGCAGACTGGAAAAAGTGTAGTAGAAGCCTTGGACATCAAGCGAAAAATAGCGTGTGAGCAGCAGAATGCTAATTGGTCCAGCCAGCAACTGCCAGCCCCGATTCAGCAACACAAAGAGAACTGCCCGGTCAATCTCCAGCTTCTGCAATAACCGACGCAAATCAGCTATCATTTCGCTCCCAAACGCTCCAAACAAATTTGGGCGGCGTGTTCCGGTGAGCAATATTTCTCGACATATTGCCGGGAGAGCAATCCAACACGCTCTCGTTCTGCTGGATCAAGTACAAGGCGTTGCAGTTGAGCGCAAACTTCTTCAGGAGTGACAGCTTGACAGATAGGCGCAGGAACTCCTATCCGTTTCTCCATAATTTCAGGTCTACCATTTGCGATGATGGGCCGACCCGTTGCCATTGCATCCAAACCTGCCATTCCAATCACGCTCAACCCAAACTGCTCAAAGATGATATCTGCTTGTTTGTACTCAGCCCACACCCCAAGTTGACTCATTTCCTCTAACCATGTAACTTGTTCAGCAAAACCTTCTTCTTCAATCAAGTGCATGGTTTCTGCGACATGCATTCCCTTTTTAACCAAGCGGATATCGAGTGGGATGTGAGTGGTTCGTGCAAATAATCCCAATCCACGAATCATAATGTCTGAGCCTTTGTAGTCTAGTTCGCTAGTGCCTAGTGCTAATGGCTTCTTCCAGGTCAACCGCGTAGCACAGAAAGTCCGCAGGGGTTGGTTATGAGGCAGGGGTTCTGGATGGATTTTCTCCAAGTCCGTCATCAGGAAGAATATCCACTGCGAATCCTGAATGCCGATTTCCTTAAGTAAGGCATCTCCCTTAGGAATCAGACCTGGTCCAACATAATTGATGGTTGTGGCAGAACGGATACCGGCGCGTTGTGCAGAAACCAGCCGGGTGTACACATATTTTCTCCACATACGCCGTAGAAAAACGGGCTTTCGATGAACTGCTGTGACAAGCTCATCTATGGTTTGAAGATTCCCATAATATTCCAAGTCAGATCCTGTCAATAAAATAACTGCTGGACGGTCAATATGTAATAACAAAGAAGGACCAAGACCATTTAAGATGACAGCATCACAATTTTTGAGCAAGCTGATGATTTTGGCTCGTTTGGGAGTGGGAAACGCAAAATCCCATAGGCTTACAGGGCTTACATCATAAACCCACTCAGGGTAAGGCAAGGTAATATCGTCGTAACGATACTCCGGGCGATACAACCGCTCAGGGCTATCTACAATAAAAAGAATTTCATGCCCCATCCGGCGCAAGGCTCGCGCCAGAATGAAGGGATAGTTGTTAGTATTGCCCAAAAATCCAATTTTCATTCAGCGGTGATTAAATGGGTGGTTTTACTTCTTACTACCTTGAAAAGCTTTGTCAGTAGAATGGGTCAGTAGATTTTCACTGATTTCACGACCCTTTGTAACCACAAGCCGTAGGATTTGACAGATTTTGCTAAGTTCGTCTGCCCCAATAGCTGCGCCTGTAGGCAGAATTAGTACCCGTTTTGTAAGTTTTTCAGTTTCGGGTAACAGCAGCCCCGCGTGAGGAAAGTAAGAACGGTAAGGTTCCATGCGGTGACAGCCTGGATAAAAATATCTCCGAGCTAAGATATTTTCAGCCCACAGAATTTTTATTAGATCATTCCGGCTGACTTTGGTAATGGCTTCATCAATTTCCAACACGATGTATTGGTAGTTGCACTGCTCATTTTCGTTATAAGCGAACAGATGCACTCCTGGTAAGCCAGCCAGTTCACGCTGATACTGTTTGTAGTTGCGATGGTTGTTCGCTACAAATTCGTTGATAGTCTCAAGCCCAGTCAGCCCCATGGCAGCGGAGATCTCGTTCATTTTGCCATTCGTGCCAACATAGATGACGTTGTCATACCCAGCAAAGCCAAAGTTTTTCATCAAGCGAACTTTAGTCGCTAGTTCATCATTGTTGGTTACGACTGCGCCCCCCTCGAAGGTGTTGAGAAATTTGGTTGCATGAAAGCTGAATACTTCGGCTTCACCAAAGTTCCCAATCATTGTTCCTTTGTAGGAGCAACCAAACGCATGGGATGCATCAAACATTAACTTCAGGTTGTGCTTCTGGGCAATCTCTGTCAAAGTCTCCACTTCACAAGGCTGACCCCATAAATGCACTCCAATAATGCCGCTTGTGCGGGGCGTGATCATGGCTTCTAGTCGCCAAGGGTTGAGAGTGTGAGTTTGAGGGTCAACATCACAAAAGACAGGTGTAATCTCTTGCCACTGGAGTGCATGGGCTGTAGCAATGAAAGTAAACGAAGGTACGATTACCTCACCTGTAAGTCCTGTAGCTCTAATTGCAATCTCCAGTGCTACAGTTCCACTGCACATAGCAATGCAATGCTTAACACCCAGTCTTTCAGAGACTTGCCGCTCAAATTCCTGGACATAAGGACCATTATTGGATAGCCACTTTCTATCCAGCAAATCGTTGATGCGCTCTAGGAGGCGATCGCGATTTCCAATATTGGGGCGTCCTACGTGGATCTTTTCGCTAAATGCAGGTCTGCCACCGAAGATAGCTAGTTCCTCTAAATTTGATTTCATCATGTTTAACTGTAAACGCCCCAATAGTTCATAAAGCCTTTTTTAAAATAAAACCCCTCAGCGCTGTTGAGTAAATTCTGATCAAACAGCCTCTGCACCAAGTCCCCATTTCTTCTAAACCAAAACCACATCCTTGAGGGAACATGATAAATTGATGCATCGTAACCCCAATCCTCAAAAAGTATTTGCATACTTTTATTAGTAAAAAATGAACAATGTGGAGGGAGTAAGTAAAACCAGTCTGGAGTTCCTGGAATTACCTCATTTACTAAAGTGTGAATTACTAAGACCCCTTCATCTGACACTAAACTATTAATGGAATCTAAAGTTTCTCTTTCCCGAATATGTTCAAAAACGGAAGTATTGATAACAACACTATATTGTTGAGTCTGTAACTCAGTATCCTTCAAGTAGCTTGGGTTCTGCTTCATATAACGATCATATTTGAGAGTAGGCAGGTGATTTTTTTCAAGAAGACTTGCCAGGTTGCCATCTCCACATCCATAATCAACCCAGGCTTTAGACTTTGGCAATATATCTAAAGCCGCTAATTCAGTTAGTGAAACAACCTGAGCCTGTAATCTTTCAAACCACCGAGGATCATCCGGATTATACTCCTGATTTTGATATGAAGAATGATAATCTACATTCAGAACTTCCCATTCATCATTTGACATATCATAATGGGTTTTAGACAAGACGAAGCCACAATTTTTGCATCTCCAATAGTCAACCCTTTCAAGTCTATATTGACCCTGGAAATCCTTAGAGAAATAGGGTAGAGTCGGTGAGTTACAGATTAAACAATCATGCTTTAATCTCATTGTTCACCCCATATTGAAAACCTTGTAAAAACATTTCTTCTATCAAGCCACTCTCCTTTGTTTGCTTAAGTAGTAATCTAAGCAACGTTGGGAGTAACCTCGTATAACCAGCTCCTCTAAAAACTTTTCAATTGGATAAAGTTCTTCACTTAATGTTACGCTTCCAGAAGATGTATCGTATAAGGCGAAATTTAATGTATTGATATATTTACGATTTTGACCAATACTTCCGCAATTGATAATAATTTTATCTGAGCGTTCAATCTTGAACTGATGATGGGTATGACCGATAATATAATTGCGTGTAACGTCTATATCAGAATCCATATATATTTTCTTGTTTTCTACCGTATGTGTACATAGAAATGAACCAATTTCATAAGCTTTAGTAAGGTTAGTGATCAGATCTCTTCGAGAGAAAAACTGAATAGATTTATCAAAAAATTCTTGCACTAGGGGTAATTCATGCTCAATGGATTCAACACCGAGAAAAAGTTTTTCATGATTTCCTTCAATCAGTATGAGTTCCGGCAATGAATAAATTAGTTCAAGGCACTCATCATTCCAAGGTCCATAATTTACCACATCCCCTAAACAAACATAAGCATCCGAACGATTTTTAGTACACTCCACGAACTTTTCGAGAGCTGGGAGATTGCCATGTATATCACTAAAGATTGCTATCAACACTTAACGCTTGCTCCATCTGCTTTCGCAACTTAGCTAGTCCATCTTTTAATGAAAGAGGAGAATAATTCCATGTTTTAGCAGCCTTTTCTATAGATAATGCGGGAAAGCTGGCTGGTATAGAATCAAGAGGTGGTTTAACATCGATAGGCACCTCTTTCTCCGGGAAGGTATCAACTACTGCTTGAGCCAATTCGATTACTGAATAAGCACGACCTGAACCCACATTGTAAATTCCAGAATCGCCACTTGTTAAGGCAGCTACGGCGAGTTGTACTACATCTGATACATATACAAAATCGTAAGTAGGTATACCACCATCCCAAACTTGGAGGGGTAATCTTTCAAGTACGCATTTCATAAAACGATAGACTACTGCCTTCTCTGGCATACCAAAACCATAGCAGGAAGCCACTCGTAACGTGATGGCTGGTAAGTTGTTGAGATACCTCAGGTGTTCTAAATACAATTCACCTACCAGCTTGCTTGTAAGGTAGTAAGTTGCTCTTTTTGCAGGATATAAAGGAGCATTCTCTGAAACTGGTGCTTCCGAATACTGATGCGCTTGCCCTGAGGAGAAGAAAATAAATCGACGGCTATACCGTTCAACGGCAAACTCTGCTATACGCAACGTTAGCAGACTGTTTACCTGCAAACATCTTTCTGCGTACTCTGAGTCTTCATAGTTAGGAGGAATATAAGCTGCTAGATGACAAACTGCATCAACTTGTGATACAGCATTACGAATAAAAGTCAAATCATTGATATCGCCCTGAATCACTTGCAATGCATCAGATTCGAGGTGTTTCGGCAAAATTCGCTCATGGACTAATGCCAGTACTTCCCAACCATCATCCAAAAGAGCGCTGACTAAGTAACGACCAACAAAACCAGCAGCCCCCGTAACTAAAACTCGCCCATGAGTATTAGCTACTGAACTCCTCATAACCGACTCCCATTGCTGCTAATTGTGCCATGATCTTGAAGCTCCATAATGCGAGCGTTTTCAACTACAAGTTCTTTCCAGTAACGGAGGATAGAGACTTCCCGAATTTCATAAGTTGGAAGCTTTCCGTACAATAAGTAATCAGCAATCATCAATGGTTCATTGAAGCCAGCCAAAGTTCGGCTATATGTTGTCCCTGAACAGCGAGCGTTTATTTCAAAGATGTAAGGTTCTCCATCTTTTACTCGTAGCTGAAAATTACAGGAACCGAAGGGTTTGAGTACTTCAGCCACATCTTTGATATAAGTATTTATGTATGAGTCGTTAACGACAAAAGCTTTATAAGTATCCCCCTCTCGCAGTATCCTTCTCATGACAATCGAGCCATAGCAACGACCTTCAAAATTAACGGTTCCACAAGTATATTCATCTCCTTCTATGTATTCCTGGGCAACATAGTTATTCAAATCAAGAGAGGAGAGTTTTAAAGACAGCTCCGATCCATTAGAAATAACAAAGACTCCTTTTGAACGAGCTCCACCTTTCCTCGGTTTTATAATTATTGGAAAAGGTAAGTAGTGAGTAATATTATCAGATAAAGGAAATGTCAATGGGGCTTTAAAGCCAGAATTGGTTAGAAACTGATAAGTTTGTAGCTTGTCGTCAGCTATTTCAACTATTTCGGGTGGGCTGACAATCGGTATTATTCCCATCTCTCGGAACTTATGAGCTTCTCTAGAGAGTACAAGCAACTCGGCATCAAGACCAGGAAAAATTAAAGAGCAATTGTTGCTTTGGCAAATCTCTATCAACCTTTCTATGTATCCAGGAGCAGAAACATATGGCACACTGTAGGCTTTGGTGACTGCGTACAGACCCGTACCTAATAGTTCTCCATCAACTCCGATTACAGTATAGGGAGTATCTTGTAAGCTCTTTATGATACTTTGCCCAACACCACCACCAACACCAGTAACTAGAGCTACCGTCATATTTCCTCCTTCCATAACAGCACTGCAGCCACCAGGGCAATACCAACACTCTCACATTCAAAAGAGTATACAAGTGTTTAGGGCAAGGCTTGGAAATCGCGATCGCGACTGGCTAAGCTGTACTGTATGCTAACTCTAGTCTCAGCTACTGGAGGGGAAGTAATTGGCACAACATACTAAACATCGGTTAATTGAGAACGAAGATTTAGCTCCCTTAATAGAAATCATCCAATTTCTCAGTCGCAACTGGAAATTTTTAGGGTTGGTAACTGTTGCCCTATCGGCGATTGCGATCGCACACTCATGGCTCAGTCCTAAACAATACCAGAAACAGTTAACTCTGTCAGTCAAACCCTCCTCTATCCCTCTGTCAGTTCAACCATTCCCAGCAATAGATGTTCATCAAACCGGAGCCTTGGCAGTCGAGTTTTTAGAGAGTTTTCACGCAGACGAGATTAGTGCTACCGCTCAATACAATGCCGAGACACAGAACATTGCTCTAAACTTGCAGTCTCCAAATGCAAGTTCTCTGAACACCGTTGCTCCCAAAGTCGTTAGCCAACTAAACACAAAGTTTCAACAACCCCTGAGCCAGACACTGGCAAGTAGCCTAATGGTTACTGAACTACAGCTAAGCCGACAAAAGCAGACTTTAGCCCAATTCCAGCAATTTGCTGCTGAAATTCCACCCACCAGTACACCAAAACTACAGGCGCTGGAGGCACAGCAGGCTAACTCTGTTGCCACCATTGCTGCCTTACAGTTTGACAAACACTTCCTACAGCAGGGTCAGAAAAATTTGGCTGACTTGACTGCAAAAGTTATGCCAGTGCAGATTTTGAGCGAATCTGAAGTACAGCAGCCGCGCTCTTCAGGGCAGCAGGTGGTCATCGCTGTGATTGGTAGCTTCATTGCCGCTGTTGTCGCTGTTATCATCCGCAACCAAATCCCACAGTTGAAAAGTGTATTATCAAAAGGGCAAATTGATAGGGACACAGATCTTTAAGCAAGGATTATGATAGACGATTGCCGCCAATGTTTGCTGGGATAAGTCTTCTATGCCCAAGCAAGTTACATTCCCCTCTGTCAACCGACTGGGGCAACTAACCCTGGATGGTCTTATTGCCTGGTTGGCTTGTAGTCTCGCCTTCGTGATTCGCTTTGACGGAGACATTGCAGAAACTCACCAATCCTTGGCATGGATTCTGCCTCTGGTTGCTATTCCCGGTCGTCTCCTCGTCCAAAGAGGCTTTGGCTTGTACCAACAAGTCTGGCGTCTGTTTGGTCTCAAAGATGCCGTCTCCCTTTTCCATGCCGTCACCCTTTATTCCCTTCTCGTTTTAGTTGTTACCCGCGTAATTATTCCCTACGTTCAGCCGCTTTGGGGAATTCCTCTAGGCGTAGCAGTAATTGACTGGAGTTTGTGCCTGCTAGGGATGGTTGGCTTACGCTATGCTCGTCGGTCGTCAGTTCAGCGCTATCTAATCCGCCGTCCCCGTTCGCGTCATTCTGAACGACGTTCTCAGGTTCTCCTGGTAGGAGCAGGTAGGGCAGGTTCCCTAATTGTCCAAGAAGTTCGGCAAAACCCCCAAGTCAATTGGGAGATTGTCGGATTTGTCGATGACGATCCAACGAAGGTAGGCCGAAAAGTCGAGGGGGTGCCAGTTCTCGGATCTTCTTCTGAGATGGTCGCGATCGCTCAACGCCTGAATGCCGATGAAGTGTTGATTTCTATGCCTTCTGCTAAGGCGGCACAAATCCGTGAATTAGTCAACTTAGCGCATGGCACGTCTTTGAAGCTGAAAGTTTTACCCGGACATTCAGAGATTTTGTGCGATCGCAATCTCACTCCCCAAGCTAGGGAAATTCAAATCCAGGATATTCTGGGACGCCCTGAAATTAAATTGGACTTCGCAGATGAATTTAATTCACAATTTCCTTCAGCGCGATCGCAAATCCAAGCACGTACTGTCCTCGTCACTGGTGCAGGCGGTACCATCGGCTCGGAAATTTGTCGTCAGTTGGCTCGTCTGGAACCTAAACAGCTACTACTACTAGGGCGCGGCGAGAACAGCATCTTTAATATTGAGCAGGAATTAAGGCGAGACTTTCCCCATTTGATAGTCACTCCCCTCATTGCCGATATTCGCCATCAAGCTCGTATCGAACGGATATTCAAGGATTGGAAACCAGAAATTATTTTTCATGCCGCTGCTCATAAGCACGTCCCCCTGATGCAGCATAACCCCACAGAAGCCCTTGAGAACAACGCCCTTGCTTCGGCTCACCTGGCGACGTTGGCTGATGCCTGTGGGGTTGAAACCTTTGTACTTATTTCTACCGACAAAGCCGTTGATCCCTCTAGCTTTATGGGTCTGAGTAAGCGCTTGGCTGAACTAATGGTCAAGGCACATGCCGCCAAAAGTAAAACCCGCTTTCTCGTCGTGCGCTTCGGCAATGTTCTGGGCAGCCGTGGCAGCGTCGTACCGATTTTTCAAGAGCAAATCGCCAGAGGTGGCCCCGTCACTGTTACCGACCAAGCCATGACCCGTTACTTTATGACCACTCCTGAAGCCGCTCAACTGGTGATTCAAGGTGTAGCCGTAGGGCGATCGGGTCAAACCTTAATTTTAGATATGGGTCAGCCAGTTAAGATTTTTGACTTAGCAGAACAAATGGTCTACTTAGCGGGTTTTACTCCAGACGTTGATATCCCCATCCAGATTACGGGCTTGCGTCCTGGAGAGAAGTTGCACGAGTCTTTGGTATGCTCTACTGAAAACGTTATCCCCACAGAACATCCCAAAATTCTGGCTGTATTAGGTCAACTCCCGTCACCAGAAGCGCTGTCAGAAACGATCACCAAGCTCTCGGAAGCTACCAACAGCGACCTACCCCCCCAAAAACTCTGGACTTTGGCTAAGTACTACACAGCTATCCTAGAAGTCTCGAACAAAATTGATAGTTCTCTAAATCAATTGGCATAGTCTGAACAGATAGATAGAAATAAACCTAACCTTCTGTTTCCTCTACTCTTTATAAAACTTTAAATACTCGTATTAAGTTATCCGTAAAAACTAACTCAAAGTCTTGAGGATTCTTAGTAACCCATTCAATAAAATTTGCAGAATAGTAGCGTTGGGTTCTCGCATGATCTATACGCCAATGACCCAGTACAGCACCCACCCAACTATGCAATTCTTCGGTTTGAACATAAAGAATCACATAACATATTTTTTTACTCTTTATTGAATTACGAAAGCTAGAGTAATCTATTGTATCATTATCAGATACAGTAGAATCTACTGATGGCACATTATCTAGTTTAATATCTCTACGGTTTGTAACTATATAGAAATATCCAGTTCCCACTAAATAAGTATTGACATACGAATCACTCAGAACATAACTCATAATCGGAAGGTAGGCTGGATTGGGGTAGGGATCGACACAGCTTTTCGGCGTATGTAATCGCAGGTATTCAATAGTTGGTTGTAAATTTGAGCCATCGAGCCTTGGATCGACTTTTAGTCCTAAATGCCTCACCTTTCCATATACTGGATATCCTGGAATCCCGGACAATGAAAATAGAATTAAAATCACTATGTACGGCAATATTTTATTTTTCAATAAAATATTTGCTTTAACCATCAAAACGTTATCTATTTTGCGAATTTTATTATGCAAATCTTGAATAAAAATTACAATAAAAATCCAATATATAGAACCGTAAATTAATCGAGAAAAAACATCTGTAGGGATAAAGCGGAGTAAAACCTCAATTGACAGTGGATTATAAAGAATAACAATTGACCATATACATAAGCCTGCCATAATATCGAGATTTCTATTTGGAGAGTTGAATAATAATATTAAGGCGGCACTGAGTATGGCAAACCAACCTAATCCCCCAAGCATTAAATTCAAATGCTGGAATTGAAGTAAATTTATGTTCAATCCAAATAGTTTATAGTAGCTAATCAAAGGAGACGCTATGTTTTCAGAAAGCACCTCTCTTTTAAAGAGTATAAAAACAGAAACAGTTATTACCATAATAGTAACAAGTGCCATAATATTCCTAAAACGGGGAGTAATACCTTTGTAACGAAAGAGCAACAAAGTAATACAAATCCCGACCATTCCATTGAGTTGCAAAAGTGTTTCCTGAGGATGATTTTGCCAACAAAAAGCGAGTAGTGGCGGTAATAAAAATAAGTATCGCCATTCTTCTTTTGAAAAAGTAGAAATAATTAGTATTAAACCTTCCAGAAAGATGATATAGGCTAATAATGTGCCAGCAAGTACAGTATATCGGTAAAAGCTAATAGCATTATAACCAAAAAAGCCTAGAGACATTAGACCTCCAAGCTGACTCAAAATAGTATTATTAGTAAGTATTTTAGTGATGCGAATAAATTGCCAAAATAGTATTCCTTGTAAAACTGGAGAGAGGAACAATAATCCTGTTCTATTGCCAAAACTAAGACCAGAAGGTTGTAATAACCAATGTTCAAAGAAGTAAACGAACCGAGAAGAGTAGTAACTATCTGAATAAATATAATTCATCCAACGTGCTTTTTCCCAACTCTGAATAAAAGCCAAATGGTCTACTGGATCAGAAGGAAATTCTAGATAGGGCCCAACATATATCATTGCTCCGATAAAGACACCCACTAGCAGCAGCGTCCACGGATCAAGGGGCAAGTCTATACGTTGTCGTTGCCATACCGATGCATGAGGATTAGAGAGGTACCATACTCCAGCCAGAGTTGGAACAAGCAGAGCTATACCCGTGTAAAATAGGCGTACTGATTCTACAGGGGCAGACATCCAACGCCCGATCATGTAAATAATTAAGTAAATACACCAACCCCAGCCAAAACAGGGTAGGTACTTGAAGGCGAAAAAGGAACGCCGTGTTAGTAGCAAGTTGACCCAGTGGTTGAGCAAAATAACAGATATAAAAAAGCCAAGAAACTGCAAGACAAAAAACATAAGCATTTATACTACATTTGATAGAGTATTAGTATATTGGCAGTTATGACCAGTATTTGCTGATATGTTGGAGTTTGTGAGTGGCTGCCCGATTTGTGGTATTTTTGGCAGTGATGTGTGATGAGTGAACTTGCAATTTCGTTGAAGAATATCTCGAAGTGTTTTAAACGATATGAGCATCCTGTAGATCGGTTAAAGGAAATTTTATTACCGGGCAAAAGCAGAACCAATGAATTTTGGGCGCTGCGGGATATCAACTTGGAGATTCCGAAGGGACAAACCCTAGGGATCGTGGGGCGAAATGGTTCTGGAAAGAGTACACTACTACAAATTATCGTAAAGACTCTAACGCCAACCACAGGTGAGGTGGAGGTCAATGGTCGGGTTTCAGCACTGCTAGAACTGGGAAGTGGGTTTAACCCAGAGTTTACAGGACGTCAGAATGTCTTTTTTAACGGCCAATTGTTGGGTCTGTCTCCGAAAGAAATTGAAACAAAGTTTGAGCAGATTGTCGGCTTTGCAGACATTGGAGATTTTATCGAACAACCCGTTAAGACTTATTCAAGCGGGATGTTTGTGCGTCTAGCCTTCGCCGTAGCCACAAGTGTGGAGCCTGATATTTTGGTGGTAGATGAGGCGCTATCCGTTGGTGATGAAGCTTTTCAGCGTAAATGTTTTGCTCGGCTTCAATTAATTCAGGAGCAGGGAGGAACAATTTTGTTTGTTTCCCATTCAGCAGCTTCAGTGATACAGCTTTGCACTACTGCGATTTTAATAGATCATGGAGAATTGCTTCTGTCAGCCAATCCTAAGTTAGTGCTTTCCAATTATCACAAGTTAATTTATGCCCCGGCAGAGCAAGTAGAGTTTTTGCGCCAAGAAGTCCGCCGAATGAATCATAAAAGTACAGTCACTGATAATGGAAAGCTAAATAGCCTGGGAACCAAGACTTCTAGTAGCCACGCACAGAAGCAATCTGCACTTTATGACCCGAACATGATTCCTAAGAGTACCATTTCCTACTTATCTTGCGGGGCAGAAATTGAGCAGCCTCACATTACTACCCTCGAAGGGGAAATGGTCAATATCCTGAGTAAACGCCATGAGTATATTTACACCTACCGTGTTAAATTTTCTAAGACAGCTTACAAAGTCAGGTTTGGAATGGTGATTAAAACGGTGAGTGGTGTGGAGGTAAGCGGAGGCTTATCACATACACCAGGTAGCGGCATTGAATATGTAGCCAAGGGTCAAATAATTGACGTAGAGTTTAGATTTTGTTGTCTGCTTCGACCGGGGGTATATTTTTTAAATTCAGGAGTAGTCGGAACGACGGATACAACAGAAATTTTTTTAGATCGCAAAATTGACATCTCCATGTTTAGGGTACAGCCAGACCCAGATATGGAAGATCTGGGATATGGATTAGTAGAGCTTTGTGCTAAACCAAGTTTTTTATTCTGTAATTTTGTAGAGACATAAAATAAAGTTTATTTCAATAATTTATCAGATTAGAGATTAAGCAATTGAAGAAAGTTAGACAGCTCAGTTTTAAGAATGGATACAAAAGATAATTTGAAGGAATTGTATCAACCCAGCACTAGGTCTTTGACCCACAGAGATCTGGTTGGGGGACTGTGGGATGAAGTTGGAAAACTCCAGTTCGATTTTCTACTCCAGCAAGGGTTACAGCCCAACATGAAGCTTCTGGATGTTGGTTGTGGATGCTTGAGAGGTGGGTTACATTTCATTCGCTATCTAAATGCGGGAAATTACTATGGAATAGATAGTAATGAGTCCTTAGTAAATGCTGGATACGAAATCGAGCTAGGTTTGACTAAACTCAAAGAAAAAATGCCAAGAGCAAATTTGTTGATAAATGAGCAGTTTCAAGCTGGTCTATTAGGAGTCGATTTTGATTGTGCGATCGCACAATCAGTATTCACGCATTTACCCATGACTTCTATCAACCTTTGTTTTCTTGAACTAGCAAAGTGCGTGAAGCAGGGAGGGAAATTTTATGCGAGTTTTTTTGAAGTTACGCCCGAAGAAGATATTGACAACGCAATCATGCATCAACCGGGCGGAATAATAACTTATCGTGATAAAGATCCTTATCACTACCGAGCACAAGATTTTTTAAAGTCTATTGAAGATTTGCCATGGAAAATGTTTTCTTATGGAGACTGGCAACATCCGAGAGGGCAAAAGATGTTAGAGTTTGTCAAACAATAGAGCCAGGTAGTACTGTCTTAGCTGGGTTAACGCTTCTAATTTTTGAAAGTATTCATTCAGAACTATGCAAACTCACGATACCAAGCAAAGCATTTTTGTAATCACCGGAATGCATCGTTCTGGCACCTCTCTCACAGCCTCATTACTCCAGAGCACGGGGGTGGATATTGGTCAAAGACTCATGCCACCAGCTGAAGGCAACGTAAAAGGTTACTTTGAAAATCTGGATTTCACAGATTTTCATGAAGATATTTTTGCTTCTCAAGGGATTAGTAAAGCAGGTTGGACGGTAGAGAAACAAATCCAAGTACCAGAGCAATTTTTAGAGAGAGCTAAATTTCTGATTCAGGGAAATTTATCTAGGAAGATTTGGGGATGGAAAGACCCGCGAACAACGCTTTTCCTAGATTACTGGGCAAATTTAATTCCTGAAGCAAATTTTTTATTGATATACCGTGCGCCATGGGAAGTAATTGACTCCCTGTATCGACGACGGAATGTGGGAGATGAAGCATTTGATTTTAATCCTAACTTTGCCCTACAAGTTTGGCTAAATTATAATCAAGAACTTCTGAAATTTTGTGAGCGCATTCCAGAGCGTTGCCTTTTAATTAGTATTTATAGCATTGCACATGATCCGACTTTTTTAATACAAGCCATCAAAGACAAGTTTGGAATTGCTCTAAATTATCCAGCTTCGGATATCTATGATGATTCATTATTGAATACACAGGCATATCGATCGCATCGACCTATCCTAATTAAGCATTACTTTCCTCAAGTATGGGAACTTTACCAGGAACTTAATGCTAAGGCAGAGGTGCCTGAGGGTTTTTCTTCTTCACTTGTTAATCAACTCTCGCATATACCCTCTTATGAAGCCTGGGTGCTTCAGGATTGGCTAGATCTTCGGAGATTAGAAAAAGAATCTTTTAAGCTACGGAATCATTTAGAGCAGTCTCAGGAGGAACTTGATCGCCATCGCTCCCAACTACAACAAACAATACAACAGAATCAGGCGGAACGGGAGCGAACGCATGTTGAGTTAACGCAATCTCAATCCCAACTACAACAGACTCAATCCCAACTACAACAGACTCAATCCCAACTACAACAGGTGCTAGTTGAACTGGAGCAATCAAAAACTCTGATTCTTGCAATGGAGAGCAGTAAGTTTTGGAAGATGCGAATAGCTTGGTTTTGGCTAAAGCAAGTATTCGGTGTAACAGAGAATTCTAAGCAGTCGTTTAACCGCTCATTGTCTAGAGCAAAAAAGCTACTTTATCTCCTAAAAAATAAAGGCTTAAAGTATACAATTACTAGACTATCTAGAAAAGTCTATTTAAAGCTTGATGATGGCTCAGCCAATATTGAAGTCTTACCAGAAACCTATCAAGGATGGCTCCAAAAAAACTTTCCCAGAGAATCTGACTTGCGAAAGATGGCTGAGACAGTGGAAGTTTTTACTAATAAGCCAGTTATTAGTGTAATCATGCCGGTTTTTAATACTCCGGAGCGTTTTTTACGAGAAGCGATTGAGTCGGTTCTCACTCAGGTTTATCCTTATTGGGAGTTATGTATTGCAGATGATGCATCAACTCAGCCTCACGTCAGGGCTGTTTTGGAAGAATATAGAGCAAAAGATAGCCGAATTAAAGTAGCTTTCAGAGAGCAAAATGGACATATTGCTCAAGCTTCTAACTCGGCTATAGAATTAGCAACTGGTGAGTTTTTATCTCTCCTAGATCATGATGACTTACTTACACCAGATGCTTTGTATGAGGTAGCCCTTCTGTTGAATCGGCACCCTGAAGCAGATATGATTTATTCGGATGAAGACAAGGTTGACGAACATAATCAATTCTGCCTCCCCTTCTTTAAGCCAGATTGGTGTCCTGACTCCTTCTTGTCTCGGATGTACACCTGCCATCTGGGAACTTATAGGCGATCGCTAGTAACAGAAATAGGAGGCTTTAGAGTAGGTTATGAAGGTAGCCAAGACTATGACCTCGTCTTGAGAGTTACTGAAAAAACTGAAAAAATATTCCATATTCCTAAAATTCTTTACCACTGGAGAGTTCATCCTGAATCAGCTTCTAGTGGTGCTGAAGCCAAGCCGTATGCCTATATAGCAGCAGAAAAAGCTCTTACAGATGCTCTTTCTAGAAGGGGCGAAAAAGGAGTGATTTCTGGAACACCAGGGTACTTAGGGCTATATGTTACTCGATATAAAATAGAAAATCACAAGCTTGTAAGTATCATTATTCCAACTAAAGATTTAGGAGAAACTTTAAATAAATGCTTGAAATCTATTTTTGAGAAAAGTGTCTATCCAAACTATGAAGTTATTGTTATAGATAATGGCAGCACAGAAGACTACACAGCTAAAGTCATTAACTTATGGGAGACTCAGGAACCATCTCGCTTTAGATATTACAAACTTGATATTCCTTTTAATTTTTCTAAGATTAATAACTACGCTGTTCTCCAAGCGAAAGGTGAATATATACTTTTACTAAATAATGATATAGAAGTAATAACCCCAGACTGGATTGATGCCATGGTAGAGCAAGCTCAACGACCCTCCATTGGAGCAGTTGGCGGACTTCTCTTGTATCCAGACAACTCCATACAACATGCAGGAATTGTATTAGGTATTGGTGGTGTTGCCAGTCATAGCCACAAAAAATTGCCCTCGATTTATCCAGGATATGGAGGTCAGGTAATAACTATCAACAATTATTCAGCAATTACCGGAGCGTGTTTAATGTGTAGACGGGAAGTGTACGAACGTGTTGGTGGATTTGAAGAGAAATTAGCCGTTGCTTATAATGATGTAGATTTTTGCCTCAAGTTAGTAGAGAAAGGATACAGGAATATATATCTTCCCCACGTCGTTTTATATCATCATGAGTCAAAAAGTAGAGGACATGAGGATACTCCTGAAAAACTTGCCCGGTTAGCAAAAGAGGCAGAGTATATGCAGACTAAGTGGAGCAAAATTCTTAAAGATGACCCTTGCTATAATCCCAATTTAACCCGATCAAGTGATGATTACAGGATAAATATATAGCTGAAATCCTAGAAAAGAATTTCATCAAGTACATCGAGCCGCAAAAATAGTATAGCTCAACTAAAAGGAAGCTTAATATGACATCTATTTTAGGAAATTTAACAAACAAGCTCAATTTCTTAGCAAAACCAAACAAACTAAAAGATACAGGAAGTCCTTCCTTATCAGGAACTTCATTACGGCAGCAAATTGCTTCTCAATATCTAACGGGTTCTGGAATTGAGATTGGGGCTTTACATTCACCTCTTGAAATTCCTTCTGATGTTGAAATCCGCTACTTGGATCGAATGCCAGTTGAGCAATTAAGAAAACAATACCCAGAGTTAGCAGAACACAAACTTGTAGAACTCGATCTCATTGATGATGGTGAAACCTTAGCCTCTATTCCAGATGCATCACTAGACTTTGTGATTTCCAATCACATGATTGAGCATTGTCAAAATCCAATAGCTTCTCTGGAAAATTGGATAAGGGTTTTGAAGACCGATGGCATTTTGTATATGGCTGTGCCAGATAAGCGATATACCTTTGATTGCGATCGTCCTATCACCTCCTTAGAACACCTGATTCGAGACTACACGGAAGGAGCTGAGTGGTCAAAGTACTCTCACTTTGAGGAGTGGAATCGTTTAGTTAATAAGGTTCCTAACAGTGATGTTGCTGTACGAACTAAACGTCTTATTGACATGAACTACAGTATTCATTTTCATGTATGGACTCCAATGGAATTTATAGAAATGCTTGTATACTGCAAAAAATATTTGTCTTTCTTAATAGAAATTGAATTACTGCAAAAAAATGGAATGGAGTTTATTGTAGTTTTAAGAAAAAGAGTTAGTGAATAACTGAATTTATACAGATTTAATCATTACTACAAAAACTTATTCTTGTTTGCTTTTACTGCAAAGTTACCTAAGCATTTGTTAATTTCTTTTAGTTAAAAGCAATGGATAACTTAAAGATCGATCTGGGTTGTGGGTTGAGGAAGAAAGAAGGAACTCTAGGCATTGATTTTCAAGCCTATCCAGGTGTTGACTATGTTTTAAACATTCAAACAGACCCTCTACCATTTCCTGATAAAAGCGTTAAATACGTTCACTCATCTCATTTTTTAGAACATATTCAAAACCCAATAAACATTTTTCAAGAAATCAGCCGTGTTTGTGCTGATGGTGCTCAGCTAGAGTTTTGGACTCCGTATGGTTGGTCAAATCCAGCGTTTATATTTGATCATAAATTATTTTATAATGAAGATCATTATTTACATTTGTGCGTTTGGTATTTTGATGTATGGGAAAAGGCACTAAATGCTAGATGGCTACTAAAAGAAATTATTTATGTTATTGATTCTTCAGTTTTGGTAGAACTTTATCGTAATCAAATTAGCTTAGATTTTGCATTAAAGTACTATAAAGGCTGTGTCGTTGAGTTTGGAGTAGTTATCGAAGTTCATCATGACTATAAAGGCGAAAATTTTCAGCCTATAAGGACATTTGCATTGGCTCGCTCTTCTAAGAGATATCCTGTGCAATCGACGGATAATAGTTTTAATTCTATAGAGATAGAGCAAGCTATTAATTGGTTTACAGCAACTGAACACGAACGAGTTCGGTTTCATACTCAGAATCTTCAACTAGAACTGGAGCAATTACAGTCCCTACCTACGGATACTCGTGCGAAAATAGAGCAATTACAAATCCAACTTCAGCACCATCAAACAGAGCTACAACAGTCACGAGATTTGATTAACGCAATGCAATCAAGTAAGTTTTGGCAATTGCGTAATGGTTGGTTTAAGTTTAAAAAGTTGGTAGGTAAAAAATGAGCATACTAGATCAATACGTTACATCTGCCCATACTCCACAGGCTGCGCTTGATATCTTTAAAGGAGAGTGGTCGTCGAAACTACCTGAACCTTTAGTAGGGCTGGAGGCTGGCTCCATTCCCTTATTTGAGGATGGCCGTATTGAATGGGCTGTGGCTCAACTAGGTGGCGTTGAAGGGAAAACTGTGATTGAATTAGGTCCTCTAGAAGCAGGGCATAGTTATATGCTTGAACGTCTAGGAGCAGAATCAATCCTATCAGTCGAAGCCAATAGCCATGCGTACTTAAAGTGTTTGATAGTTAAAGAGTTATTAGATCTAAAGCGTGTACGCTTTGTGTACGGAGATTGTATAGAATATCTACGAAGCAACCGAACAAAGTTTGACGTTTGTATTGCTAGTGGCATACTTTATCATATGCGTAACCCGGTTGAATTGATTGCACTTGCCGCTCAGGCATCCGATCAGATTTTTCTTTGGACTCACTACTACGACAAGGCAATTATCTCTAAAAACCCCAGCTTGGCGCACAAATTCCCTAGCAGTAAACAAGTAGAGCATTGTGGATTTCGGCATACGCTTTATTCCCAAGAGTACAAAGTGGCACTAAATTGGGGTGGCTTCTGCGGGGGCAGTGAGGCATCTAGTAATTGGCTCAGCCGCGACGATATCCTAGGGAGCCTTAAGCATTTTGGTCTAAATAACATTGAGATTAATTTTGACCATCCTGACCATCCCAATGGGCCTAGCTTTGCCTTAGTTGCAACTCGGTAGTTGCTGATTTTTACTCTCTCAATTTAAGTGGGATGTAAATATAGAAGATGTTTTAGATTCAAACAACTACTATCCCAATAGACAAAATAATTAAACTTTAGTTCAAAGGTAATTGGTGCGATCGCTTTCCCGAAAATACTAGGTTTTTTATCAACACCATTTTAAATGAGTGAAGGGCAAAAGCTACTATGGTGACCAAAAAAGCACTAGTTACTGGATTAACCGGGCAAGACGGTTCTTACCTGGCTGAACTTCTTTTAGATAAAGGTTATCAAGTCTTTGGTCTAGTACGTCGCTCTAGCTCTAGCCATTTCGGGCGCATTAGCCACTTCTCCAACAATATCCAAATCCTCTCCGGTGATTTACTCGACCAATGCTCCTTGATGGATGCCCTCAGCGAAGCCCAACCTGACGAAATTTATAACCTTGCCTCCCAAAGCTACGTTCCCATCTCTTGGAGTCAACCCGCCCTAACTGCCGAATATACGGCTATTGGTGTTTCTCGCTTATTAGAATCGATTCGTCGCTGCAAGCCTGATGCTAAGTTTTACCAGGCTTCCAGCAGTGAAGTGTTTGGTCAACCGGATGAATCACCGCAAACTGAACGTACTGCCTTCCGCCCTCGTAATCCTTATGGTGTTGCCAAAGCCTACGCTCACTGGATGACGGTCAACTATCGCCAGCAGTACAATCTCTATAACTGCTGCGGTATCACCTATACTCATGAATCTCCCCGTCGGGGTACAGAATTTGTCTTTCGGAAAATTACTCGTGGGGCGGCTTTAATTAAGCTGGGTTTGGCGAATGAACTAAAACTCGGTAACCTTGATGCTCGCCGCGACTGGTGCTATGCCAAAGATGCCGTCTACGCTATGTGGTTGATGCTTCAGCAAGAGCAACCTGATGACTACATTATTGCAAGTGGTACAACTCATTCTGTGAGGGAACTTGTCGAGTGTGCTTTCAACTGCATTGGCTTGAACTGGCAAGATTATGTCTCTGTTGACCCTGCCTTCTACCGTCCTGATGAAGCTGTGGAGTTAGTGGGTTCTATTAATAAAGCTCAGAAAAATTTAGGTTGGCAACCGCAGTATTCTTTTGAGCAATTGGTTGAATTGCTAGTTGACCACGATCTCAAGGAAATAACAGAACGAGGCATTTCTCACTAAACTCTTCTAGAGTACAAGATGACTTAATCCTTGTACTTGTTCGCTGCTAATGACTGCAAAATCGAGCTAATGTGATTTACTTGCTGATCGTTAATTATTATTCAACTGATTTTATTGCTCGATTAATTCGCTCTCTTCCCTGTAGCCAAACTATTCGGTATCAAATTGTTATTGTTAATAACTCTCCAAACGACGATGCTCTACAAGAATTGAAAGATGATAGGATTCTAATTTTAGAAGCAAAAGCTAATCTAGGTTTTGGCAAAGCCTGCAATCTCGGACTTAACTGGATTTATGCTCAAGATCCAAATGCGATCGCATGGATTATTAATCCCGATACTTACCTGCCAGAAAATACTCTAGAAAAGGTTCCTGGCTTATTTGAAGCTTATCCAGTTTCGATTCTCGGTAACCTAATCTATACACCCACAGGTGAGGTTTGGTTTGCTGGAGGGCAATTTATCCCTAATCAAGGAGCTATCCTTTCGACTAACTTGCTAGGTTCTCAATTAGAGGCTACCTGTGTATCTTCTGATTGGGTAAGTGGATGTAGTCTTCTCCTTAATCTCCGACTCTTTCCTGAATGCCCCCAGTTTGACCCGGCATACTTTCTATACTACGAAGACTTTGATTTTTGTCGTCGTTATGCAATGATGGGTCATCAAATTGCGATTACTAATCAGCTTAGTATAGTGCATCAACCCTCTTCAATTGCCGATCGCAACATTGTTAAAAAATTTCAGCATAGTACCTATAGTTACTTGCTAACTCTAGAACGGTACACCAAAAAAGAAGTTTTTCTGTGGCGATTTCTCCGGCTCACGCTCCACGCCCTGATCTTATTAGTGATAAAACCGCAAACGGCTTTTGGTAAACTGGCGGGCGTATTGAGCTATTTAGGGAGAGTAAAACACACTTGTTGAACTCAGTTTTAGTCAATCTGTCATTCCTCTTTTCTAAACCCACTGGAATTAGCACTTATGCCGCTAATCTCTTCCCTTATTTACAACCCATTAACCCAACTCTTTTAATTTCACCCGTTGGGCATCAGTGTCAACCAGAAGCCTCTAACTTTACCTGCTACTCTGTACCAGACGGTATGACTCCTGAACAAGGTACAAAAGGGCATCTGCGCCGCCTTCTATGGACTCAGCTACGACTCCCACAAATCTATAAACAATTGGGTTCGCCGCTTCTGTTTTCTCCCCTTCCAGAAGCACCCCTATTTAACAACTGCCGCTACATCGTCACCGTCCACGACCTCATCCCGTTGCGCTTTCCCCGGCGCGGTTCTCCTCTCACGACCTATTTCCGCTACTATATCCCCCAAGTTCTCACCCAAGCGCAACACATCCTTTGTGACTCCCAGGCTACTGCCAAGGACATCACCAACTTTTACAACATCCCTGCTGATAAAATTACGCCTGTTCTCCTCGCCTACAACCCCAAAGACTTCCGCTTTCTCAACTTACCTACCAGCAATTATTTTCTCTATATTGGACGCCACGACCCTTACAAAAATTTGCCGCGCCTGATCGATGCCTTTGCTGGTTTGCACAAGCAGGAGTGTGAACTGTGGATTGCTGGTTCCCCAGATGGGCGCTATACACCACTACTCCAGGAACAAGTAAACCATTTAGGACTAACTGAGAGAGTAAAGTTTCTTGACTACGTTCCTTACGAGCAATTGCCGATAATTATCAACCAGGCGATCGCACTCGTTTTTCCTAGTCTTTGGGAAGGGTTTGGACTGCCTGTACTCGAAGCCATGGCTTGTGGCACACCCGTAATTACATCCAACCTCTCCTCTTTACCGGAAGTTGCTGGTGATGCTGCCCTCCCCGTCAATCCTTACAACACGGGAGAAATCACGGAAGCGATGCAAGCCATAGTCACGGATTCAACGTTGCGATCGCATTTACGAACCCTGAGTCTGAATCGCGCCAGTCAGTTTAGCTGGGAAAAAACAGGACTTGCCACGATGGAAGTCTTACAACAATACCTTTGATTTTGCTCGATGTTGTCAACGCTGCCAAAGCACCAGAACCACTCCACAGACAATGAAAGCCAAACCAATAAGACGAGTTCCAGGAATGGGTTCGTGAAACGCGAAGTGAGCGAGTAGGACAGTAAAGATGTAGATTAGAGCAGCGGAAGGGCCAGCAACGCTGAGCTTAACACGGGTAAGCAACAGAATATAAGCGATCGCTCCCAGAGCATAGCAAACCAGACCAGCTAACAACTCTGGCGTAATGATGATACTCAAAACATGACTAACTAAATTACCAGAGTTAACCTTCCCCAGTTTCAATGCTCCTGCCTTCAGGAAAAATTGCCCTGATACACTAGCAATTATTGAAACAACTAATAAACCAAACTCTTGAGGGGTCACAGATAAATCCTTATGCGAGTCGCTCAGTTGAATAATTTACCGCTAACTTGTAGACAACGGCGAAAGAAGCTAAATAACCTGTAGAAACCGAAGTCATACAAGCTGTAGCTACTATATTCAGCTTTGCGATCGCATTTATGCACCCTGAGTCTGAACCGCACTAGTCAGTTTAATTAGGAAAAAGCAGGATAAGCCACTGTTGACACTCCCTAAGCGATACCTGTTGCAACCTACAACATCTTTTCCAGAAACTGCTTAGCACGAGCGCACTGCGGATTGCCAAAGAAGTCACTAGGAGGTGAATCTTCCGCCAACCGTCCACCGTCGAGAAACAAAATGCGATCGGCAACTTCCCGCGCAAATCCCATCTCGTGGGTGACAATCGCCATTGTAATACCCGTTTTTGTGAGGTCTTTCATAACCTCTAGCACCTCTTTTACCATTTCAGGGTCAAGTGCTGAGGTCGGCTCATCAAACAACATGATATCTGGCTTCATTGCCAAGGAACGTGCGATCGCTACCCGTTGTTTCTGTCCTCCCGACAACTTCGAGGGATAAACATCCGCTTTCTCTGCTAACCCCACTTTTGCCAGTAGTTCCAACCCTTCTTTCCGTGCCTCATCATCAGAAATATGCTTCACCTTAGTGGGTGCATACATCACATTTTTGAGTACGGTCATATGAGGAAACAGATGGAAATGTTGAAACACCATGCCGACATTTTGGCGAATCTTCATGATGTTGGTTTTCGGCGCAGTGATGTCTACTCCATCAATGTAAATCTTCCCAGCCGTTGGCACTTCTAACAAGTTCAGGCAACGAAGAAATGTTGACTTACCAGAACCCGAAGGCCCAATAACCGCTACAACTTGCCCTCTCTTAATATCTGTAGAAATATCTTGTAGAACCTTAAGCTCTCCAAAGGATTTAAACAAATGCTCGACTTTCACAGCCACGTTGCTGTTTCCGTTTGAGTGCGTAACCTGATCAACTGCTACGTTGTAATTTTCGTTCGAGTGCATATCCCCCCCAGGTCAAGCTCATGACCATCAAATAGTAAACAATGCCAGCAAACAGCAACGGTTCAAAATAGATATATTTTTCTGCTCCCACAATTTGCGCTCTGCGTAATAAGTCAGCGACCCCAATTGTAGAAACCAACGCTGAATCCTTAAGCAGAGCGATACTTTCATTCACCAAAGCTGGCAAAATGTTTTTTATCGCTTGTGGCAATATGATGTCTGACATCATTGGTTTATAAGGAACACCCAACGACAAAGCCGCTTCTCGTTGTCCTTTATCTACGGCAAGAATTCCTCCTCTAATTGTTTCAGAAATGTAAGCCCCTGAGTTGAGAGTAAATGTAATCACACCTGCCAACAAAGCTGGAATATCGTAGCCAGTTAGCTGAGGTGTTGCATAATAGACAATGGCAATTTGTAGCAGTAGGGGTGTGCCTCTGAATATAGACGTGTAGACGTTTGCAAACCAAGTCAGAGGTTTGATCGTAGAAATCTTAAACAAAGACAGTATTGTGCCCCAAATAAATCCTAGTAATGCCGACAGTGCCGTGAATAGTAGCGTTACTCGTATTCCATCAATGATGTAGGGAATACTCGGCATTATCGCCGCCAAAGGAAAATTACTATTGCTGGCTGCACTACTAGTTGCATTACCCGTGCTTTCTTCTTTTCCTTGATTTTCAAACCACTTGGTTATTAGCTTGTCAATCTCACCGCTATCTTTCATCTCCTTGAGAACGCGGTTAAAATCATCGACTCGCTCTGAACCTTTAGGAAAAGCAATAGCAGAACCCGCTGCTTCTTCCGGATTGGGAAGGGTATTGAATTCTAGATCTGGATTAGATGCGACAAATCCTTTGGCGATTGTGTCTTCAATAATGGCGGCATCAATTCGATTCGCCTTAATCTCTTGGATTAGTTCACTGGTTTTATTAAGAGGTTTTACAGTGACACCCTGAACTTTTTCAGCTATTTTGCCAGCTTCTTTCTCTTGAATTGAACCAAGTTGTACACCGATTTTTTTTCCAGCTAAATCTTCTGGTGTCTTCAGGTTACTGCCTGTTTGGCTAACAATCGTATTTTTAGCTTCGTAGTAAATTTCAGAGAAATCAACATTTTTTTTGCGCTCTTCTGTCGGTGTCATACCTGCCATAGCAAAGTCAGCACGACGTGACTGTAGGGCAGGAATGATGCCATTGAAGTCTGTATCTCTTATTTCCAGTTCAAAGTTAAGCTCTTCGGCAATTTTTTTGGCAATGTCTATGTCAAAACCGATAATGTCATTTTTGCCAGTGGCAGTGTCTCGAAACTCATAAGGTGGATAATCTGCTGAAGTAACCATTGTTAATTTTTCTGGGTTACCTCCTGACTGTTGGGCTATGGCATGGTCAAATCTTCCATAGCCAGCAAGAAGATTCATTGCAAGTACAGCAATGAATGAGATGGTGAATAACCATCCAAATTTTTTTATGCGAAACACTTCTGTTTCCCCAGTCAATAATGGATGAACGCTTAGAATTTAAAAGCAGCTAAGGCGAGACGACTCACTTGTGTCCTAAATAACAATTACCAATCTAATAACTGTAAATGCTATACCCCTAAGGATGTATTTTATTTGACGCAGTAGGTAAAGTGAGACAAATATATTAGCTAATAAAGTTATAAAAAACAGTAAGTTTTGATACGAACTGTTAAGTCCAGAGATTGTCTTATAGGTTATCGCTGAAGTTAGCCAGAATTAGGTGTGGTTGGGCGGCTGCAAGATTTTACATTAACGCGAACCAATCTACTTTGGTCAATGGCTCATCAGACGCGATCGCATCCGACATTCAACTAAAGATTACATACTTCTAACACTGCCTAGGCGAGTAAACATCCACTAGCTAGGAAACAAACCACTCACTATGATGCGGCTAATAAGTGAGAAGTCTATTTCAAAAACCAAGCGGAAAATCCCGCTCCGCTTCGTCTTAGTAGTGCCATTCGTCCTGCAAATCTTTGTTGCGGTGGGACTCACAGGATGGCTATCACTACTCAATGGGCAAAAAGACGTCAACGACATTGCTACCCAGTTAAGAAATGAAGTCACAGCTCGGATTTTACAACATGTCACTACATACATAGAGACACCGCAGATAGTAGCTCAAATTAACGCCGATGCCGTCCGTTTAGGCGAGTTGAATTTACAGGATTCCAGCCGTCTGGAACGGCACTTCTGGCACCAAATGCAGTTGTTTAAGTCTCTGCGTCCCATTGCTTTTGGGAATGAACAGGGAGAAATTCGTTCAGTCGATCGCCTTGATGATGGCAGCTTAGTGATTCGAGTCGTGGATAAGTCTACTGGCGGTAGCTATCACACCTATGCCACGGATAACTACGGGAATCGCACCAAACTAATTAAAGTTAAAAAAACCTTCGATCCTCGAAATCGCCCCTGGTATAAAGCGGCTGTGAAAGCCCAAAAACTGACTTGGAGCGATATTTACCCATATTTTTCCTCATCGTCACTAGCTATCAGTGCTGCCCGACCTTTTTACGACGACAGGACAGGCACCTTGCTTGGAGTCACTAACGCAACACTATCCCTCTCCCAAGTTAGCGACTTTTTGCAGAACCTAAAAATTGGTCGTTCTGGACAGACGTTTATCATGGAGCGCTCCGGAGACTTAGTTGCCTGTTCATCGCTCCAGCAGCCCCTTATCCTCAGTAAAGACGGAGCAAAGGAGAAATGGAGACGGATTCAAGCGAGCGAAAGCAACAATCGTCTCACTCATCTCACAGCACAGTATTTGATAAAACACTTTGGCGACCTTAGCAAAATCAATAATAGTCAGCAGCTTGACTTCAAAATTGGCAGCAAGCGGCAATTTATACAAGTGACACCGTTTGCTGACGCTCATGGGTTAGATTGGCTCGTTGTGGTGGTCGTTCCAGAAGACGATTTCATGCAGCAAATCAATGCCAACACCCGTACCACTATCCTCCTATGTCTGGGGGCATTGGTGCTGGCTACCGTACTCGGAATCCTTACCTCTAGATGGATTACTCGTCCCATTCTCCATTTAAGTAAAGCATCTAGTGCGTTAGCAAAACGGGCTGCCACCTCAGATTTTGCCAGTAGCCCATTAGAGCAAAAAGTTGAGGTAAAAGGCATCAATGAACTGGAGCTTCTGGCTCAATCTTTTAATCAAATGGCGCAGCAGTTGCAAGAGTCATTTGCTGCGCTTGAAAAAACAAACGCCGAGCTAGAAATGCGAGTCGAAGAACGAACGGCCGAACTAAGGGAAGCAAAAGTTGCTGCTGATACAGCTAACCACGCCAAGAGCGAATTCCTTGCTAACATGAGCCATGAACTTCGTACTCCTCTTAATGGGATTTTGGGATACGCACAAATCTTGGAACGCGATAAAGATATAACCTCAAAGCAAAAAGATGCTATCCAAATTATTCAGCAATGTGGCTCACATCTACTCACCCTGATTAACGATATTTTAGACCTCTCCAAGATTGAAGCAAGGAGAATGGAACTCTACCCAAGAGACTTTCATTTTCCTTCCTTCCTTCAGGAAGTTGCAGAAATCTGCTGCATCCGAGCCGAACAAAAAAAAATTGCATTTAGTTACCAAGTCTTAAATCAACTCCCTACTGTCGTTCATGCTGATGACAAACGACTGCGGCAAGTTTTGATTAACCTCTTGGGCAATGCTATTAAGTTTACTGACAAAGGCGAGGTGAATTTCAAAGTTGGCATTCTAGAGAGTAGAGAAAACTTTATTCAATCTAATTCTTTAAGCCAAACTTTTAAAATTCATTTTCAAATCGAAGATACTGGTGTTGGAATGACACCAGAGCAATTAGAAAGAATATTTTTGCCGTTTGAGCAAGTGGGCGACAGGTCACGTCGGGCAGAAGGCACTGGATTAGGATTGGCAATTACAAAAAAGATTGTTCAGATGATGGGAGGCAAACTACAAGTAAAAAGTGTCTTAGGTGTGGGGAGTAGTTTTTGGCTAAATTTAGAGATACCTAAAGCATTACAAGATGTTAAACCAGTTCCTATAGATTTATCAAAAAATATCGTTGGTTTTAAAGGTAGAGAACGGAAAATATTAGTTGTAGACGATCGATGGGAGAACCGCTCATTTCTCATTAATCTACTAGAACCAATTGGATTTAAACTAATGCAAGCAAGTAATGGAGAGGAAGGTTTAGATAAAGCCGCAACATTTCAACCCGACCTAATTATTACCGATGTACTGATGCCAGTAATGGATGGCTTTGAGATGACGCGACATCTCCGAAAGTTACCAGAATTTAAAGATACGATTTTGATTGCTTCTTCTGCCAACCTGTCCAACTGTAAGCGGCAAAATAGTCTAGAAGCAGGTTGCGACAACTTTATCCCCAAGCCGATTCAAGCAGAAGATTTATTAAACAAAATACAAAATTATTTGAAACTGGAATGGGTTTATGCAGCAAACGAGCAAGTAGAACTTCAGAATCATAAATTTCTTAATAGTTTTTCATCCCACGCGCAGGCTCCAGAACCTGTGGTGGAACCACCAGAAGAACTTGTCGCTCTGCTAAAAGCTGCTCAAATTGGTGACATTGAAGGCATTGAACAAGAAGCAAACAGGCTCAAACGATTGGATAATAAATATATATCATTTGCCACTAAGTTGCTGCAATTAGCTCAAAAGTTTGAAGAAAAAGAAATTCTGAAGTTAGTCAAACGGCATATCTCACATAACCAAAAATGAATATAGCAAAACAAGATGTCATTTTGATCGTGGATGATAACTCGACTAACCTCAAGATGCTGTTCAGTTTTTTTAAAGAGTCCGGCTTCAAAGTTTTAGTGGCTAATGATGGTGAAAGTGCCCTTGAAAAGCTGCAAGAGGTTTCACCAGATCTTATATTGTTGGATGTGATGATGCCCGCAATGGATGGATTTGAAACCTGCCAGCGTTTAAAAGCATCAGTAGCAACCAAGGACATCCCTGTAATTTTTATGACGGTTCTTTCTGAGACAGTTGATAAACTCAAAGGTCTATCTCTGGGAGCAGTCGATTACATCACCAAACCGTTTCAACAAGAGGAGGTATTAGCCAGAGTGAGGCTGCACCTCAAGATGAGAAAATTGACCCAAACACTTGAAGATCAAAATGTACTTCTCAAACAGGAAATCGAAGCACGCATTCAGGCTGAAGCCGAGTTGCAGAAGCTCACACAGGAGTTAGAGCAACGAGTGGAAGATCGAACGGCTGAACTTACACACACTCTGTACAACCTTCAACAGACTCAAGTTCAGCTAGTAGAAAGTGAAGCACTTCTGCGTACCGTAGTTACCAATGCACCAATTATTTTGTATGCCCTAAATAGCGAAGGTGTGATTACCCTTTTAGAAGGTAAAGGACTGGAAGCGTTGGGACAAAAGTCAGGTCAATTTATTGGACAATCTGCCTTTGAACTCTATCGCAACTACCCTGAGGTACTAGAAGATCTCCGTCGTGGACTTGCTGGCAAACAGAGTTCATGCATTACACAGATAGGTGACGTGGTATATGACAATCAAGCAACACCATTACGAGATAAAAATGAACAAATTATCGGTCTAATTGGTGTTGCGACTGATATTACTCAGTTCAAGCAAGCACAGGATGCATTGAGCCTTTCGGAAAAGCGATTTCGCCTAGCTGTCGATCACTTTCCTGATACGTTTGTTATCTACGACGCTAATCGGCGATTCCAATTTGTTAATGCACACGGAGTTAGGATAGGTGGGCTACCGGAGTCGGCACTAATTGGTCACACTGATGAGGAGATACATCCACCAGAGATTACAAATGCGTATCTACCCCATCTGCTAAGGGCTGTAGAAACACGTACCTCACAGACGGCAGAATGTACAATCACTTTACCAACTGTTGGTAAAGTTACATTCATCGTTATCTATGTTCCACTACTAGATGAACGGGGAGAAATTTATCAAATTTTAGGGATTACGCATAATATTACAGAACAGAAGATTGCTGAGGAAAAACTTAAAGAAAACCATGAATTTCTCCAGACTGTACTTGATACCAATCCAAATTTAATTTTTGTCAAAGACAGTCAGGGCAAGCTTGTACTCGGCAATCAAGCCTTTGCTGATTTTGTAGGAGTAAATGCAGAAAAACTACAGGGAACTACGGATGCTGAGTTGTATCCTAATCAAGAAGATGTACAGCGATTTATTGCTCAAGACCAGGAAGTATTCACGACTTTAAAGCAGAAATTTATTACAGAAGAGCTTTGCCATACCCGGACAGGTGAAATCCAGTGGTTTCAAACGATTAAAAAACCGATTTTTTCCAGTGATAACCAAGTTGCTCAAGTTCTTGGGGTTGCTACTAATATCACAGAACGGAAACTTGCAGAGATACAAATTCAAGAATCATTACGAGAAAAAGAAGTCTTACTCCAAGAAATTCATCATCGGGTCAAAAATAACTTACAGGTAATTTTAAGTCTGCTCGACCTGCAATCTCAGCACATAGAGGAACAAGCAACACTAGAAATTTTCCGAGAAAGCTGTAGCCGTGTTAGATCTATGGCACTTGTTCACGAAACTTTTTATAAATCTCAACGTTTTACCAAAATCAATTTTGCCGAATACATTCAAGATTTAACAAGCTACTTATTTGCAACCTACGGAGTGAATGTAGAAGCGATAAAGTTAAAGCTAGATCTTGATGAGGTGAATCTGAATATTGATACAGCAATTCCTTGTGGTTTGATTGTCAATGAGTTAGTTTCAAATGCCTTAAAATACGCTTTTTCCTCGCCTAAAGGAATAATTTATATTGCTCTTGATTCGGACGAAAAGTATCATACGCTTACTGTCAAAGATAATGGGGTAGGATTACCTCTGGGTTTTAACATCCGGGCTGTCAAGTCACTAGGACTTCAGCTAGTAAGTGTATTAACCACTCAACTTGAGGGAACCCTTGAACTAGACCGTACTCAAGGTACAGAATTTCGGATAAGATTCCCTAAAATTATTGACGTAAAGTAACTCGCTCTGCCGTTCTCTCGATACAGTTCTGAAAGCAGGGGGAGAGTGTTTGCGAATGGGTTATGAGAAGCATTTCTCAGGCACAGCCAGTACATCGGACATAATTTGTCACAGTCGCTAGCTACAATTACTACAATTATTAAAGAGAGCTTTTCGACGCAAATCTACTGTGTTCGGGATGTTCCCCTGCTTGCTCAAGGAATGCTGTTATGCCTTTGCCAATTGTTGCTGTTATTGGACGCCCAAATGTGGGCAAATCTACCCTGGTCAATCGTTTGGCGGGCGTGACCGATGCAATCGTGCATGACGAGCCAGGGGTGACACGCGATCGCACCTATCGTTCTGCCTTCTGGCAAGACCGTGAGTTCCTCGTTGTTGATACGGGTGGTTTGGTTTTTGATGATGATACCGAATTTTTGCCTTTAATTCGGGAACAAGCCATGGCAGCGCTAGCCGAAGCCAGTGCTGCTATATTTGTTGTCGATGGTCAGGAGGGACTAGCGGTGGCGGATGAAGCGATCGCAGAATGGCTGCGTCAACAATCAGTGCCCGTTCTCCTCGCTGTCAACAAATGTGAATCGCCACAACAGGGTTTGATCCAAGCCGCTGAGTTTTGGGAACTGGGTTTAGGCGAACCCTACCCTGTCTCTGGGATTCATGGTGGTGGTACTGGCGAACTGCTTGATGAGTTGATTTCTTACCTGCCAACTGTCGATGCACTGCCAGAAACTCCAGAAATTAAAGTTGCAATTGTTGGACGCCCAAATGTTGGTAAGTCTAGCTTGTTAAACGCCCTCACTGGCGAAAATCGCTCGATTGTCAGTCCAATTTCTGGTACAACCCGCGATGCCATTGATATGGTTGTTAAGCGTGCTGGTAACTCAGAAAATGGAGATGAGGCAAAAACGTATCGCCTGATTGACACAGCGGGAATTCGTAAAAAGAAAAACGTTGAATACGGGCCAGAATTCTTCGGGATTAATCGCGCCTTCAAAGCGATTCGCCGTTCAGATATCGTTTTACTGGTGATTGATGCCATTGATGGTGTCACCGAACAAGACCAAAAACTCGCTGGTCGAATTGCAGAGGAAGGACGTGCCGCTGTTATCGTAGTCAACAAGTGGGATGCAGTGGATAAAGATTCCTACACAATCTACGAACACGAAAAACTCGTCAAAGATCGGCTGAGTTTTATCGACTGGGCAGAAATGATTTTTACCAGCGCTATAACTGGCAAGCGGGTAGAAAAGATTCTCGATTTGGTTGACACGGCATTTGAACAACACCAGCGTCGCGTGCCGACTGCAGTCATTAATGAAGTGCTACAAGACGCTGTGAGCTGGCACAGCCCCCCGACTAGCCGCAGTGGACGCCAAGGCAAAATTTACTACGGTACTCAGGTAAAGAGCCAACCGCCAACCATTGCTCTATTTGTCAATGACCCAACCCGGTTTAACGACAACTACCGCCGCTACGTTGAGCGTCAGTTTCGCCAACAGTTAGGCTTTACAGGAACACCCTTGCGTTTGCTGTGGCGCGGCAAGAAAGTCCGTGAGGTTGGAGATGCCCATATCAGTGCCAACCGAGCCACTCGCGTTTAAGATCAGTCAGAGGTCAGGAGTCAGCAGCAATAGACAACTGACAATTGAGAACTGACAAAGGACAAAAATGGATTTATTGCGATCGCTACCGATAGGGCTATACCTGGAACAACCAGTAACCTGGCTGCATTACTTGGACTCTAGGGTAAAGTTTATCTGGCTAACGAGCTTTCTCGTGGCTCCTATTTTGGCGAATCCCTACTGGCGCATATCACTAGTCGTTCTCTTGATTCTCCTCACCCTCTCAGCCGCTATTCCCTTGCGGGTGTGGCGTCAACAAATGGGTTGGCTGCTAACCCTCGCTTTTTTTGTCTTCGTTCTAACAGCAATTACTCCTGAAGCTCTTTCTATTAATCATCAGCCACGGCTACCCCAAAGCGAGATTATCCTCCCGCAACCTACCGACTATAACTATGTCGTCTTCAACCGTGGCCCTGTTACAGTCACTCGTCGGTCTTTGGATCTGGCTGTCCGAGTCAGTACACTTCTATTTACCCTGATCTACAGCACCAACCTCTTCCTACTAACAACAGCACCGGAAGAAATCACTGCCGGATTAGAAAGCTTAATGCGACCTTTACGGCGGATGAATGTACCCGTAACTGAAATTGCCCTAACCTTAACCCTTTCTTTGCGGTTTATTCCCCTAGTGCTTGAAGAAGTCCAGAATTTAGCTCGTTCTGTAAGCACTCGTGCGATTAACTGGAAAAAGTTAGGTATCCGTAAAAGCCTTCAGGTTTGGTTAATGGTATCAGAACGATTGCTCGAAAATCTTCTGTTGCGAGCCGATCAAATTGCCAGTGCAATGACAGTACGCGGCTTTACCAGTCCCAATGAACATCGAGTGCAGTGGCATCAACTGCGGCTACGATGGGGCGATTGGGTGGCGCTAGGGGGTCTAGTTGTATTTTGGGGAGTTGGGTTGGTTTGGGTTGGAATAATTTAGTTGTTGGTTGTTGGTTGTTGGTTATTAGTCGCTAAAGTAGCGATTCAGATATCAATTGCAAACTGGTTGTTTTTCCCAATTCCCAATTCCCAATGCCTAATCCCCAATCCCCTCTTTTGGAGTTGGCTTGGCTGGTACTGGATCATACCCGCCTGGATGAAAAGGATGACAGCGTGATATGCGTCGCACTGCAAGCCAACTACCGCGCCAGGAACCAAATCGTTCAATGGCTTGGATAGCATAGCTTGAACAAGTTGGTTGAAATCGACAGACTGGTGGAAATAGAGGAGAAATTAAAGCTCGGTAGCCCTTAATTAACCAAATGAGTAAAATCTTCATTTTGGGAACCAAATCTAGATACAGTGATAAAGAGGTTTTATATTCCGTTTCCCGATAGTCCTTGTTTCACTCTATATCTTGGTTAGAATCAATCCCAGATTTATGGCTCCAGGTTGGTATTGTTGTACTGGTTCTGGGTGTCGTTGTGCTGTTAGCAGAAACAATCTATCGCCGTGTCTCTGCGAATTCAGAACTGGTGCGAAAGGTTGTTCACATTAGTACGGGCAATATAATTTTGCTGGCTTGGTGGCTAAAACTACCGACTTGGGTAGGCATCTGGGCTTCAGTCATTGCTGGTGCGATCGCGCTTTTGTCCTTTTACATCCCTTTTTTGCCCGGTATCAACAGCGTCGGGCGCAAAAGCTTGGGTACATTCTTCTACGCTATCAGTATCGGCATTCTCATTGCCTGGTTTTGGCCGACACAACACTACCAGTATGCCGCTATTGGTATTTTAGTAATGACTTGGGGAGATGGGCTTGCCGCCCTAATTGGTCAGAAATTTGGTCAACATACTTACGAAGTTTGGGGAATCAAAAAAAGTTGGGAAGGCTCTCTAACGATGGCTTTAACTAGCTTTTTCGTTAGCAGCCTGATTCTTTTTGGTGTTCAAGGCAACATCTGGCAGACGTGGCTAATACCTGTTGCGATCGCCTTAGTTGCTACAGGTTTAGAAGCCTTCTCTAAATTAGGCATTGATAATCTTACCGTTCCGCTTGGTAGCGCTGCTATAGCCTTTTACTTAAGTCAACATCTACTATGACGCTACTTATTAAATCTTGGCTTACTCCCTAAATTGAAAAGTACTGAATTAAAGAGGACAGTTATTAAACTGTACCTCTTATAACTACACATAAACCCCTGTAAACTGCCACGTATTTAATTTGTAGTAAGCACTCAGGGGAAAAAGGTTAAAGGTTTTTCCCTTTTACCTTTCTCCTTTCCCCTAAAGTCTGTGCCATTCCCTCTAGATTAGATAGATAAATAATGTAATCTTTAATATTTTTTATCTACAGGTGAAGTTTTAGTAAATATTTAGTCCGGATAATGCCTACAAAGCCCTGTAACATTGACGGAGGCAGAAGGGATATGTTTACGTGGAAACAGGTGCGTCTCGATAGATATGGTGTGAGTTTTGTGAGGCGAATCTATGCGTTTTCATAGCATTGCTATTTGTACTTTAATGGTTCTCCTGGCTGGAGGTCTGTCAGCCCAAGCCAGTAACAATCCAATTTCTGAAGGTTCTACTCAAGAACCCATTGCCCAAGACGATAGTGTTGTAACCCCTACTGTTACAGCAAGCAAAATTGAACCGATTGCCCAAGCAGACAAGTTGGAAGAGCAAAATCTTTCACAGTCAGTTGCAATCAACTCTAACGAAGAATCTCCCTTAGAGCCTTCTTTATCTACTCAGAATTCACAAGTAGTGGCTGGTAGGCAAGTCCAGGTAGTCGCAGAAGCCTCAAAGGTTGAAGCACTTAACCCAGATAAGGCAGCTAGCGAGTCATTGAATCCTGATGCTGACCTATCTGCGTCATCGGCACAACCCCCATCAGCAACCGTATCCACGGCTGAGGCACTTCGTTCGGATGACGTTATTGCCCAGTCATCAAGCAATAACACCAGCCAGTTGCTTGCAGATGCACAACCGGAAGCTGGTGCTACCTGTATTGCACAAGCCGTCGTTCCTCCGACCTTAGGGGATGGCTCAACGCCCTCTCAGCTAGCTCAACGCTCAGAGCGTCAGTGCCCACGTCCCCAACCTATCCCTCAAATCGTTGTGCCAGAACCCTATGAAGAATATGGCGCTTCACCTGCATTGAGCATCTATATCCCTGTTGGCTATGGCGCAGACAACAACACCGTCTTTCTCAGTGGCAGCTATCAAGAAAGCGTGCGAGAAGATGAGGGTTCTGTTGGCGCAGGTGGTATCGGAATTGGGATTGGTGATGCGACTGAAGCGGTCGGCTTAGAGCTATCGTATGCTCTAGAAACCGCCGAAGAAGAGGATTTTGGTGAAGGTGGCTTTAATGCCAAGCTACATCGTCGATTCGGACGAGATGCGTCCATTGCTCTAGGCTGGAATGGCTTTTTGAATATTGGTCGCAACGACTTTGAACAATCCAAGTATGGAGTACTTACCAAAGTCTTCCGCACCCAAGAGTCTCTTGACCAATTCTTCAGCCGTGTGGCGGTAACAGTTGGTGTTGGAGATGGACAGTTCCGGTCAAACGGAGCGGTTGACGCGGGTGATAATAATATCAACGTTTTTGGGAACGTTGCTGTCCGGGTTGTCCGACCTGTGAGTTTTATCGCTGAGTGGACAGGACAAGATTTAGCTTTGGGTCTTTCCATCGCACCCTTCAAAAACATTCCCTTCGTAATTACTCCAGCTGTGCGCGATTTGGCGGGTGCGGGTGACGAAGCGCGATTTGTCTTAGGCGCTGGCACAGCATTTCGGTTTTAAGTAGGAGGAGTACATCGAATGCACGTAATTAAATCTATTGGTTGGGTTGTTGGTCTATCTTTGGTTGCCGGAGTGATCAGTACTGCGCCTGCTCGCGCTGACAGCTACTCTGACATTACAGGAACCAACATCTGGAACAACACAGCCCCCATCTTTGAGACAGATACTGAGCTACCTGACGGCTTAATCGCAAATATCACACGGGTTAACCGGGAGTCTGAGCAAGCCTTTGATGCTTGCAATAATGCGATCGCACTAGCTGAACAAAATACCCCAACGATCCGTCGATATGCTCGACAGCCTGGGACAGAAACGGCTGCCCTTCCCGCCGCCTGTCGGCAGCTAGAAGCCTTAAGAGCAGAAGCCGACAATTTGAGACGTACTGTCGAAGACGTGGAACGTTCACGGTCAAATCCCGCTCTTTTAACTTGGTAGAAAATCGGGGTGTAAGTAGCCAAACAACCCTGTAGTGAGGAAAAGTGATAAAACAATGAACCAGATCAAGCGTAGGAGCCAGTTCGTCACTGGAATTCAGTTCCTAACGGGAGCAATCGCAGCCGGACTCGTCGGTTCCTTAGCTGCACCCGTGCAAGCACAAGACTCCTTTGGGAATCAAGTTGTTCAGTTCCCGGTAGATACAACAGTCGAATTTGAATTCATCGCATCCCACGGAGCCTACCAATCAAGCATTGGCATCGTCAATCTAGATACAAATCAACCCGTTGCCGTCCTCTTTAGCGAAACTAAGCCTTATGACACGGCTGGCACAGGACAGCCTCAGCCTTCCTCTCCTGGACAAAACAACATTGGCACATCTGTCGATTTTCTTGGGACAATTCAGGGGGGAACGGTACGAGATCAGTTCACCGAGTTCACCTTTGAAGCCAATACTCGCTATGGCTTCTACCTAGAGTCTATTAGCGCCACTGGGCAAACTCGCCGTACTGTTTTGTCCACAAGTGACTTAGCCGCTATCTTTGATGGAGCCTTGGATGCTGGTAATCGTGGCGGCATTACTGGCACCCGTATTGCTTGGGATGATGATGGTTTACCCAGACCTGGAAAAGACAGTGACTTTGATGATTTCGTAATCGAAGCGGGTGGTTATTTAGTCACTGCCCCTTGCCCACCGCTCAGGTAAAAGTGCGATCACGCTTTTAATTGACAATATAAACTTATCGGCAAAAGGGTAAAAGGAAAAGCAATTATACGCTTACCTTTACCCTTTTTTTGATAACCAATTTCCCTAATTTATGACAAAAGTAGTAGTTCGCTAGAAACACTTAGATTACACAAAAGCTTTCCCATTCTTAGACAAGAAAGCATCTTAATTTAAGACAACATTTTTGTAAAATATCCCTCTTTAAGCCCAACAGGGCGCAAACTTTTCATTACTTAATAAAAACGATTGAGGTCGCACAAATAGGGTTTTTTATGAGCATCCTCCAGAAGGCGTAAATTCTAATAAAAAAACTCAGCTAATACACCTCTAGAGATAGATTTGAACAAATTGGAGAAAGAAGAAGCTACTTCCGTAGCGAAATTTACGAACTGAGTTTACTAAGTCGCATAGGTTAATAGCTTAACAAACGAAATAATTCTTTGTGTGCCAAACAAGACAGAGTAATGGTGCATGAATGTGATGGCTGTAACTATACAGACTCGTTAAGCTTATGACAAACGCAGATAAGAAAAACAAACTTAATCCAATTGAAAAATCAAAAGCCCAAAAAGATCCTTTACAGCTAAGGCAAGAGCTAGAGCATTTTGCTCAAATCGGCTGGGAGGCGATGGATGAATTTGATCGCAATTTTGGGCTGAAATGGTTGGGTTTTTTCTATCGCACCGTTACTCCTGGCAAATTTATGCTGCGGATGCGGATGCCTAATGGTGTTTTAACCAGTCATCAAATGCGGGTACTGGCTGACATTGTGCAGCGTTACTGTCAAGCAGCAGGCTTTCAAGATCAGGGCAATGCCGATATAACCACTCGACAAAATATCCAACTGCGCGGTATTCGGATTGAGAATATAGCCGATATTATCGACCGTTTAGGCAAAGCCGGAATGACGAGTGTCCAGTCTGGGATGGACAATGTTCGCAACATTACGGGAGATGCACTAGCTGGTTTAGATGCAGATGAGTTGATTGATACGCGGGGATTGGTTTTCAATGTCCAAGACATGATTACCAACAACGGCGAAGGAAATCCGGCGCTTTCTAACCTACCCCGGAAGTTCAACATTGCAATTACAGGTGGTCGAGATAACTCTGTCCATGCCGAAATCAACGACCTTGCCTTTATTCCTGCCTACAAAGATGGCTACCTCGGCTTCAATGTTATCGTCGGTGGTTTCTTCTCAGCTAAGCGTGTAGCGGCGGCAATTCCCATGAATGTATGGGTACCGCCTGAGGATGTGGTTGCTTTGAGCAAAGCGATTTTGGAAGTCTTTAGCGACCACGGTTACAGAGGCAATCGTCAGAAGACACGCTTAATGTATCTGATTGAAGAGTGGGGACTCGAAAAGTTTCGGGACATGGTAGAAAAGCAGTTGGGTTATTCTCTGCAAGAAGCCGCACCGAAAGACGAAATCGATTGGGAGAAACGTGACCACATTGGTATTCACAAGCAAAAACAACCCGGCTTAAACTACGTCGGTTTGCACATTCCTATCGGTCGCTTGTATGCGCCGGAGATGTTTGAACTTGCTCGAATGGCTGACGTTTATGGCAGTGGAGAACTTCGTTTCACCGTTGAGCAAAACCTAATTATTCCGAATATTCCTGATTCTCGTTTAGATGCCTTTCTCGCAGAACCACTTCTCCAAGAGCGTTTCTCAATTAATCCTGACCCCCTAGAACGGGCGCTAGTCTCTTGCACAGGTGCTGAATTTTGTGGTTTTGCGATTATTGAGACGAAAAACCGTGCCCTCGCAATGATTAAGGAATTGGAAAAGGAGTTATCTCTACCGCGTCCAGTACGAATTCACTGGACAGGTTGCCCTAATTCCTGTGGTCAACCTCAAGTTGCTGATATTGGTCTAATGGGTACAAAAGCCCGTAAGGATGGGGAAATGGTAGAAGCCGTCGATATTTGGATGGGTGGAAAAGTAGGTAAAGATGCTCACTTGGGCAGCATGGTGATGGAAAAGATTCCCTGCGATGACCTAAAGCCGCTTTTGCGAGAACTGCTGATGGATCATTTTGGGGCAAGTCCTCGGCAGCAGGCAGTGGCGGCGGCTGTCTAAATAGTGGTGCATTTTTTGGAGAACTCTACACTCGTATTGCAGGTTGAATTTCATCCCTCTTTACGGGTTAAAAGTTGTGATTGCCTTTGCCAACCCCAAGGCGCGATCGCATTTGTTCCATTTAATTAGAGGAGTATAACGTGGCTGGAATTTGGTCATTCAGCGGTCGGTACCGCATCTTGCACCTGACCTGGTTCGCTTTTTTTCTCACCTTTGTGATCTGGTTTAATTTTGCCCCCTTTGCTACGGCGGTAAAAGACGACTTAGGACTTAATGAAGGTCAACTAAGAACGCTTGCTATCTGTAATGTTGCCCTTACTGTTCCGGCACGGATTATTGTGGGTATGGTTCTAGACCGCTTTGGTCCTCGGATTACCTACTCATGCCTCCTGGTTTATGCGGCGATTCCTTGTTTTGCCTTTGCTTTAGCCCAAAACTTTAGCCAGTTAGTCTACAGTCGCTTGGCTTTGAGTATTGTCGGGTGTGGGTTTGTAATTGGTATCCGGATGGTGGCGGAGTGGTTTCCCTCCAGAGAAATTGGTTTAGCAGAAGGTATCTATGGCGGTTGGGGAAACTTTGGTTCTGCGGGGGCGGCATTTACTTTACCGACGATTGCGGCAGCAACCGCTTTCCTGGCGGCGGGTCAAGTGAACTGGCGATTTGCGATCGCATTTACCGGAATTATTGCTGCTGTCTATGGCATAGTCTACTTCTTCAACGTTCAAGATACGCCTCCCGGTAAGGTTTATGAACGACCTGAAAGTAGCGCGGGGATGGAAGTTACAACTCAAAAAGATTTCTGGTTTCTGCTGCTGATGAACATCCCCTTAGTCGGGATTTTAGGTGTGATTGCTTGGCGCTTAAACAAAGTCAACTTCATTAACGCGACTCAGCTATACATCATCTGGTTTTTGCTGGTGTGTTTATATGCTTTCCAGACTTACAACATTTGGAAGGCGAACCAGGCATTGATGACAGGGAGAAAACGCTATCCTCCTGAAGACCGCTATCGGTTTTCCCAAGTGGCAACTTGTGAGATGGCTTACTTTGCTTGTTTCGGTTCGGAACTCGCTGTTGTTTCCATGCTTCCTACGTTTTTTCAACGGAGTTTTGGACTAACAGCCGCACTGGCAGGGGCAGTGGCGGGAACTTATGCCTTCATGAATTTGGTTGCCCGTCCGGGAGGTGGCTTCCTTTCTGACAAAATCGGCAGCCGGAAGTGGACATTATCGGCAACGCTGGCAGGTACCGGAATCGGTTATCTCGTATTTAGCAGTCTAGGTGGCAATATTGCCCTTGCTGTTGTTGTACTGATGACGATGGTTGCCTCCTTCTTTGTGATGGCAGCAGAAGGGGCAACTTACGCGATTGTTCCTTTGATTAAACGGCGAGTGACGGGTCAGATTGCTGGAAATGTCGGGGCTTTCGGGAATGTGGGAGCGGTGGCTTACCTGACTATCTACAGTCTTTTACCGCAGGGGGCTGTGGGAGACAAAATCTTTTTCCAGATGCTAGGGGTTGTTGGCTTGATTGCTGCAAGCCTTTGCGCGTTCATTCTTAAGGAACCTGAAGGCTCTCATGACGCAGAAGAAGTAGAAATGGCAGCATCAGCCCCACCAGCACTAGCAGAAAGACAAGAGCGATGAGAGTCCAATTCCCCTTAATCCAGCAATCTACCAGGAACTTAAGTTCCCACATCACATCGCTAAAGACCATTTCAATTGGCTGAAATCCTTCTAATTCTGATACCAAGTTGCATTCAAATAGAATTCCTGGGTACAAGCTATCCGCTCAAAGCTCACCACTGACTGCAACTTGGGATGAACTCCTGAATTCTTCTTGGTCATCCGATAGGCAACTACGACGAGATAACGGCTTATGACTGATTCAATAAAAACAGTCTGTCCATACTGCGGCGTGGGCTGTGGATTGGAGGTTTTGCCTCCAGCGCAACGCGGTCACGCCACAAACCGTGACAGCCAGGGGACTCCAATCTGGAAGGTAAAAGGCGATCGCAACCATCCCTCAAGTCAAGGTATGGTTTGTGTTAAAGGAGCTACGGTTACTGAATCCATCAATAAAGACCGACTTCTTTACCCAATGGTTCGTGACTCGCTTGATGAGCCGTTTCGACGGGCAAGTTGGGACGAAGCCTTTGAGCGTGTTGTCAGTCGTATCCAAACCGTTTGTGCTACCTCTGGCGCAGACGCTTTGTGCTTCTATGGTTCCGGTCAACACCTTACAGAGGATTACTACCTCGCCCAAAAACTCTTCAGAGGTTTCCTCGGCACCAATAACTTTGATACCAACTCCCGCTTATGCATGGCTTCCGCCACAAAGGGGTATATTAACAGCCTGGGTTCCGATGGGCCCCCCTGTTGCTATGAAGATTTAGAACTAACGGACTGTGCGTTTATTGTCGGCTCCAACGCGGCTGAGTGTCATCCGATTATCTTCAACCGCTTCCAGAAACACCACAAAAAGAACCGCCATGTCAAACTGATTGTGGTCGATCCCCGTCGCACCACGACGGCTGAGGCAGCAGATTTACATTTAGCGATTCAACCCGGTACAGATATTGATTTATTCAATGGCATTGCCCATCTACTATTGCGTTGGGGCAAGTTTAATACAGACTTTATTGAAGATTGTACAAGCCAGTTTTCGGCTTTAACTGAAGTAATCCAGCACTACCCACCCCAGTTAGTCGCAAAAGCCTGCGGGATTTCCGTTCGTGAACTCGAAACCGCCGCACGTTATTGGGCAGAGTCAGAGCGAGTTCTCTCAATGTGGACAATGGGTTTGAACCAGTCCTCAGAAGGCACGGCAAAGGTATGCAGTCTGATTAATTTACATCTGATGACCGCTCAGATTGGCAAGCCTGGTGCTGGACCATTTTCTCTCACAGGACAGCCAAACGCGATGGGAGGACGGGAAGTTGGGGGATTATGTCACCTGTTACCGGGTTACCGTTACGTCACCAATTCTCAGCATCGAGCAGAAGTTGAGCAGTTTTGGGGTATTCCCTCAGGGCAAATTTCACCGTATCCCGGTCGCACAGCTTGGGAGACTATTACGGGTTTGGAAACAGGAGATGTGGGGTTTCTTTGGATTGCGGCGACTAATCCAGCGGTGAGTATGCCGGATTTGGAGCGCACGAAAGCGGCTTTACTGCGATCGCCTTTTACGGTATACCAAGACGCTTACTACCCCACGGAAACCGCTGCTTATGCTCATGTCCTACTCCCTGCTGCTCAGTGGGGCGAGAAAACGGGGACGATGACTAACTCTGAGCGGATGGTCACCCTTGCAAGCGCTTTCCGTACCCCGCCGGGAATGGCAAAGGCAGATTGGGAGATTTTTGCCGAAGTGGGTCGTCGCTTAGGCTTTACTGAACAGTTTACGTTTAGTAACTCTGCTGAAGTTTACGCCGAATTTGTGCAATTAACACGCGATCGCATCTGTGACCATAGTGGCATTAGCCATGAGCGTCTGAAAACGGAAGGCCCCATTCAGTGGCCCTGTCCTGAAAAAGGCAGTCGGGATTCAAAAGCCAAAAGGCTTTATACCAATCTACAATTCCCAACACCAGATGGACGCGCTCGCTTTGTTGCCTATCATTCCAAAGGCTTGGCTGAACCACCCAATCCAGAATATCCCTTTGTTCTAACTAGTGGCAGACTCTACGGACACTGGCATACTCTAACGCGGACAGGTCGAATTGATAAAATTCAACAGATGCATCCCCAGCCCTTTATTGAGATTCATCCTCGTGATGCCAAGCAATTGGGGATTCATGAGAATGATTGGGTGGAAGTGCGATCTCGTCGGGGATTTTCTCGATTTCCCGCTACTATTACCAAGGCAATTACCCCTGGTACAGTCTTTGTCCCAATGCACTGGGGCGGACTTTGGGCAGATAAAGCTGAAGCGAATGCCCTGACTCACCCCGTATCCTGTCCAGAGTCGCAGCAACCGGAATTAAAAGCTTGTGCGGTGCAACTGGTGCCAATTTCTGCTGAATTGGTTGATTCTGAGTATCGCCTCGAACCTAGTCAATTCCAGCCTATCTCTCCACCTGTATCAGTTTAATACGGCTAGTTAAGTTGAGAAGATTTCATGTCGTCAACGACTCCGACTCAAGTAAGCACGTCTACTCCTGATAATTCTGATGAACTACCAAGCCAACCGAATAGCGGGGATGAGCTTAGCTATCAGCAAATGATTCTCTGTGCCGTAGTTATTGGCATCGCCGGAGGATTAGTTGCCACAGCTTATTACTATGTGCTGGAAGCCAGCCTACATTTTGTCTGGCACACACTTCCAGACTTTCTCGAACCCTACTTTCCCGCCAAGTTTCCCTCCTGGAATTACCTCTGGATTGCCACTACTATTGGTGGCTTGTTAGTGGGTGTCACACTTTACTTTATGGGGCTTCCAGGTGAAGTTGCCTTTGTCGTTGATCAGGTACATGATCCAGGTCGCATTTCTCTACGCCAAACCCCAGCGATGATTGTTGCTTCACTCGTTTCAATTGCCGCCGGTGGCAGTGCAGGTCCCGAAGCGCCACTTGTGCAAATTAATGGTAGTTTTGGCGGCTGGCTGGGTAAGAAGCTTAAGCTTACTCTCACAACAACTCGTGTCCTGACGTTCTGCGGAATGAGTGCGGCATTGGGGGCATTCTTTGGTGCGCCCCTTGGTGGTGCACTGTTTGCTCTAGAAATTCCTCATCGTCGAGGACTGGAATATTATGAAGCGATCATCCCAGCCGTGCTTGCAGCAATTTTGAGCTTTTTTGTGTTTCGTTTCAATACTGGGTTGACGATCGGTGGAATGTATCACTTTGCCGCGATTCCTCCACTCTCGCTGACAAATTTAGTGCAGGGGGCAGTACTTGGGGCAGTAGGGGCATTGATTGCTGTTATTTTTATTGTTTTGTTCCGCGTTGTTGGGCAATTGAGTGAGTATCTTGAACACCGCCGGATTCTACTTGCCACTCTCGGAGGCTTATCGATTGGGTTGATTGCTTTAGTCTTTCCCCAAACACTATTTTTCGGCGAAAAAGAGATTCAAACCATTGTCCAGACAGGTTCTACGTTTGGGATGACGATGTTGCTAATGATCGCAGGCGCTAAAATGCTAGCGGTCTGTTGTACCTTACACTCCGGGTTTCGGGGAGGATTCATCTTCCCACTTTTTTACATTGGTGCAGCAGTTGGCTTGGCGATTTCTTTAGCTGTTCCCCAGATTCATCCAACAATTGGCATGATCTGCCTGATGGCGGCGGTGAATGTTGCAGTGACGAAAACACCTGTCAGTACCACTGTAATTCTTAGCGTACTTTCTGACACCGCGATGGTACCTGTGATTGTCATTGCCAGTTTTACGAGTTTTCTGTTGACCACCCAAGTATCGCTGATTAAGACTCAGCGATCGCGTAGTTTCATTCCGGCAGATAAGGGTATTCCTATCCAGATCACTCCTGAATCAGCTTCAGCTTAAACCCACTGCTGAAGTCAGAAAAACCTTTATCTAGAAATAGAGACGTGCCAAGGCACGTCTTTATTTGTTCTAATCATGCTCTCCAAAAGTCCCCCACAAACCTTCCTGTGTAAGACTTGTCTCAGCTTGAGGTTGTATCTGTTCCAAGTTAAGACCATACATGATAGGGATTAGCCCTACCGCAAAGGAACTAAAAAGAATCAGGAGAACCGCTGTCAATGGATCTGGATCTTGGCTTACTAAGGCTTCCACTCTCGCCTCAGCTTTCTTTGATCGACATAAATCAGATGTTCTGGTGCGTCTAGCTTCGTGCATACTCATATCAAAATGTTGGACTGAACTAGATCAGCTATGGCATCCTCCTCAAAGTCATGCCTCCTGAGCTAGCAGCCACCCTCCCTCTGTGTCATCTAATTTCATGCTACATAAAATTTACTTAACCGTAGCGAAATTTACAGAATATTTTTCAAAAAGTATTCTATTACACAGATTTTTGTACAACCCACGAAATTCGCCGTCACGGACAAAGTGGTAAGAGAAAACCCCCAACCTAGAATAGGCGGGGGTTTAAATTATCAGGGTGCATCTACCACTTCTCTATTCCTAGGAAGGCAATAGCTATCCGGGTAAATTTGAAAAAAAGGAATTGCTCGAAAGAAAGCTTGCTCCAACAACCTCCTCTACCTCCCTGCTATTTTCCGCTTAGATGAGTACCAATAACACCTTGTGCAGGGGGACTGGGGGCAGAGCGCCGCCCCCAGTGGGGGGTTTGGGGGGCAACGTCCCCCAATCTGGGTTTGATCGCAGACGACTATTTTTCGCTTAAGTCAGCGCCATTCAGCTTAAGATGCTAATAACTCCCGGATGCCGTTGATAAACATCGTTTTACCGCCATAGGATGGGTGTCGCACCTTCTGACAGGCGAGTCCCATCGTTTTAAGTGTTGATTCCGCAATATTTCCGACAGCGATAATGATTTTGATATCAAATAGCTGGATTAACTCTTCTAAAAAGACTTTGCCCATCATAGCTATTTCAGTTTTTGTTGGCTTGCGGTTAGACAAGGGGTTTTCCTCTTGGAAAGGATGAAACGGAACTGCATTCCAAATCAAAGGAATATACAAACCTTTTACTAGGGTTTCCCAAACAATGCTGGCGCTAGCTTCCTTCCAAAGTTTTTCAAATTCATCAGTTTTTTGATACCCCCAACGCTCTCCAAATAAGCCAATCGGCTCCAGTCCGTTTAACAAAATATATTCACTAGTAAACGGTACACCTGTTAAGCGACATCCTCGATATCCAGAGGCTTCTCCAACCAGTAGCATCTTAGGCTTCAAATTTGCCATCTGTTGGAGATAGAGAAATAAGTTGTTTCTCCTTATCGAATTTACATTGAGTTCATAGGAGTATTGATTAAATAAGTTACTTGATGATTTGAAACTTGCTAGCTCTTCAATAAAATTATTGATTACATCGTTCATAGCTTTGACGAAATTAATCTAACAATACCTAAATAGGCTGTTTTAAATGAGAAAGCCCCTCCCCTGCATATTACATTCGAGTCTTTTCAGCTAATATATCAAGGCACAAGTGAACCGCAACAACATAGGGAAACACCGGTGTAAGTCCGGGGCTGTGCGGCAGCTGTAAAGGTCGGTGAGCGATGTTGAGGCTCGGTTTCTTGCCTTACCTCAAGTCGTGCCACCTTAAGCCAGAACGCCTATATGTTGCCTATCCACTCTATTTCCCGCCTTGCACGGGAAGGGAGCTTTGAAGTTAATGCCTACTTTCAATTCAACCGATTTCAGCACTGAGCCACTATTGTTGCCACCACTCCCTCTGCAACGCCCGTTGTTGATGATTGGTCATGGTACTAGAGACGAGGAAGGGCGTCAGACTTTTCTAGATTTTGCCAAAGTTTATCAAGCCTTGGACTCCTCGCGACCCGTTGTGCCTTGTTTTCTAGAACTGACGGCGCCAACAATTCAGGAAGGGGTAGACCAGTGTGTGGAACAGGGTTATACCGAACTCTCTGCCTTACCAATTCTGCTATTTGCCGCACGGCACAATAAGTTTGATGTCACCAATGAGTTAGATCGGGCAAGAGTAAGGCATCCACAGGTGAGGTTTCACTACGGGCGTCATTTTGGGATTACTCCAGGAATCTTGGATTTATGGCGCGATCGCATGAGCAAACTTGACCAGCCTCTCAGCGACTCCGAATCCCAAGAACAGTTCAAAATCCACAATCGACAGGACACAGTATTACTATTCGTCGGTCGGGGTTCCAGCGACCCTGATGCCAATGGTGATGTCTATAAAATGGCTCGAATGCTCTGGGAAGGAAGCGGTTACAAAACCGTTGAAACTTGCTTTATTGGCATTACCCATCCTCGATTGGAAGAAGGCTTCCGTCGTGCGCGACTCTATGAACCGAAGCGGATTATTGTTCTGCCGTACTTCCTCTTTACTGGCAGTTTAGTCAAAAAGATTTTTGATATTACTGCCCAGCAGCAAGAGCAATATCCAGAAATTTCGATGACGTGTTTGCCAGAAATGGGGATTCAACCTCAGTTACTCTCAATTTTGCGAGATCGGGAAATTGAGACGCAACTCGGACAGGTGCAAATGAATTGTGAGATGTGCAAATTCCGGCAGGCTGCCGTTAGTAAGGGTGTTACCCACGGACATTCTCATGATCATGCTGATGATCATGGACATCACCATCATCACGGACACTCTCACGAGGCGACAGACCCCTATGCTGATTTAGAACACTACCACGAACGAATCTGGCAAGCACCTTAAGCTAGTATCATTTGGCTTAAGGTAAAAGTAATAGTTCATACCAAACCTTTTTGAGTCGTAGAGACGTTCCGCCGGAACGTCTCTGCTTTGTTTTATGGGTTAGGTGCATCCTAAATGTGCAAATACATTCTTGTGGGCTAGGCGACACGCCCCGTATTAGGGCGGGCATCCTGCCCACCTCACAAGAAAATACTATTTATTTATGTATGCATTGGGATGCACCTGTATGGGTTTGGCTTGTCGCCGTTATTGATGAATTTAAAAGCTTATTCAGTTAAGACAATGTATTAGTTATTTTCAATAAAATTATGCCTTTGCCTATAATTTTATTTACAATTCAAAAATCATTGAAGCTGAGCTAACTTTCTTGTCTGAACTTTCAGAACTTACAGATGATGAACGATTCAGGCAGTCTCTTGCTGGGGTAATTTATAGCCTCAATGATTTATCCGATACGGTCAATTTGCAAAGGCGATATCTTAAACTTCGTTATGATGCGGAGTAGCAGTTAATTCGGCTTTTGTTTACCCCCCTAACCCCCCTTAAAAAGGGGGGAACAAGATGTGGAAAGGAATATGGCTTCCCAAGAATATAGGTTAATTCTTATATTTCTTGCTTATGAAGGGAGGTTAGGGCGGTTAACAAAGGCTGAGGGTTAGTTGAGCTAAATAAGCTTGGTTGGGAGAGAATGCGATCGCTTTTATACTTGAACTACAAAGGTAAACCAGCACAAACGGTTATGGTACAAGTCATTCAAGCAAGCGAACTCACTCTGCATGATGTTAAAGAGAAATTTAACCTTCAGCAGGTAGACGATGAGCTATTTTTTCAGGAGTGGCAGGGGGATTTGCCATCTTTGACGGAGGCTGAGAAGGAATGGCTAGATCGAGTGAAGGCTAATTTTCTTTATTTGGCAGAGTACCCCATGCATGAAGAGATTGTGAAAATGGTGGTGCTGTCTCCTTTGTTATCGCTGGCTGGTTTTTATAGTTATCCGTTTCGTCCTGTTGCGGAAAAGCAGGTGGAAATCGTTGTTGAGGATAAAGAGGAAATCGTGCGGGGGAGGATTGATGTGCTGGTTTTACATCAACAATTGTGGGTAACGACGATTGAATCGAAACGTAAACGGTTTAACGTCTTGGAAGCGCTACCGCAAACGTTATTTTATATGATGGGAAGTCCTAATACGGATAAACCTACGTTTGGTTTTCTGAGTAATGGTAGTGAGTTTCTTTTCCTGAAGCTCATCAAACAAAATACTCCACAATATGCTTTGTCTTCTCGGTTGTTCTCACTCATCAATCGAGGGAACGATCTATATAGTGCATCCCGGCAGAAGTAACTAACCACTTCAGCCCGGTACTGGGTAACCCTTGAACTTCCATTGAAATGGTTTAGCCATCGTTCGGTTAAAGTAGTCGATGAAAGCCAGA